>NZ_JBSWWU010000004.1:0-417243 GCF_056160245.1 Aquimarina sp. AWH4_224 | reverse complement strand
TTTTCTTGCCTTGCATACTTAAAGATAACATACCAATCCAAAATCAATAACAAATCTATCTTACATTTTTGTTAACTTGTGCAACAGGCACATTGGCTATAAACAATTGCTATACGGGTTTATCTTGAAAATTCCGCAGGAATTTTCAGCTTGTTGTGTACTTGCAAAAGTCCGTGCTAACCCACGCAACTGTTCATAGCCTAGACCGTTATGGGCAATAAAACAAAATAATTAATGGATGCAGATATTTATGTGCTAGCCAAAACCAGAAGCGCAGCAACAGCGCAGAAATTTTTGAACAAATATCTTCCGAAAAGGAATTATAACGATGGAAAATATGAATTCTACTCCTACACAAATGATCAGGAGTTGGAATTTAAATGTAGGACTGAAAATGAAATGTTGGAACTTATCGAAAATCATGAAACATTGACTTTTAATTGTCCTTTCTACGCTATAAATGACAATGAATTATTAAGAATGGTTCAATTATACTATCTGAGTGATGGAGGAATGATTTGCTGTATAAACATCAATCAAAATGACGAAAAAGAAAATGAATTACTGAATGAGTTAAAGCTCTTTTTAGGAAGCGAATATGGGATGGTTTCTTATCATATACCACCTCCAAACACAAAAAATGATTTTATAAATATTGTGAATGGATTATGAATAAATAAAAAATAAAGCCCATAACACCATATATGATGTCATAGCAGCTAAGTGATCAATTGAATGGTTATTGTATTTTGGTAAGGCGCAATGCTTGCGGAAAGGAAAAGTTAGCAACCAATACGCAAGAAAAACCGAAAAGCAGGGTAATAATTTGCCCTGCTACGACACATATATTAAACGTTGTAAGTAATTAAATAACCAAAAAACATAAGTTGGGAATAGTATGTGAACTATATAGAATGTCTGATACTGACATCACTAAATTATCTGAACTTTCATATGATGACGCTGAAGAGTTTCTAGACGAAAAATACGCTTGTACAGAAGGTGAATTTCATCAAGAAAATGATACTGTTTTCTATATGGACAAAGGTTGGGATGTTACAAAATTTTTACTCAAAAAAGTAGATCCGTCAAAAAACAATGTATTAAATGGACTTGACTTGAGATTTATAAAGTCAAAGAATACTAAATTAATAAGTACCGTTCTTGAAAAAATTTCTATTGATGATTTAATGAGAGTTCTAGACACGAATGAAATGATTGAAAATGGAGTTTATTGGGCGGAAATAGAAGAAAAAGATTATATAAACCACCATTTAAAAGCTTATAAAGCTGGTTTTAAAAAAGCATCCGAATTAAATAGCGGAATAGTAATATATTTTTATTAAAAAACTGATTTTTGAATTTTAAACTTTCTTTTGACAAAAAAACGTATTTACAGCAAACACTATTAGGTATTCCTATAATACATTCTGAATTAATTAGACGGAGAAGGAATTCATTAATTTCCGGATTAATTTTTACAGCACTTGGGACAACAATTCTATTTGGAAAAGGTGATATAGGAGTAATTTTTGTTTTAATCGGTGTTATTTCTTTTTTTGACTCTTATTTAAAAAACCAAAAGTATACGGAGTTTAAGAATAATATTATGTCTGCGACAAAAAATCACCTAAAAAATGATCAATATGTTCCTCAATTCGGTGTTTTTGACTTCAATGATGATTATGTAGTCTATATGGACGAAATAATGTGTAGTAAAACTAAATGGTCTGAATTTGAAGATTATAAATTGGTTAAATCAAACTTGTTTTTGATACGTAAAAAAGTGGATGGAGACATGTTAGTTCTGGGTAAAAACGAAATAGGCGAAATGAATTTTATTAAGTTAATAGAATTGATAAAAAGCAAAATAAAATAAAACTACTTACAACAGTTTGTATATTGCATATGCACCCTTTGGGATGCAAACGCAACATACAAAGAACGTTGTAGCACATTCTGACATAAATGATGAAAAAGAAAAAAATATTAATATGGACTGGAATAATAATAGTTATTCTTGCTTTGGCTTATTATTTTCTTTTACCAAAATTACTTTTCTATAGTTTATCGACTGAACCCAGAAATCCTAAAACCGAAATAGATGAAACACATTTAATCGGATGGTGGTCTAAACAAGAAGCCTTGAGTGTTGATACTTTTGAGGTTAAAATAATTGATAGCAAATTAAATCTGTTTAATAGCAAATCTCTCATAAGCTATAGAATTAAAGGAAGTTTAAATTATAAAAAAGGTTGGAAACCATTTATCAAAGAAATTCATTTATCCGAAAGATTTTTGACTCACTCAAATGATTCGATAGGTAATCCTGATGCAATTATTGAAATAACACCAGTAATTGGAGCTAAAAACGAAGAAAGTTATAATGGAGAAAAAATAGAATTTGACATCACAAATGAGAAAAAAATGAATTCTTTTCATTGGGGAAATAATCGAATAAGATTTAAATGTTTAGAAAACATCAATGATATTATGTTATCACAAAGGAAATAATAACGTGCTACAACACGGAGTATAAAACATAGCGAATAAGTGCTTAACCGAAAGGCTTATGTATATTTAGAAAGTCGACCAAATTTTTAATTTGGCTTTTAAAAAATGGCAAATTAAAAACAAAATATAAAAATTCGGCTTTGTGTTTATCCATAAAGTTAGCGTCTTTTTGCATGCTACATTTCATACACAAGACCGTTGTGGTTAATTAGAAAAAAATGAAATTATTTGGATTCAATAAGAAAATAAAAGAAGATAAATTTCGAATAACTGAACCAGATAAAAATTGGATTGAAGATAATTTCAAATGGTTAATTCAAGTTTATGGTTACCCAAATAATGAAGCAAGACAAATTTTAATATCTGAAAAATACTTCCCAAAAACTTTCACTTCAGAAGAAATTAAAGTTCAAAATTTAATAGATGACCTATGTAATTTAGTGAATCTGAATTCTAATAAAATTAGTTTTGAAATACATTCAGATTTAAGTGATTCGTATGGTACCCCTTATAAAATAGAAGGCAAAGTATTTGATATTGAAACCGAAATCATTAATGAGAAGAATTATAAGTTACACATTAAAAAAAGTGTAATCAAACGAAAAAAAAGACTAGTTTTTAGTTTAATTTATGAACTTACAAGAATATGTCTGATAGAAGACGAATTAAAATACGATACTGGTGATGATACAAGTCTTTTCATCTACCTCGCAGGAGTCTATTTTGGATTTGGGTTCATATTATGTCAAAACTTGTTAGACATAGGCAGATCAAATAATGGATTCTGGGAAACTAAATGGAGTTATGTTTCTGAAATGCCTAAAGAAGTAATGATTTATGCGCTTGCAATTCATTCTCAAATAATTGGACAGAATAATCCTGATTGGAAAAACGAACTTTCTAAAGAACTTAGAATTCGATTTGATAAAGCTATTGAATATTTAAATGATAACCCCTCGTTACTTTTTAATAAATCAGAGTTAGAAGCAAATAATCTATTCAATAAAGCAGATAAAGAATATCAAAACGGAGATTTTGAATTAGCCATTTCTACTCTTCAAAAAGTTCTATTTTTGACAGAAGATCCATTACTAAAGTCTGATACTCATAATAATATTGGGTATTATCAGTTAAGAAATGGACAATATAAAAATAGTATTTCAAACTTTAATAAGGCACTTGGGATAGATCCAAATTATGGATTTGCTTATGACAATTTGGGATATGCTTTAATCCAAACAGGCGAATTTGAAAAAGGGAAACGACAACTTGAAAAAGCTTTGGAAACAGACAATAATGATAATGCATATACCTACAGAAACTTTGCACTCTATTACATAGCAATAAATGAAATGGAAAAAGCTGAATCTAATTTTAAACTAGCCTTTAAATCTAAAACTGTACCTGTTGACTTGTTGGAATTTCATTACGCTAATTACCTTATAAAACAAGGGCAAACAGAAAAAGGTATGGAATATTTAGAGATAGCTGTAAAAAAAGGAGAGCCTGAGGCAATAGAACAAATGAATCAAATAAAGAAAAACTAACCACAACAGTTTGTATATTGCATATGCCGCCTACGGCAGACAAACGCAACATACAAGAGACGTTGTGTACAAGCAGGAAAAGAATGAATGAAATAGAAAACGCTAAATATTATTTTATAACTGGAATAAATGAACCTGAAGATAATTCACTTGAATTTGAACTTGTTTGCGGAGTGGTTTCTGAAAATGAGGAAGATGTCTTAATTGGTAATAAAAACCTTGGACCGGCACGTAGAATTTTAGAAGATGACAAAAAACGATATAAAATTACAATTGATCGTTATATTGGATATACTATTTTAGATGAGAGTTACGCGGATAATTTAGGTGATAATTTCACCGGAAATAATCCAAGAATCTATTCTGAATCAAATTTTCTGAATTATATAAAAGAGGAAACTTTTGCCACTAAAGATTATCCTGGAGAATTTAAGCACTATGCATTCATTAGCGAAAATCATATACTGAATGTAGCAACGCATTTAGAACCTAAAATTGAAAAAATAAAATAGCCAGTACACAACACGATATATGATGTCATAGCAACTAAGTGATTAATCGAATGGTTGTTGTATTTTGGTCAGGCGCAATGCTTGCAGAAAGGAAAAGTTAGCAATCAATGCGCAGAAAAACCGAAAAACAAGGTAATATTTTGCTCTGCTACGACACATATATTAAACGTTGTGTGCTATGATAAAATAAAACCCGTACTTAAAAATGGAAAACTACTCTAATTATTAACAAAAAGAAATCGATGCGAGTAAAACTAACAATATGGATTATTCTTGGATTTTCAGGATTAATCTTACACTATTTGATAGATGAATTTATCCGCCCAAAATATGGAATTGGTGAAGGAATACTACAATACTTACTTGGAATATCTCCAAATTTTTTAGCCGCAGGTTTAATTTTCCCTTTTATATTACTGACAATTAGAGATAGTTACACTAATGACATACAAAAAGGTGACAAGCATAATTTAAACAATTGGTTTTGGATAAGTCTGATTAGTTCACAGGTCGGTTTAATAGTTTGGGAATTCATGCAAAGGACAAGTGAAACTCTAATTTTTGATGTAGATGATATTATCTCTACGTTAGCGGGAGGAATATTTGCTATTATCATATATCAGTTAAATCGAAACTACTATTTAGAAAAGATGAGAAAGAACACAGCACACAACAAAGCATAAAATGTTCATTGCGAGCAAAAGCTCGCAACGCCATTTATGCGGGACGTTATCTGCAACTAGAAAAATGAAAAAAATTGGATTTCTAATAATTACTTTGGTTTGTCAATTAGGTCTAGCTCAAACTGTAGATTTTGACATTGTTGAGTATAACGGACTTGGATTCTCATCTTCGAAATCAGAAATTGAAAAAAAACTTGGGAGTCCAAATAAAACTTTCGAACCGAAATATGAGTGTGGATTTTTGTCTAGTTATGAGCAAGGTGTAACTTTTTACACACTGGACTTCGAAAAAATCAAATTTACCGGAACCGAAGAGGGAAAATATCTGATTGAAGAAGTTAATTTTGAAAATTGCGATACTAAACTCAATTACGGAAATTATAATTTGACCTGTGAAACAGATTCTAGAGAACTTATAGAAATATTTGGTGGAAAAACAGCGAAATGGTTAACGGATAATTTTACTGGTGGAATAGTAATATTTCACTCCAAAAATGATGACGGAATTCGATTGGAACTGAAAAATGGAAAATTAACAAAATGGAGATATTGGTCTCCTTGTTAAAAAGCAGATAACACCATATATGTGATCATAGCAAGCAGTTAAAGGTTTAATCGAAAGGTCTATGTATTTTTGGTAAGGCGCAATGCTAGCTCTAAAGAAAAAAGTTAGCAACCAATGCACAGAAAAATCCAAAAGCAAGGTAACATTTTGCCCTGCTACGATGCATATATAACCCGTTCTACACCATTTAAAATAAATTTTTAAATTGAAAATAATATTTCTGATTTTAGGATTGACAACGCTTATATCTTGCAATTTGCAGCCCAAAAAAGAAGATAAAATAGCGAAAGCAGAAGTTCTTAAAAATATTCAGACATTGCGCGATGCTGGATTTTTTGAAGTTTATAAAAGTATGAGTAATTCAGACATCTATGATACTATTTATGCTGACCGAAAAAAAAGATATTCTGAAATTTTTGAAAAGCAATATGACCCAGGAATGGATTTAGATGCAATCCGACTTGCAGAATGCGATAAAACCAAACTATTGTTTATTGACTTAGAGGCGGACGTTGCAATAGATAATAATATCTATGTGGAAGTTATAAAAGCTTTCGGTATTCTGTCGAACAAGAAATTTGAACCAACTGACATAAAGGAACAATGGAAATCCGAAACCGGACCAATCGGAGTTTCTTTCAAGTCTGACGGCTTGTTAATAAAATTTGAGCCAGAATATCAAGACGACTGGCTTCACGAAAGTGTCTTTAAGATTTGCCAAGAAGAGTTAGAACGCAAAGGTGTTAGAATTGCTGACTGTTTGTCTGATGATGGATACGGATATGGACAAGCTATCGCAATTATGCGGTTAACAAAAAAGGAACAAAAAGTGCTTGAAAATAAGTTGAACTGGAAATTTACATCTGAATAAAAACGGTGTAGAACAACGTGCATAACTCATGCCTTTGCCAAACACAAAAATTCATTATCTTTCATTTTAATAAATTTTCGTGTTACTTACTTTTGCTGAAAAATCAGCACGAGCCATACACGAACACATTGTAGCCAATTAAACTGAATGCGAAAAACAGTCGAATTTATAGAAGATAGAATTAAGTGGAGAGCTTCTCAACATAATCTACCGAATAAAAATATCTTTTTATTTGAGAACCTGACTGACGAAGTCAAAGTGAAATACTTAAATCATTTTAACGAAAAAGATAGCGGAAAAATAATCTTACTATTTACGGATTCAAAGAATAATTGGACAGCATTGGGAACAAAAAGAATTATTGGGTATGATGGAACAAAACTCAACTCTGTAAAATTAGATGCAATTGTAGATGTAGATTCTAAAAATCGGAAAGAATATTTCGAAAAAGCAGAGGCTGGTGAAACTAAACTCAAAAAAATTAAAAAACGCAACGAACGCGAATTGTTAGTTATTGAATTTGACGGGAAAGAAACGATTTTTATTACTAAAAAAGGAAGTGACTTATACTCTCTCTGGAATATTATGATTATGATAACAAGATTAAATAAATAAACTGGCCACAACAACATATACGTGATCATAGCAGCTAAATGATTAATCAAATGGTTTTTGTATTTTTAATTAGGAGCAATGTTTGCAAAAAGGAAAACTTAGCAACCAATGCGCAGAAAAATCGAAAAACAGGGTAACATTTTGCCCTGCTATGATGCATAAACAAAACGTTGTGTACAATTGCGGAAGTGACAGAAGAAATTAAAATGGAATTATATAAAAGGATTATCGAAATAGTTGACGCAAACCTGATTTTTTGTCTGATCCCAATAATTTTGATTTTAATACTGGTAGAGTTCTTCTTCAAAAATCGATTTGAAACAAGAAAAACGCTGAATTTAATTCGTTGGTTAATCGTTATTTATACGATAGTCACTTTTACATTTTATCTGATTGGAATGGCCATGAATCCGGATGAATACGCTTTTATTAATCGAGCAACTGGACCTTATGCTTGGGTTTATTGGATAATGTTTTTATCTGCTTTAATTTTACCTCTGACTTTGCTCATTAAAAAATTATCATCAAAATTTTGGTATGTACTTTTGGTCGCATTTGGAATGAAAAGTGGAATGTATTTTGAACGTTTTGTAATAATTGTGACCAGTTTTCATCGAGATTATTTACCTGAAAATGGAAATACTGAGTCAGAAAATAGAAGTGTAGAATTAATAGATTTATTCTTACACGGAATTGTAATGATATTACTACAAGGAGCTATAATTACAATTTTGACTTTGGGAATATTTGAAATAATAAAAAGAAAAAAACTGTACACAACACGATATAACAAAACATAGCTGCCCATTGGGTCAGCAACGTTTATTATATTAAACGTTACAACCAATTGCTCAAAACATTCTACAAATAGTCAAAAATATTAAATGAGAAAAAAACTAAAAATTATATTTCTTACAATACTTTCAATTGTCCTATTCCTCTTGGTACTTTTGTCTATTCAATATACCCCTACTTACGTTTATCGACTCATAACCATGAATGTAGCGGATGTTTATGATTACAAGAACTTTGAAAACCATAGGATTAAAGGAGCAGAGCATACTAATACATTTATTTCAAATCCAAAAGAGAAGTATATAGAATCTTTATTCGAAGAACTCGTAACTAAAACTGGGTTTAATAGCTTTGAAGAGTGGGCAATCAAATCTCAAACCACTGCGTTAATTGTCATCAAAAAAGACACCATAATTTATGAGAAGTATTTTAATGGATTTAAGAGAGATTCCTATTTCCATTCTCAATCTGTGGCAAAATCTTTTATATCATTTTTAATAGGAGCTGCTATTGATGATGGTCTAATAAAAAGTATAAATGATCCGATAACAAATTTTGTTCCCGAACTTTTGGAGCGTGATCAGCGCTTTAAAAAAATAACCATCAAAGATTTATTAGAAATGCGCTCTGGGCTTGCATATAACACAAGTCTTATACCTTTTACCAATATTCATTCTCCTTGGCACGACGAAGCGGTTGGATACTATCATCCCAATGTTCGAAAGCTGTTACTTGAGAATGTAGAAATTTCATCCGAACCGGGAAAAGATTTTCAATATTCCAATTATAATACAAGTTACTTAGGATTAATTCTAGAAAGAGCTACTAACTTAACTGTATCAAATTATTTGGAGCAGAAATTATGGTCAAGAATAATGGAATATGATGCGCTTTTCTCCTTAGATAGTAAGGAATCTAATTTTGAATATATGCCAAGTCGTTTGATTGCCCGAGCGATTGATTATGCACGTTTTGGTCAGCTTATGCTCAATGAAGGAAATTGGTATGGTAATCAGATCGTATCCAAAGATTGGGTACAAGAATCTACCCGAGAAAACAAATCAATTCCACGGGATATTTATCCAAAATGGTTTGGAAGAAGCGACAAAAGAATTTATTACAATTACCAATGGTGGGGTCATATAAATAAAAACGGTACTTATCATTTCTATGCAAATGGAAATCTTGGACAAAACATCTACATGATTCCCGAAAAAGAAACTGTAATTGTTCACTGCGGTAATTCACTTCAATATTATAGCAGTGATTTTGATTTATGGAATGTTGCTTTACAGTTGAATTAGAATTAAATAACAGTTAATATTCAAAAGAGAAAAAAATAAAAACAAAATATAAAAATTCGGCGCTGTGTTAAACCGATAAGTTGGTGTCTTTTTGCACACTACGTTCCATACACAAACCCGTTACCATTCATTCCAAGGCACTATTGAAATAAAAAAACGAGTTTATTTTTTTGAGCTTATTTCGAATTTTAAGAATGAAAAGTCATCAACAGAAGCCTACACCCCGTATTTCTCGAGTTCGCTTGAAAAAAACTCTGCTCATTTGATAAATATCAGCGTAATCCCAACAACATTTACATAATTTATTAAATGCTTAAATTAGTCCCAAACTCAAATGTTATTAGCAAATGAATAAACTTAATCCGTCTATAAAACATCACTTATTGATAGGGGTATTTATAGGAATTTGGATATTCTGTTTTGTTTACTTTATAAGACCATTTGAGATTGAAACTTCTTCAAATACTAATTGGGTAGGCCTCGGAATTGGGTTTTCCTTTCTTACATTTTTGTGTTACGGTATTGTAGCTGTGATCCAAAACAAGGTTTATAAAAAGATATTGAGGTGGAATGTTGCTTTTGAGATGGTAACTATTCTATGTTTATGTTTGATTTTAAATATTGTTTTCTATAGGTATTCTAAAAGTTCAATTATAAATAGTGTCTATAATTTTTCTTTCTTTTCTTTTCTATTTGCTAAGACATCCATTGTATTAGTACCGTTATTAATATTCTCTAGACTATATGTTGTAAGACTCATTCCTCCTAAAGAAACCCAACTCACTATAAGAGGAGATAATAAACTGGATATTCTTAAAGTATACCCTTCGGAATTAATAAGCGCATCTAGCTCGCAAAACTATGTGGAGATTTTCTATTTAGATGATGGGGAATTAAATTCGAAGCTTATTCGTTCTTCATTAAAAAAGCTGCATCAAGAGATCCCTTTTTTAGTACAAGTGCATCGTTCTCACTTTATAAATCCAACACATTTTAAATCGTGGAAAAACCAAAATACGATTTACGTTACCCAAATGGAGGTTAATGTTTCCAAAAATTTTAAAGATATTATTTTAGCCTTATAATTTTCGTACCTGAAAAATCACATTTAGTCCCAAACCCATATTATTTAAAGGTTTGAAGCTTTTTAAAATGTATTTTTATCCCGTGATAACAGTACTAACGATTCTTCAAAAAAGCTTCATCAATGAAAAACATATCATTATTCCTCTTTCTTATAAGCATACATTTTCAGATCAATGCTCAGTTTTGTAAAAACGAAAAAAACGAAATAGTTATTGGAATAGCAGATTCTTTATATTCTCATGTTCTTAAAGAACAACGTGATATTTGGATACATCTTCCGGAAGAAATAGAAGAAGGAAAAAAGTACCCTTTGATATATGTATTGAATTCTCCTAGACATTTTTACCCGGTGACGGGCATGTTAAAATTATTAGAAGAATTTGACATCCCAAAATCCATAGTTGTGGGGATTACAAATACAGATAGCACTAGAGATTTTACTCCTACAAATGTCCTTGAAGGCCGTCAAGGACGATCCGTAGAAACTTCGGGTGGCGCTTCTAATTTCTTAGAATTTATGCAATGTGAACTTGCTCCATTTCTTGAGAACAAATACCCCGCAGATAAAATGAGTACCATTGTAGGGCATTCGTTGGGAGGGCTTTTTACGATTTATGCATATGTAAATCATCCAGATGTTTTTGACAATTATCTAGCTATAGACCCAAGCCTTTGGTGGGATAAAGAAAATCTAGTAAAGCAATCTAAAGAGTTACTTGAAAAAGATAATTATCAAAACAAATCATTACACCTTGCTGTAGCAAATAGTTACAAAGTAGACACTGTTAAAGTTAGGAGAATGGATGATGAACCCACCGAAGCGTTAAGAGCCAATCTTAACTTTCATGACATACTAGTAGAAAACCAAAAACATCTTGAAACCTCTTGGAAATATTATCCAGAAGAAGATCACGGAGGTATTGTTACACTGGGGATGTACAATGGTTTACGATCTGTATATAAATGGTATAAATTTGAAGAAAGATGGCGTTTTAATACTCCAAAAAGATATAGTAAAGAAGAGTTAACACAACCTTTTTACGATCACTTCAACAAACTTAGTGTTCGGTTTAAACGCGACAAGAAACCAAATTGGGAATTTGTTAATGAATTAGGGTTCTTCATGTTAGACGTACACGATTTGCCTAAAAAAGCTAAAGCTTATCTTGATATTAATTTGCACTTTTATCCAGAAGAATCTAGAAGTTATGCAGCAATGGGTGATTTTTATTTAAAAACAAAAGAAAAGAAAAAAGCCATAGAGCAATATCAAAAAGCTATTGAAATAGATGGTAATAAAGATGCTCAAAAAAAGCTCAAAAAACTAATTAAATAAAAATTGTGACCTAGAACAATACGGTTTTCCAGATAACTAAAAGTACTAGAAATGTTAAGGTGTTGCGGAATAATTTGAATTTAAAAATAAACGAAAAGGCAATACTGCATAAAATTAATTGCTATTTCAAATCTACTTTTGGATATTCTTTCGAATTTTATATTATATTCCTATTTGCTAAATTAGTTGCTAAAACAATTCAACCAATCTTATACCGAAAGTTGTAGGTAATTAAAAAAATGGAATATCAAGAATGCAATCTAAATATAAGATATGATTTACCCAAAGAGGTTTTGGATAAGGTTCCTTTGATTTATAAAAAAATGAATGGTTGGATCGGGTTTGGAAAAGATGGAAATGGAGAAAACGGAATTCCATATTGGTTTAGCTATAACGAAGAAGAAAAATTCATTTTAGCATCGGTAGAACCCAGTGGACTTCAATTTTCGGCGAATATGGAATTAAATTAATGGACGGAATGGAAAACTGAATTCAAAAAAATCGCAACGGAAATTCTTGGATTTAAGGTTCGTGAAATAGAAGAAGGTGAAGTGAATCATGAAATTGAATGGATAAAAAAATAAAACTACTAAAACAAAGACTAAAATGTTCATGGCGGTTATCCGTCGGTATAACATTTAGCCAGCCTGTTGGAGACGATTATGACAAATACCCTTTTTCATAACGAAGAATTTGAAATAAATGGAATCTCCATACCTGAATTTGAATTAAAAAAAGGGAATCTTATCCGAATTTATATTCCAAATTTTGACACAAAAAGTCTACCACTAGGTTTTGACCTAGCAATTGAATTAATAAAACGTTTTCAAAATCAAAAACCTGACTTTCCTTGGGCAAAAAACTATCGACAAGGGACATTAATGGAATTAATAAATCCTTTGACAGTAAATAAATATCTGATCAATAAAATGCGGATTGATAAGTTAAGAGCGCAGAGAATCACAAAAGAGATCGGAATTAATTTAAAGGACAAATTAGAGCTTTTAAGTTTTACCAATAGAAAAGCTTTAATAATAAAAGCGCTATTTGATAAAAACGATAGTATAATTTTGGACTACTATGGAATCGATGCTAACGGAATTGGTTTTTTAGAAAGTTTGGTGAATTCGGAAATAGAAAATGGTAAATCTGCGATCGCATTTGACAGATCGGAATTTAAAGTTGACAAAGAACCGTTTCTAAATATTATTCCAATAGAAATAAAAAACTGTACCCAACATGATATATGTGATCATAGCTGTTAAGTAAGCAATCAATGAGCGAACTCTGCTATCGGAAGACAGAAAAATCGAAAATTCAGGTAACAATTTGCCTTACTACAACACATAAATTAAATGTTATGTGCAATTAAAGTCAATGAGCAGATTTAAAAATATAGATGTTAAATTGGATGAGCTTTTCGCAAGACTTGGGACTAATTTGACAAAAGACAGACCAAGCTCTCCAGAGGCTTTACAGACTTTTGAGGAAAGAAGAATTGATTGGGTAGAAGATGGAATAAATAAAGCTATAATTATTCAACCAACTTTTGAGATTACTGGTGTAAATTTATCTATCTGGAACTTCATTAATCTCGCTTGGATAAAGAAAAATGGAGTTGCTCAAAAACCAGGTTGGGCGAAAAATTTGATAACCAAAATGGATTTTAAAGTAATTGAGGAGAATATTGATATACTTCTAAATGAGTCTCTTAATAACTTAAAAACTATTAAAATCGAAGACGTAATAAATAAAAAAAGTACATAACAAGGTGTATAAATCATAGTGGCTTCGCCACATCGATTTCAACACGCAACGTTGTATACAAGCTGTGAAACCCGAATATGAAACGGAGTAATTTTTTTAATAGAAAGGATAAAGAAACCTTTAAGTGTGAATGTTGCGGAATGGAATATGATGATATGCCTCTGTGCTTTGGATCTGAATTTCCTGACTATTATTACTCAATTCCTCCCGAAGAGCGTAAATCAAGAATTGAACTTGAAAAAAGTCTTTGCGTTGTGGATGAGAAGTATTTTTTTCATCGTGGGAGATTAACCATTCCTATAATAGATTATTCTGGAGATCTTTATTTTGATATTTGGACTTCAATAAGCCCTGAAAACTTTGAAAAAAGAATGGATGACTGGAATAACCCTGAAAGAATAAACAATGAACCATATTTTGGATGGTTACAAAATCAAATTCCAACATACGAAAACACTCTTAACATCAAATCCAGAGCAATCGAACAAAATATCGGTAATATAGTAGAAATTCAGGTTGGGGAAGAAAATCATCAACTTACTTTTGATCAAGAAAACGGAATTACATTAGAAAGAGCAAAAGAAATAGTTCAATTTATCCTCAAAGACAAACATAAAACTGAATAAAAAAGCCAGCATACAACACCATATATGATGTCATAGCAGCAAAGTGATCAATAGATTGGTTTGTTTATATTTATGAAGGCGCAATGCTTGCAGAAAGTAATCTCGACACTTCGGGAAGCAACCAATGCGCAGAAAAACCGAAAAGCAAGGTAACGTTTTGCTATGCCAAGAAACATATATTTAACGTTATAAACAATATCTACACAATGAAAAGATTCTTTACACTTCTTCTATTAACTCATCTGGGAACCTTCACTACCATAGCTTGTAGTTGTGGCAAGCCGGACAAACTAACAAAGAAGCTCTTGAATAAGGAGCGAATTTCTTTTGTTGGACGTGTTATAGAAGTAACTTATATCGATGATTACTTGATGAAAACAGCATTTGAAGTGGAAGAAAATTTACTGAAAGACGAGCTTGGCAAAACAGTTGAAATTTGGTCAACTCGGGATTGTGAACCGCATTTTATATCGGGTGAGCAGTGGTACATCTTCACTAATTTCTATGAAGGCAAACACTGGTCAGGCTTGTGCAGTCGTAGTGCACAGTTAACTGATAGGACAATCCCAGACAATCCTTACAAAGACAAATACAGAAGACAAGCGCAAAGGGATTTCAACAAAAATCAACAAAGAGCTCAACGTGAAATAAAATTCTTGAGAAAGAATAAAAGCTGATAACAAATGTTATGAATGAATGAGGTTTCATGGATCAAGATATTTTCATGGGGATTGGAAAATCCGCCACAAGTGATATATTTAAATCAAGGCGCAACTATGTGCTAGAAGATAGATTTGTATCAGCTAATACCACTCATCATAGCTGATCGTTAGCAATAATTATGAAAAAAATTTTAGTATTAATATTCTTTATTCCAGGTTTTACTAATTGTCAATCCATTAATCCTCCAGGAACAATAAAAATTAATGATAGTTTATATATAGATAGTACTCCAATAACCAATTTTATGTTTCTCGAATATTTAATGAGCAAAGACCACTTTGAAAAAAAGGGGTTTAAATCTTATGAAGAATATTCTAAAGCGAATTCCGAAAATATAGATTATGAAAAAGCAATTTTCGAATACGATTATCCTTCTCCTTTCTTAATAAAAATGTCCATTTCAAATAAATACTTAGAAAGAAAAAATTATTATAAAGACACTCTTTATATTAATCATCCTATACTAAATATTTCCAAAGAACAAGCTATTGATTATTGTAAATGGAGAACTGAAGTAGTTAGAGATTTCTGGTTTTCAAAAAAAGATGATGAAGCAAAAAGAAATATTGCAAAAAAGATATTATATCGACTACCAAGCAAAGGTGAATTGTTACATGCAAAAGCTTGGTTTAAGGAAAGGAATGAATTGGTAAACTTTAAAAACAAAAGATTATTAAGGACCAATTTTACATATGAACCAAAAGGGTATAGAGTTATACCAATTCTTGAGTTTACTCTAAATGACAATTTATTCATCAATGAAGGAATCAACAAAAGAAATTTTATTGGATTTAGATGTGTTTGTGAAATTGATGAATAACAATTGCTAACATTACATATAAAATCAGAGCAATTTAGTACTAGATCGAAAGGTATTTTCCTTTTTGCGATGGCGCTAGATTTTTATATGTTTAACAAGAAATAAAAATGCGCAGATAGATCAATGGGTTAAGGTGTGTTTGCCTTGCTCCGATCCATATATTAAACCTTAGCACACATTTAAAAAATGACGACATTTTTAGCTTTACTAACCATATTTTTAGGAATCAGCCTGGTGTTGATTTTAACAAAATCTGACTTCCCTAGATTGGAAAAAGTAATTAAGCGAATTTCGTTTTACTCTTTAATTGGAATTTTAATCTGCAGTTTACTTTTGGTTTTTGATCTTCGTGTTAAAGGAAAGTATACAATCACAATTATCGGATTGACTTTCTTGCTCTCAACAATTCTTCTATTCGGATTGACTAAAAAATTACAAACTAAAATAGTAAGTGGAGTTTTAACTATCCCAATCACAATATTTGGGGTTTTGAGCTTGGTTTGGGAAATGCCTATCATTTTTTTCTATCTTTTAGCAATGCCTTTTCACCCACCAAAAGAAAAATTTGAAATTGACAAAAAACATAACATAGAAGTTAGAAATGGTGGATTTATGGCTTGTGGCGAAAGTCTGTTTATTACAGAAAGCACTATATTTATTTTGGATAAAACAAAACACGTGGGGAATAACCTTTGTGCAACTGGAATTAATAAAATTGAGACCTTACATTTTGAAGAAAACAAAATTGAGTTTTTAATACATCATGATGGAAAAACTGAATTTGAAAATCCATATACGTATCAACCAGAAATAAAAAACATGTGGTAAAAGTTTACATATGGTATATACCGCCTTCGGCTGGTAAACGTAACATACAAGGAATATTATAAGCAGCTATAAGAATGAAAATCATAACTACAATATCAATATTTTTTATTTCGAATATTGTTTTGGGACAATACTTGGGTTATTCGCCCATAGATGATTCGGATGTAACAAAATGGAATCCAAAATACCAAATGGAATACTATGGAGTCTATGATTTTGGGGATTCCGAAGGAGAATCTACCCTAGTTCTATTCGGCACGGGATCTGAAATAATTGCCCAAGTAAAAAGTGGAAAGTGGAACTCCGATACGAAAGCAACTGAATGGATATCTGTTTATGATAACTTGACTAAGGTTACGATTGATAAGAATGGACAGTTTACATCTGACCAATATCAAGGAGAATTCGTTATTTATGAAAATAATGGAAATCCAATAAAATGCTTAAAAATTTATGATTCCTGGAGTGGAGTATCAGAGAAAAAAGGAGAATACGAACTTGGCCGTAAGACAAATCAAAACGTATCTGAAGTATTTTACGGACACTATACAAATGCTTCATTTGAAAATCTAAGCCCTGAAAATCTCGAAAAAATGTCATCCAGAGAACTTCAAATTATGAGAAATGAAATCTTTGCCAGATATGGATACAGGTTTATTAAAGGAGGTAAAATGGACCTTCATTTTAGAAAACAAAATTGGTATAAGCCTCAACATTCAAATGTGGACAAATTTTTAACTTCTTTGGAGAAACGAAATATTAAGCTAATCCAAGAAATGGAAGGAAGACCTTAAAAAAGTACCTAACAATTTGTGTAGTGTATTTGAAAAGATGAAAAAGATAAAATTAGTTCCTTAAACATACAACGAGATCACATACAATGCTAGGATTGATTAGAAAACCAACTATCTATTACATCCTTAATTTCCAATTTGGCTTTAGCCAAAATCGAATCTAGTTTATGTCTATTTTGATCAACCCCAAAAGCTAATATTTGTTCAGAACTTATTCCTATAAAATCAAAATTTTGTTTTATTGTTGATGAAGCATATTCCTTTACATCATCAGCATTACTGTAATCAAAACCACTAACAATAATGGATAAAGCTTTCTTGTTGGTGCATAGACCTTTAAATCCCATTTCAGGACTAAAAGAAAATGTTTTATCACTTACCACAATAGCATCAATCCAAGCTTTAACTGTAGCTGGTAAGGTAAAATTATAAATAGGAAAAGCTACAACAATATGATCCACTTTGAGTAAGTGATTGATATATCCATGATGATTTGATAAAAGAGAAAGTTCAGACTTTGAAAAATCTCTTTTTCCATTGTTCCATTCCATGATCAAATTAAGGTTGTCTACCAATAATAAATCTGGAGGTGTTTCGGATAAGTCTATGTGAATTAACTCTGTTTTTCCATTAGCCAATTTAACGAATTCATCAAACAAGATTTTTGTGTAAGAACCCTTTCTTGGTGTGTAATTAATTACTAATGTTTTTGTCATGATTTCTTTTTTTCAAAAGTAATCAGAGTCAATTGATAATTTTAATTATTTTAGTTAGCCAATTAATAACTATTGTTATGATTAATTTAGAATGGTTGAGAACTTTTAGCGCTATATATGAATGTAAGAAGATAACAGAAGCTTCTAAAAAATTAAATATGACGCAACCAGGAGTAAGTAAACATTTGGCTGCACTAGAAAATCATATTGGAAAAAAATTATTTGAAAGAACCACCCGTAAATTAACTCCTACTGAATA
Source organism: Aquimarina sp. AWH4_224 (assembly GCF_056160245.1). Lineage (NCBI taxonomy): Bacteria > Pseudomonadati > Bacteroidota > Flavobacteriia > Flavobacteriales > Flavobacteriaceae > Aquimarina > Aquimarina sp. AWH4_224. Next base: position 398,882 of record NZ_JBSWWU010000004.1, on the reverse strand, counting down.
TGGCAAGTTTTACTACTCTCAAATAAAGACCCCATTACAGGAACTGGAGAAAGTAGAATATTATTCAAGTCAAAGAGCAAAGAAACAACGTAGTGCAATAACAATAGGCTGTACCACAGACTTTTTCCGAAAAGAACTAAGACAAATAATCTATTCTTTTGATATGTATATCGTTACTTGTTTCGGTACCGAAAAAGAACTCGTTGAAGCCCTTGAAGCTGATAACGTTCAATTACTTGCGGGAATAAAAAAATACTATAAATACGACCATGAATTCACTTTTTTGAAAGAAGAAGAATTAATTATAATCAGCTCAAATGACATTGAAATACCGAAAGATTTAAAAAAAGATGAAAAACAACTCATCAAATGGCTACACAGACAAACTTGGTTCACTTTTGATAATGAACAAGATGATATAAAAAAGTTTTGGGAAACAACATTCAGTACTACACCTAAAATTGTACCAAGGTATATTTTACCCTCTTATCTTGATATTATAGAGTCTATAAAATATAATCAAGGCTTTAGTATTGTACCTAAACACTTGTGTAAAGAAGCATTAGAAAGCAACTCAATTAAAATACCATTTGAAGCATCAATGCCTATACATCAAAAAAGATTTTATTCAAATAAATTAAAAAATAGTAGGTTGAAAGAAATCAATACATTTAAAGAGCTAATAGAAAAAACTAGTACTAACACTGCATAAAAAGAAATAGTGCTGTTTTGGATGGTTCCAAAATTTTGAGTTCATCTACTGTATTGTCAAATACGAAATTTAATATTTCAATATTGAAGATATTCGCAGAATACTATATTTGGCATAGTTATAGCTCTGAAGTTATTGCTACATCCCCTGGCCTACATTTCTTGTACGTACCGTTGGATATAATTCCATCTGAAAATGAAAAACAATAAGTTGCAAATAGCATTTAAACTATTGTGGTTAGGTATTACCTTATTTACAATCTATATGCTTGGTTGGTTGACTTTCATTCTTTTTTGGTTAGGAAATATATTTAATGAAAAATATGATTTTTGGAATTTATTACTGCCAAATATCCTGACGATTGGAATACTTATCATCTATACAAAAGAAATCTTATTTGGATATAGACCAAAATCTTCAAATTGGAATTTGAAATCATTACTCGTATTTTCAATCCTCATCATCATATTGACTACAGTTCAGATTTCACAATTTGAAGTATTGTTTGACAACCCTAAATCAAAATCTTGGCAAATAACTTTATCGCTTATTACAATTCTAACTGCTTATGTTGGAATTCTGTTGAATAGAATACTGAGAGTCAAATGATTCTTGAAATAAAATTGACTTACAATACTATGAGAAAAATTATTTCATCTTTAATATCTATATTGACAATCAATGTTTTAGCACAAAACATTGAAATTGATGCTACTCTGATTACTGAAAAAACCTTCCTCAAAACTTCTGGATATATTTTTGAATCAGTAACAGCAGAGGTCTTCAAAAATGACACCATCAAATTGGTTTTTATCCGCCCTACTATGTCAAAAGCCTTTATTATTAATCTAGCAGACACAATTACTCCCGAGATTATATTGAGGTCTGATTACCCCTCATTTGGAAAAAAGTATTCCTCTTCTATCCCATTAGAATCTTTCAACCTTAAATTTAACAAGGCTAAATACAAATTAGGAGATACCCTAATGGCAAGAGTTGAATGTGTATCTAAGCCTTTTAAAAAATATACTGGAAATCCAAAATTTAAATATTCCGGTGAAATCATGCATATCATTCAGCATTAAACAAAACTCAAATATATATGTGATCATAGCTGTTAAGTAAGCAATCAATGAGCGAACTCTGCTATCGGAAGACAGAAAAATCGAAAATTCAGGTAACATTTTACCATTCTGTTACACCTATATTTAAACATCAAAACAAAACGAATCGATGATTGAAAGTAGCGCATTTCGTGTAGCAACCCGGAAATTTTCTGGCGTGGTATTTGGCACAATTCTTATTGCACTTAGCATCCTGAAGTACTACAATCCTGAGAGCACCACAGATTGGACAAAGTTGACGGTGATTTCATCCATTGGCGTTGTCCTTATGATTCTCAATTTTTTCTACTTTGATAAAATCAAGAAGGTGAAAATAGATCATAGTAAAATCATTTATCAGGAAAAAGGCGTTGAAAAAGTTGTACCTTGGAATGAGGTCTCCAGCGTTTATCGTGTCTGGTCATTTTCTAAGCCAATGTATGGAGCTCGCATCCACGGAAAATCCTTTATTTTCCCTACAGAATCAGTTTTTAGCCTCATGAGCGTTAGCATTGGATCATATACTGCTACATATGACCATAGCCAAATGGGAGCTGTTATAAAGAAAGTAAAGGCAACGTATCATATCTAGCCTCATAAAGGGAAGTTCGTGCTTTGCTAAACGCAAAAAATCATTACTTTTAAATCAAATAGGTTTTTGTGTTATTTACTCTTTCTTCAGAAAAGTACGAGCTATACACGAAAACGTGGTAAAAACATTTAAAATGAATTGATAATGGGATTAGATTCAGTCGAATTGGTAATGTCTATTGAGGACAAATTTGGAATACGAATTGAAGATTCGGAAGCAGAAAAAATTTATACGATTCAGGATTTTGCGGATATCATTTTCAGCAGAATTGTTACAAACCCTACGGATAAATGTCTCACTCAAATAGTATTTTACCGAATTAGAAAAGCCTTAAGAAATTTGACTTCAACCGAAAAGGAGATAAAACCTGATACGAAAATATCTGAAGTATTCACTCAAACAGAACTGAAAGAAAAGTGGAGTCAATTAAGAACAGAACTTGAACTTGAATTACCTGATTTGGTGGCATTAGATTTCAATCCAGAATTAGGTTCGCATGTCAAAATTTTTGGAATTAAAACCATTAAACGAACAACACCTGTTTCAAAAGGAACAATTAGACAATTGGTGGATTGGACAATATCTCGAAATCGAGATAAACTCATCGACATAGAAAAGATATCAAGTAAATATGAAGTTGAACGAATCATTTGTGGAATTACAGAAGATAACATTGGAATTCCAATAAGTGAAATTGAAGTACATCATTCCTTCACAAATGATTTAGGCATTGATTAAAATATTTTATAGTTATTCGCGTAACTCACTGTATTTATTCTCCTTACTTCAGTAAAACTAACCTAAGGAACGAAATTCATTCTAATTTTTGTTGCTCCAACCCTCATGGATAGCTAATCTAAAATAAAAACTTCCTCAATTTTCAAATGGAACACCTTAGAAATATCATATGCTAATTTCAAAGATGGGTTGTATTTTCCTTTCTCCAAAAAAACAATAGTCTCCCTTCGCACACCCACTTTTTCAGCAAGTTCTACTTGAGTTAAATTTTCTTTGAAGCGCAACTCCTTAATCCTCGTTTTCATCTGAAATACCAACCTTTGAATAATATAACCAATTAAGAAGAAAAACAAGCGCCATTACCAACAAACCAAGCCCCATTATTATTTTAGCTTTAGGTTCTATATCCTTGACAAAAAGGATGATCCCAAGCCATATATAAAAGGATATGCTAAAAGCTTTAGAATTAGCTCTCTCTTTTATTCTCTTTGAGAATTCGTCCTCAGAAGTCAAACCTAATCTTTGGTTTTTATAAGTTTGAATCTTAAAGTATACACCTATTAATATCATAATAAAACTTAACCCAAAAATTAGATAACCAGTTGGATGAAATGGTTTTTGAGCCATATATACCCACAACACCAAAAGAACTAATCCCAAGACAGTCCCCAGAAAAGAAATGAGCGTCTTATATTTTGTTTTCATTGTAATCTTTTTATTATGTTATTTATTTCTAACACAAAGTTAAGTATTTCTAACATAGTAGAAGGAGTTTTTCATAAAAATTTAAGGAACTATAAAATAGTATACCACAACTGGTATAATTAATTACCATGGGTTTTAACTTCAGAAAATCACACACATTAATTATCTTAGCCAATATCAGGAAAATGGTTAGACCTTTTTCTGCACCTAATCATACACAAACGGTTATACCTCATTAAATGAATAAAAACATGAAAAAAATAATACTATTCGTAGCATTCATACTCGTAACGATTAACTCTAATGCTCAAAAATCTGACTTAATTGTTGGTAATTGGGTTTTTACAAAAGCACTGAATGAAGGCATTGATCAAGAGAGATTAGCATACATAAAAGCTGAAGTGATCGGGAAATGGAAGTTTAATTTTAAATCAGATGGAAAATTCGATACTTCTATGAGAGGAGAAAAAGCAAACGGAACCTGGAGTTTTGATTCAAGCTCAAATGCCATAACTATATCTGGAGCCGAAGGAGGTTCTCGAGAATTCAAAATTTTAAAATCAACTGAAAGTGAGCTAATCTTAAAACTTGGATTTGGAGAGTTCTTGCTTACTAGAATTGAATAATAAGCCTGGGCAAAACACCATTTAGTTTTTGGGATCAATCAGAAAAAGGCAATAGCGACAAGCTTAGTGCTAATAGGTTGGTAAACATATGAAAAAGAAGCGGGTATCTGAATCCAAAAGAAATTCTAAGATATCCATACATCAAAGCACTCATTAACTGTGGTAAGGTAAGAATCGGCAACAAAAGAACATTGGTGACATTCAATTCGTACTTTGTGATATGTCCCCAGGCAAAAAACAAACAGGACAAATAATAAATAGTCCGAAAATTAGAACTCCAAAATCCTGCCAATTTATCTTTAAGCCATTGCACATTCACAATCGGAAAAAGAACTAATCCTACTACACTTGATAGTATAACTCGAGTTATAAAGGTATCATCTACGGCACTAATTTTTGTGAAAAAGACAAACTTGGTCAATATATAATAGGTCAATACCGTTGATGACAAAACAAAATATATAGGCTTGAATCGTAGCGAAAGTCTAAAGGCCAGCTCTTCAAAAAATGGTAAAATGATTCCTCCGACCAATAACAGAACCAGTGGTGAAAAACGTTCTGACATACTCGCACTTTGTACATTAACGGGATCGTATACCAAAGCAAAAAACAACACTACTGGGATAAGAAAAACTAATTTCAAAATATACAATCCAATAGCATCATAAATTTTTGTTTTTGTCGATTTTTCGTAGTTCTTTTCTAGTGTAGGTTTTTTAATAAAACTGAAAACCTCGATGAATAACAAGAAGTAATATTTGGGCTTAATCAAGGGGTATTTCATATTTGTATATGTTTATTGGGAGACGATCAAACCATATATTTGTTACTCTTAGTATAATTTTACTCAAGAGTAGCAGAGTAACATTTTGGGCTGCAACAACACTTATATTAAATATTGGAAAATATAAAAATCATAATGAAACATTTTATACTCTTGTTGATGGCAGCAATATTATCCAGTTGCTCCGGGAATGAATACATAGAAGGGTTTGAAAACGTTTTAGGCCAAAAAAATAGCGAAACTTTAAACTTTTTAGTCTCTGACTTTGAAAATGATTTTCTTAAAAAACAATATCCAAATCTTAGCAAAAAGAAGGCGTATCAAAGGTTTTTAGTTGAATTAAGTAATTTAGAAATTGAACACTGGCAAAAAATATCGAAAGAAGCGCGAGAAGTTTTCAAAAGGAGTGATTTGCGATTAGAAATTTACTGTGTTGCCGACACTTCCTGGTTAGATCTGAACCCAGCTGAAACAACTTCTCCATTGATAAGAACAAAATTAAAGTGCAAAACTGAAGATGGCTCTATTATGGTTGATTCGTCTGCTGTTCCTTTCAATCATAAAATATCTGATTTAGATTCAATTTTGAAAATGTATGGGAATTTCGTGGAAACTAATTTTGAAGGAAAGTATAATAAAGCTCTAAATTCTATTTCAGATTCAAGTCCCTTTATGACTAAATATGTTGAGATTAGAAATTCGTTCGGCATTCTTCCTCCAGAAATGGTTGCAAGTGAAATGATAGAATCAGATGTAGATGTAGACGATTATTTTATCAAAAGATTAATTATTACCGAAATAATGTATTAATACATTTGCCAACAGCCAGGGTAATTTATACTAAGTTGCTTACGCATAAGAAAAATCACCTATGAATCAAGAATTTATAATTAGAAATGCAAAAGAAGAAGAGTTCAAGAATATTGGTGAATTAATGGTTCAAGTATATTCAGCACTCGAAGGATTTCCAAAAATTAATGACCAACCAGAATATTATGAAGTGCTCAAAAACGTTGGTGATTTAACCAAAAACTCAAATACCGAACTGATTGTAGCGGTATCAGAACAAGGGAAAATTGGTGGTGCCGTAGTCTATTTTAGAGATTTGAAAGACTATGGTTCTGGGGGGTCTATATCATTAGAAAATGAAAAAAATGCTTCTGGCTTCAGACTGCTTGCGGTAGACCCGGAAACCCGTGGAATGGGAATAGGAAAGAAATTGATTTTAGAATGCATACAAAGAAGTGAAGCCTCTAATTTTGAGCAAATCATAATTCACTCCACAAAAACTATGCATACTGCTTGGAAAATATATGAAAAATTAGGTTTTAAAAGGGCCGAAGAATTAGATTTCATGCTGGGCGATTTAGGGGTTTTTGGATTTAGATATATCCTTTGAAATTAAGATATCTAAAACTCAAAAAACAGCAAAAAGAAAAAGACAAGAAGTGTTTGATCCGCTCCAATTCATATATTTAGCATGCCAACCATTTTTATAAAATACATTTGAAATAAAATGAATAAAACATTAAAAAGTATTTTAAAATACCTTGTCGAAATTGTCATTGTTGCTTTTGGGGTATTTTTGGGAGTCAATTACAGCAATATCAATGCAGATAATAAAACGAAAAAAGAAAAAGAGAGGTCTTTAAATTTAATTATCAAAGAATTAGAGTTCAACCAACAACTACTCGAAGACCATATAGCATATCACGCAAAAATCAAAGTCGAGATGGACAGTATCGTTCCTAGTCTAAGTGAAAAAGAAATGTATTCGGATTTTACAGAGTCTACATTTAAACATATGGAAATTAAAGGTTGGACTGGATTTAATTTTGCCAGACTCCAAAAAACAGCTTTTGAAAGCACTAAAACTAGCGGATTGATAAAAGAATTCGATATAGAACTCACACAAAAATTATCCGACATTTATTATTTCCAGGATACGTATTTGGGCTTTGCAAATTCTATTTTAAACAAAGCTATAGGTATAAATTCTTCTATGAAAATAGCAGATATGATAGGTACAATCAGGTTAATGACCTCGGATTTACTGGGTTTAGAAAGAGAACTATCAACAAAATTAGAAAAAGCTATCACAGAATTAAAAACGTCGCGCAGCGGTGAGGATCAGTAGTTGCTGCTTCCCATTGATTTTGAAAAACCAAAACGGGGTAACATTTTGATCAGCTACGACACCTACATAAAACTATATGTACAATTTATCTAGCTCATGAAAAAACAAATCGATGCTTTTGCACAATTACTAATCGATCCAAAATCATTTTTTAAAAATGATTTGGAAACCAATGACAAGAATCTTTTTGCTATCGCAATGGTGGTGTTTTGCATTGGATACGGAATTGATCGAATGGATCGCCAATTGGTAAAACTTGATCTTAGAGGTACCCTTGACGAATTTGGATTCTTTAATACTTGGATTGGTTATTGGTCAATTTCAATAATTGGTGGAGCTATTGGTGGCTATATTCTATACTTAATCGGGGGATGGTTTTACCATGTGCGCGTCAAATGGTCCAAAGGAAAAGGAGATTTGGGCCATTCCCGAAGGCTTTACTTATTTTCGAACTTCTATTTATATCTCAGCATAGCCTTAGTATCTGTTTGCGCTACTCTAATCTTATCCCGACCTTATGATCCATATGCAGAATTTAGTGTCTTTGATGGGATTACAGGGATCGTCGTTATTTTAGCAATTTTTTATACCATTTATGTAAGCTTTTCTGGGGTTATGTCTACCACAGAAGCAGAGAGAACCAGAGCTGTAATTTGGTTCATCGTGCTACCTGCCTTCTTTTATATTGTTTCATTTAGTGCCTTGATCGCGCTTCTTGCTTTTGAATGGTTCTAATGAACTGGAACCAACAACGGCCTAAGAACCTAATCATGTCAATATATTATAAGGAAAAAGAACTAAGTGCTGTCGAAGGAAAAATCAAAACTACAATTCAAGAGTCTGGATTTTTCGTTAAGAATATTTGGAAAGTTGTTGGCTTTGGGCTGTTTTTTTCATTCTGGGCTCCTACTTATTCTGGAGGTGATGAATTAAGTGGGAAACGTTCGGCTATGGATATGTCCGAACTAGGATATTTTGAACTTGTTATAATGACTGCACTAGTCTACGTTATTTTTTGCTTTCTTGCTCACTTTACCTGGAAATTTCAGGATAAGAAAAAATTAAAGAGATTAAGGAAAAGAAAGGGAGAATTAGAGAGAGAAATAAAATTGAATTAAAAAAATAATGCTAAAAAAATATACTAAAAGATAGTAAACTCAATAAAAAGTAACTAGTTTCCATACAACATACATGATCATAATTCACTAACAAATCAATAAAATACGCAGCATTCGTATTAGGCAATTAAAAAAACAAAGTTCATCACAGATTTACTACCTTAGTAAGACATAGGAGATAAGAATTTCCAAAAACTTGCAATAAGCAATATACAAATTGGGATATACCATGTTTAAATCTGTAACACAAAAAATAAAAACGAATACAATGCTAAGAGCTCAAACCATCTTGGTATTGATATTCTCCTTTTTTGTTGTAAATAGTTACGCACAAAATATAGAAAAGCATCAATGGAGGAATAGAATATTAATCGTTAAAACACAAAATACAACATCAAAAAAGTATCAAAAACAATTAAAAGAATTTGTGAACGCCAATGATGAGCTCATTGAAAGAAAATTGATACTCTATAAAATAACTAAGAATGATTTTACTCTAGCCAATTTTGAAAATAGTAAATGGAATGACTCAGGAAAACTATCAAAAGGATTTGCAGATAGTATTTTGAATAAACAAGAGGACTTTGAAATAGTCTTAATAGGCTTAGATGGGCAAACAAAACTACAACAGAGTGAAGTTCTAACAAAAGAAGAACTGTTCAAAACCATAGATGTTATGCCTATGAGACGGCACGAAATCAGGAACTAAAAAGCACATATCCTTACTAGGATCATTAGATGTAATTCATGATTAAAAAAGAACATAAATTTTTGAAAACCCCAAACAAGAACTCTAATTCTATATTTGATCTTTTGGAAATGACCGGAAAAGTTGGGGAATTCCTTGTATATCTTGTCCCCTATTTGATTCTTACCTCGATAGGTACATTGATCAAAATGACCTTTTTGACCTTGATTTCTTTGGCAACCTTTAATCAGTGGATCAAACTAAAGAACTTATGGAATCGAAAATATATCAGCTCACAAATTGGTAATCCCTGGAATTGTATCCTATCTATTGTCTGTTTTATTTTAATGATAAGCTTAACTTAACAACTAAAACTACCTGTAACGATATCCATAATTAATTGTGATTGTAATGTTAATTCGAATGGTTGTTTTATTCAATTAAAATATATTGTATCCTGAAAGGGAATCTTTTAGAAACCTGCAACCACTATGCACAAAGTGTTTTTACCAATTCAAGAACAATAATTACCATGCTAATACAAAAACGTACACTATTTGTTTTACTGCTCATATCACTGCATGCTTACACACAACAGTTTTCTGAAAAGACAGGTGTTATTAATAGCTTTGAGATAGCATCAAAACACTTAGCCGAAAAAAGAACTATAGAAATATACCTCCCTCCCAGTTATCAAAGATCAGAGAAAAAAAATTACCCGGTGATGTATGTCATGGACGGGCAAGAGTATTTTTTGCATCCGGTCGCATATCAAAGGATGTTACGATTCAAAGACAAATCCCCAGAATTTATTGTGGTGGGTATAAATACCGACAGAAAGAGAAGAAGAAAACTGCTATATGAAGATGCTGACAAGCTCGGCAATTTTTTGATGGAGGAACTCATCCCCCACATAGATAGAAATTACAGAACATTAAAAGAGAAAGAACGTATATACTTTGGTTGGGAAATGTCTGGAGGTTTCGGATTAGAGATTTTAACGCAACATCAAAATGCCTTTAATGCCTTCTTTATAGCAAGTCCTACGCATATTACTGGAAATAGAATTAATGCTTTAAGTAAAAATATAACAAACCATTCTTCTGACACCAAGTTTCTATATTTCTCTATAGCACCCGAAGAAACTTATATAGAACAATCATTACATCAAACGGATAGTATTCTCAAAATCAAGAATCTTTCGAATATCGTTTGGAAAATTGATAATTTAGCAGATGAAGATCATTACACTACACCTTTTCAAACTGTAAACAATGGTTTAAGGAACCATTTTCAGGACTATAACACCTTACGATTTTATACCCTCAAAGAATTTGATGATTTTGGCAGTTTAGAAAGTATCAAAAAGTATTATCAACATCGAGGGAATCGTTATGGTATTTCTACAGACGTTCATAGAACTACAAAGCATTTCTTATTGTATAATGCCATGAAAGAGAACAATTTTGAGCGTTTCGAAGTATACGCCAAAGAGTTTAAGGAATACTTTGAAGACCCTACTTTGGAAATATGGGCCATTAGATTTGGAGATTATTTTGCCAAAAACGACAAAGATCAAGATGCTTTAAAAACTTATACTGCAGGATTGGCAAAATTCCCAGAATCAGCAGCAATTCATCATGCAGTTGGTAGGTTTTATAAAGACAAAGGAGACCAATCAACAGCAAAGGAGCATTACACGAAGGCGATTGCATATGCAGAAAAAAATAAAGACTCAAATCTGGAGCAATATAAAACTGCCTTGGAGCAACTATAATTATAAATGATCACTGTTTTTGCCACAAAGTCATTGAAGTAACATGAAAACACGATTCACATTTTTGTTTGTATTAATCACTATTTCAATTTTATGTTGTAGTTGTAAAGTAACGTCAACAAAAAGTTCTAAAATGACCGTTACCTATAGTGGAACAAAATATGATCTAAATTCGATCACCGATATAACTCCAGAAATAAGTAGTAGACAAATTGGCAATACCGAACTACAAACTACCACTTATGAAATTGAAGGGAAACTAGCGGTATCTATTGCACAAAAACCTGATAACTGGGGAGCAAAAGAAGCAATCGACAAATGGCAAAACTCCATAGTGAGAACATGGAAAAACAACTCAATTGGAGTTAAAAGACTTCATGAAAAATGTCATTTACCATGTAAAGATTTAGTTTTTACTTTTGTTTTGGAAGGATTATATTATTACAGTAGAGTTTACGTTGACGGAGATAAAATCATTGAATTAATGGCGATCTATGATGACCCAAACGAGTATCAAAATTTTAGGCAAGTCTATGAATCATTTGGAAAATGAAAACTGTATTTTATATCTTACCTTTGAAATAGCTATCTCCAATCGAGATGTATGAATAAACTTCTTTTCTATATCACCATGTTCTCTGGCTGTTTAACTTATGGTCAACAAAAGGAAATCTGGTGGAATAGAGATTTGATTGACAGTATACACTCCAAAAGACTTTGCACAGATTATCCTGGATTAACCAGATTAAAAAGTACTCGAGAGGCTTTTGAAGAATCCGAATTAGTATTTACAGGAAAAGTCATGGAGATTATTCGAATAGAAAAAATGGAACCCTCTGATTATGGGTCTGGGCCAAATGGAGAATCTATCCCACTCGATTTTCAACCTATACAGCATTACTGGTATATTCTTGAACCGAATAGAGTTTTTAAAGGCAAGAAAAAGAAACGAATAAAAATTTATTCAAGAATCTTTAGCACCTTATCTCCTTTACTTTTTTTGGATAGAGAATATCTGATTTATGCTGTAAAGGGCGAGACTCAAAAATCACCTTATATTTATTGTAATGGAAACTCTAGTCATATACAATATGCCGAAAAGGATATTCTTGAGCTAGAGCAATTGAGTAAACAATAAACTTATATTGAAAAAAAAGCTTGAACGAATACGAAAACATACTCGCTAATATTAATAGATACGTTTCTTTAAATGAGGAAGACGAAAAACAATTTTGTGCCATTGTAAGAACAACAAAAGTTAGGCGCAGACAATTTATTGTCCAACCCGATTTTGTGTGTTCACATCAGACTTACATATTAAAAGGTGCTTTTCGTAGCTATTTTGTTAATAATGAAGGAGTTGATCACACCATACAATTTGCGATAGAAGATTGGTTTATAAGTGATTTCAACAGTTATATTAATCAATCACCAGCCTCTTTATTTGTAGAGGCACTTGAAGACTCTATAGTTCAGCAAATTTCATACACAGACGTTGAAAACTTGTGTCGCAAAAATCCAAAATTCGAACGATTCTTTAGACTAGTAGCTCAAAAATCATTTGCCTTTTCGCAAAGACGGATATTGTCTAATCTGGGCAAAACTGCAGAAGAGCGCTATGTAGAATTCGAGAATTTGTACCCATCGATTGTAAAACGCGTTCCGCAATATACCTTGGCCTCATACTTAGGAATGTCTCCCGAGTTTTTAAGTAAAATCCGGAAGCGTTTGATACAAAAATCTTGAACTACTTCAAGAGAATTTCCTAATCCAGTTCATTTTTAAAGTTTCTATATCGCTACACCTTTGTATTGTCGATTTTGACATAATTAAAACAAAATAAGATGAATACAAAAACAATTTCTTATCAAGAAGGATTACAAGATTTGCGAAACAATTTAGGTACAATGCTTCCCAAAGAGGCGCTGGATGTATTTGACAAAGACGCAGAGCATTTGCAAGAGCACCATCAATCTATACTAAAAGTACAAGCAGGTGACAAAGCTCCAGACTTTTCTCTTTCAAATGCTACTCTCAAAACAATAAAACTCTCGGATGTACTCAAAAAAGGAAAAGTAGTTCTTACTTTTTATAGAGGCTCTTGGTGTCCATATTGTAATTTGCAATTATCCCACTATCAAAATTCACTTGATGAGATTCATGATTTGGGCGCACAATTGGTTGCTATCTCACCTCAAACCCCGGATGAATCTCTAAATATAAAAGAGAAAAACCAACTCAATTTTGAAGTTTTAAGTGATAATGGCAATATCGTAGCGAGAAAATACACCACTGTATTTACTAATGCTGATGCCCCGCTACAAACAATGACAGCACTCGGTTTTGATTTTGACGCTCATTATTCTGACGATTCGAGAGAATTACCGGTCCCCGCTGTATTTGTTATCGAAAAGGACGCAACGATTTCCTTTGCAAAATCCCTGGGCGGCGATTATAGGAATCGTGTAGATGTTTCAGAAATCATAAATGCATTAAAAAAGTAGATCAAGGCGAACAGGGCAATCACAGAATCAGTAATGGACAAAGCTGGTTTTGTGATTGCTCTATTGCATGAAGAATCGCTAGAAGAATTATCCCATAAAGCACCTTTTCACCAAAGGATATGAGCATTCGGATTCCATAATTTCTGATTTCAAGATCTACTCCTCCTGGTCAAAACATTGTAACATATGCAATAATCTTAAGACCTATTAAGTACACATAAAAGTTGACCAAATGACTGAGGAAACAAAAAAAGAAGAATCAAAAAAACACAATGGATTGCATTGGCAAACCGAGGCAGACTCCGAACTTAATTCTTCTGAGTGGATTGGAGCTATTCTTCGATATTTTTGGCATCTGGGAAGAAAAAAATTTGACACTATTTACAATCCAAAACAGTTAAAAAAGAATGCAATAATAGGATGGTTATTTAAAATGACCATACTACTTACCATGATTTACATTGGATATCGATATATGAGTTCCATTTAAAATCTTGTTATAACAACCTACACAGCTCGTTGTTTCCAAATGTCATTACAATTTTATTACTTTGGTACTACCTGGATTTTAAACCACCAATCCCCTAAACGTTAGAAATGAATAACCCTAAAACAACATGGAAACCTGAACTATATAATGAAAAACATGCTTTCGTTTATCAATATGGAGAAGACCTGATACAACTACTCGATCCTAAAAAAGATCAAAGAATTTTGGACCTGGGGTGTGGTTCTGGACAATTGACTTCCAAAATAAACGAATTTGCCAAAGAGACGATTGGAATCGACAAATCTGCTGAAATGATTGCCGATGCCAAATCCAAGTTCCCGGACATTAAGTTTGAAATTGCAGATGCCAGTAATTTTAGATTCAGTGAAAAGTTTGATGCTATATTTTCGAACGCCACGCTGCATTGGGTAAAAGACTACAAAAATGCTATCCGCTGCATGTACGAAAATTTAAACCCAAACGGAAAAATTGTTTTGGAGTTTGGTGGCAAAGGAAATGTACAAACCATAGTCCATGCATTGCGAGACTCATTAAACAAAAGAGGCTACATCAAACAATCCAATCTGGATTTGTGGTATTTCCCTTCGATCGGAGAGTATACTACTGCACTCGAATCCGCAGGATTTAGAGTTCTTTTTGCTCAACACTACGACAGACCTACTGAGCTCAATGATGAGCACTCTGGTATCAAAGATTGGCTTTCGATGTTTGCTGAAAGCTTTTTTTCTGGAGTTACAGAAAATCACGTAGAAGAAATTAAAAATGAAGTACAGGAAAACACCAAAAAACGATGTTTAATCAATCAGAAATGGTTTGCAGATTACAAAAGAATTAGAATCGTAGCTAGAAAAGAAAATGAAGCCTATAAAGCTATATAATGCAAATGAAATTTAAAAATCCGCCATCTCTAATTACCTAATCCACCAACACAAAGTTTATTTAAGCAATAGATAGGGTAACATATTAACCACAACGACACATATAATATGTATTATAAAAATTAAAATAAATATGAAAACAATTATATTCCTATTAACCATAATCGGAATTTCCTTATTTGCATATTCCTGCTCAAGTAAACCCAAAGAAGAGAATGGAAAAATAGTATCCATGGATCCAAACGATCTGATTCCTGGACCTATTCAGCATAGCGAATTGACAGGTTCTCAACTAGAAAAAATCAAATCAATTCATAAGGCTTTTGAAGAAGTTTACCCCATTACACTCGAAGCGACAATTACTAATTTTAAAAGAGATGTAAACATCGATCAAGAGATTAATCTTTGGATAACAATGAAAGAAACATTCGAATACATCATTCAAGAAAAAAAATACTCCGAAACGTCCCAAAGAAAAGAGGTCTTTAAAACTATCCTTATGAGAACTATGATGCAAAGGGAAAAAGTAAAGAATAATGCAGACGTAAACGTATTAAAAATTGAAGATATTGAATATATTTTGAAAGAGTTTGAAACAAGAATGAGCAAGTAAAAACACTTTGTAAAAAGGTATAAGGCCCATTTCATTTTAGGTTCCTAGAGATCTGTACTGCAGTAAAACAAAAAATTAAATACAGTTTTCCTAACTTCGGTGCATATTGAAGTCTTTTCTTTGAAAAATTACACGGTAAAATCATACATATAACACCCCAAACAATTTCAGCAAAAAATATGGAATTAAAATGCCCTCCTTCTCCCCCACATAAGAAAGAGTATATATCAACTATCGGAAAAATTCTGGTTAAAGAACACGGAAAGAAAAAATATTATAAGCCAGAAGAGGTCAAAAAAGCTTCTAAACAAACAAAATATTATGATACTCTCGAAATAGATTGGCATTGTTGGGCGATGAGTACATTTTCTTCTCATTCTGACTTTGATGCTTACCACAAGCTAACCGGGGAAGCTTGCGATTATGTCGCAATGAAAACAGAGATGTTAGGAGGACTTGCTACGAATGCTTCGGCAGATTGGCTGTCCATTCCTGATCTGGATATAGATGCTTCTTGGCTAGATTTTGGAGATATTTTTGAAGGAATTCTTGAGGGAATCGGAGAATTTATTGGAGGGATTCTTGACGGATTGTAAAAATAAAAACCTTACAAAATACATGTTCCTGCAGTAGAATCACTAACTAGCAAACATTGTATTCAACTACAACAACTATACTATAATTTAGAATGACAATAGAAGAATTAAAATCTAATTTAAAATGGTGGGAATCCAAAAGATGGATTTACAATATCTTAGTTGGGATATCTGGAGTAATCGCTATCTTCAATGCTCTTGCAGAAATCCCCTACCAATGGGGACTTGAAGACACTTTAGGAATAATTATATGGGGGATTGGAGCAAATATCTTTTATTCCTTAGGAACCTTGCTCGAACTGTTTGAATGGTACTATTTGAACAATAAAATCGGAATCAAAAATTTCAGGTTATTCTTTTTCATTTCTGGTACTTTTGTAAGTTGCATCTATACTTTTTGGTGTGTTATTGTATATTTTAACGATTATGTTTGATTGTAAAATGGATAAATATGTTGAATTGGTTTAAAAAGAACAAAAAGCCCAAGTCAGAATCTGAAGTTCTAAAAACAAATTCTGATGAATATTCTTTTCGTTGGTTTGAAGAAGAAGACCCTGACAACCCATTTAACAAAAGAATTCTTGACATTAGTCCCTACACGACAACAGCAATGGCATTTACCAAAGAAAAGGCCGTTGCAGAAAAGTACAATGAATTAAGGGCTTCTTTGGGAAAGGAACTAATCGAGATTGACACTTCGGGTTTTGATACAACATCGGCTAATCTTCAATATCCACATAATGGAGAACAGTTAGAAGGCATAGCATTTAAGGCTGACTCTATGGATTGCAAATGGGATATTTACGCTTATGATAATTATCTGTTTTTCTCCAGAAGTTGGGACGGACGATTGGTTTATAAAGCCAAATATACCATTACAACCGAAAAAATATCGATATCCGAAATCCAATTTGAGAATGATTTATCAAAAAAAGAAGCAATAAACGATGTCCATTTTTTAATTAAAACCCATGCGGTGGGTCAAGCCTTCCCTCATATGATCCCAAAAGACATAAAAACTGAGGCCCAAATTGCACAATGGTCTTTTAGCAAATTTGGAAATCGAGCCTATTATGCCTGTTATGATGATATTACTGATACAATTATAACTCAACCAAAAGAATAACTTAAAACAACACAATTTTACAAAAAGAGTAAGGTAACGTTTTGCGCTGCTGCGACACCTATATTATATATTGAGTGCAATTTGAAAACTTTGAATAAATGAATATTATTCAAGATTTAGCGGAAAAATATAATGGACAATACTCAGAGGATTTTACCAAAGAAATAAATAGTCCATTTGGCAAATTCATATATCAACCTAAAAAAGGAACGATAATTATTGACGGGACCAAAATTAGCATCAATCTTAATGAAGTAGGAGGAGCGATGCCCGTAACAGAACCATTCCGAATAATCCTACATCTCAATGAAACTTACGAGACCGAATTGATGTTATTCCCAAAAGGTTTGTGGAACAAAATTTTGGACTTCATTCTACCAGAAAGAAGAACTTTTATTCCCAAACGAATTTCACAACAATTTTGGTTAGATGGAGATCAAAACTTGATCAAACAGCTTGTACTTGATAAAACTTTTATTGAAAACATTATAGACGAAAGAGTTTATATAAAAACCGGTAAAAAACCAACTAACCAAATTGTTTTAACACCAGAATATGGAGTTAAAGACATCAGTCAATTTGAAAAATTCGTTGCTATTCTAAAACTGATTGAAGAAAAAATATATACTTAAAATATCAGCAAACATGAAAAAAATCTCATTTGCGATACTAATTATACTTTTGCTGAGTTACAAGCCCAGTAATTCAGAATTTGTTTGGGATTTCAGTTCAAAAAAAACATTTATTTATACTTTATCTTCAAAGACAGAAACAACAAATAAACCGAGTATTGAAAAACCTGTAGAAAAAAGTCAAATCAAAGGTAAGGGTTTTTTGTATGTGAAAACGAAAGAGAATAACCTAGCAGATATAAGCTTAATAAATCTTAAGCAAAATGTTGTTACCCTTAATGAAGATGGAAGTTCAAAAGATACTATCCTTAGGGAAATTCCGACCACTGTGATTTATGATATGAAGGAAAATGGAAGTTTTAGCAATCCTAACACAGACATTTTCTTTGATCTAATCTTTCCATTACCTTCAATAGATTTAAAAATTGGAGAGTATGATGAAATTAGAATGCAAAATCCATTTAATGCTAATGGTGTTATACTATCTTCTCATGGAATTAACAAACTAACTTTTACTGGTTACCAAACTATTGACGATATAAAATGTGCGGTTCTCAAAAGTGAATTTGACATTTCTAAAGTCAAGGTTCCAAGTGAATTTGAAGGAGCATATAACAGCAGTACCAAAGGTCAAGCAACATACTATTTCAACTCAGAAAACCATCATTATGTAGGCTCAGATATCAAAATGGAAATGACAATTTTGCTTAAAACTGATGACAAAAATGATCTCGGTGTATTTCTCGACATGTCTAACCAACAGATCATTCAAATTAGGCTTGAAAAAATAATTGAATAAAAACTACGAACCGCAATTTGTATATTGCATGAACCGTTTTGGTAGAATAAAACACTGTAAAGAATATTCTTCCATAAACTATTAAGACATTACTTATACTTAAACAACTAATCAACACATGAAAAACCTCTTTTTAGTCTTCATCTTTTCAATACTCTTTTTTTCATGCAAACACAAAAAGGAAACTCCAAATACCCTAGAAAATAGTTCTGCTGCAATAAACGATACATTAACAAAGAATTTGAAATCAGCTTTTGAAAAAGAGGCTATTATTGGTTTTTCGGTTGCTGTAGTAGACGATAAAGGATTGATTTACGAGAATGGATTTGGGTACACCGATATCGAACAAAAAAAACCTTATACTTCTAATACCACTCAAAACATAGCCTCGATATCAAAAACGTTGATCGGAATTGCACTCTTGAAAGCTCAAGAATTGGGTAAGTTGAATATCGATGATCCAATCAACAATTATTTACCATTCAAAATCATCAACCCACATTATCCAGAACAACCTATATTGATCAATTATCTGGCCTACCATACCTCCTCAATTACAGATCTTGACGAGGTTTATTCGAAATCCTATGTTTTAGAAAAGTCCAAACATAACGACAATGAAGGCGTATACGAATGGTTTTCAAAGCCAGAAGACAAGATTTCTCAAATTGAATTTATGAGAAATAGTTTGACCGAAAATGGGAAATGGTACAAAAATGAAATCTTCCTAAAAACAGAACCGGGAAAAACACGTGAATATTCAAATATCGGTGCTGGACTTTGTGCTTACATTATCGAATCAGCTACAGGTCAAAGCTATGAGTCTTTTACCAAAGAATATATCCTAAAGCCTTTGAAAATGAAAGCTTCGGGTTGGTCATCAAAAGATATAGACACTACAAATCGTTCTAAGTTGTTTGCCCATCAAAAAATGATGATCGCCGAATATTCGCTTATTACAAAAGCGGATGGTGGGTTTATTACCTCTAGCCAGGATTTAGGATTATTCTTAACAGAGTTAATCAAAGGATATAAAGGCTCTGGCACATTACTAAGCAAAGCATCCTATCAAAAATTGTTTGAAAAGCACCAATTCCCCAATGTAAAAAACAATCAGGAATTTGGCATTTTTATGGAATTCAGCGATGAGTTTATACGAATTAAAGATCATATCATTGGTCACAATGGATCCGACCCTGGAGTAATGACCGCTATGTATTTTAACCCCGAAACTGAAATAGGTAGAATACTGTTAGTCAATACAGATTCTGATTTTAATGATAGTTTTTGGCCCGAAGTACAGGAAATTTGGAAATCTTTAATGAAATATGAGTCCAGATTAGAAGGCAGTCACAATAACTAGAGATAATCAGGTCGAAAATTAGGAAGTATGTTTGAAAAATTGAAGTTGCTGCTACTTGTTCTTACTAATCTATACTTCTCGTTGTTCCAAATGCTAAATAAGGCTCTTAATAAGGTTTTTTTCATACGAATTCGTTATTTTTAAAGTTTAACTCCTTTTGTAACCCTAAATACACCTACTTTGAAAATTAAAAAATTCTGGAAACGAATTTTATTAGCACTACTTCTGGTCCCCATAATAGTAGTTGGAGGGCTAATGCTATATATCCAGAGCAACCAATCCGAAATCATTAAAGGAGAGATCGCAAAGCTCAACCAAGAACACCAAGGTCTTATTCGCGTTGGTGAAAGTGAATTATCTCTTTTTGGCAGTTTTCCGTATATCTCTATAAAGGTTTATGATGTTGGCATTTTTGAAACCAAGGCAGACAATGCACCCGTTATCATGGATGTAAAAGACATCTACATTGGTTTTAACCTCATCGATATTGTAAAAGGAAACTACGACATTCAATCTTTAATTATAGAAGAGGGAGTATTAAATCTTGTGATCCACGAAAACAACACGACGAATATTCAGAACTCTTTGGCTAGTACCTCAGAAACAGAAACCCCTTCTACCAATATTCACCTCAAAAAAATAAAGTTTAAAAATCTGGATATCCATACTCTAGATGAAGCCACCAATACAGATGTCGAAAAATTCATGTATGCCGGCACAGGTGGTTTTAGTCAAAAAGACAGCATCATTGCTGGGCATATCGATACTCATTTTGAATTAAATGTGATCAAAGATGGGGATACCACTTTTATCCATAATAAACACTTTGAAGTACATACCGATGTTGTATTTAATGAATCTACAGGTATTCTCGACATACAACCCTCTGGTATTGCCATGGAAAATGGGGATTTTGAGTTAGAGGGATCTATCGACACCAAAAATGATGTAGACCTCGACCTTTCTATAAAAGGTACCAAGCCTAACTTTGATATGCTTATTGCCTTTGCTCCTACAGATGTAATCCCTGTTTTGGAAAAATATAGAAATGCTGGTGAGATTTATTTTAATGCCACAATCCAAGGTCCTGCCAACAAAGGAAACCGACCTTTTATCAATGCTAATTTTGGAGCTGGAAAAGCCTATTTGGAAAATACTCAAAGAGCAAAAAAGATAGATCACATGGGCTTCAACGGTCATTTTACCAATGGTGCCAATAGAGATGCCAGTACCATGGAGTTCTCGCTAACCGATATGACGGCATCCCTGGAAAAAGGAGAGTTTGAAGGGTCTATTTTGGTAAAGAATTTTGAATCTCCGGAAGTGGATATGAAAATCAATTCGAATTTCAATCTGGATTTTATTGCAGAGTTTTTTGAACTAGAGCAAGTACAAGAAGCCTCTGGAGAAGTGTCGTTGAAAATGAATTTTCATGATATTATCGATATTGACCATCCGGAAAAAGCATTGCAAAAACTCAATCAGGCATATTTTACCGAGTTGATTGTAAAAGACCTGAGTTTAGTCTCCAAAAATCTTCCTGCTCCCCTGCACGATTTGAATATCAATTTGGTAATGAATGGCAAAGAAGCCACTTTGAATCAGTTTGAAATGTTGATGGGAAATTCGGATCTATCCATAAGCGGTTTTCTTTCAGACTTACCTGCAATTGTACATCATACGACAATCCCAGTAGAGGCGCATTTGGATATAGCTTCCAAAAATCTTGATATTGCAGAACTAACCCGTTTTTCAAAACAGGATTCGACCCAAACCGGTGTTGATGAACAAATAAAAGACCTTAGCCTAGGGCTTTCTTTTAAAGCTTCTGCCAAAGATTTTACAGAATCTGAATACTTACCCAAAGGGGAATTTTTTATTGATAGTTTATATGCAGACCTGAAACATTATCCGCATAATCTGCATGATTTTCATGCCGATGTATTAATCGATGACAAAGACTTGAAAATTGTGGATTTTACCGGTTATATAGACGATAGTGATTTTCATTTCGACGGGCTCATTCATGATTATGCATTTTGGATGCAACCCGAATTGAACGGAGATGTAGATTTGGATATCAACTTAACGTCTAAGAAACTAAGACTGGAGGATGTCTTTTCGTATAAAGGAGAAAATTACGTCCCAAAAGAATACCGACATGAGGCTTTTGATGAATTGGCTTTACATTTTGCCTCCAGTATGCATTATAAAGACTCTGCATTACATTCCATCGATTTGGCTTTAGACAAGCTGGACACAAAAATGAAATTGCATCCGCTTCGTTTTCATGATTTTAGAGGAAACATCCATTACGAAGACGAGCATTTGGTGATCAAAGTTTTTCATGGGGAAATAGGAACCACCAATTTCAATTTTGCGTTAAACTATTACCTTGGGAAAGATCCACAAATAAAGAAAAGGGACAATTACTTCGAATTAAAAGCAAATTACATCGACTTTGATGCTCTGTTTAATTTCGATTTAAATCCACCAAAATCTACAGCGGCTGTGGCTTCAAAAACTGCAGATGTAAAAGAACATGCAGAGGCTTTCAATTTATACGAATTGCCATTTACTGATATGCAATTTAAAGCCGATATTGCACATTTTATTTATCATCGCATAGATCTCCAAAATATCAAAGCAGATTTAAGAACTACTCCAGATCATTACATCTATATCGATACTTTACATATGGATGCAGCGGGAGGAAATATTCGATTAAATGGGTATTTTAACGGTAGTGATCCCAAACATATCTACATGCAGCCAGATTTGGTGATGAACAATGTAGATTTGGATAAATTACTATTCAAATTCGAGAATTTTGGACAAGATCATCTCGTTTCAGAAAATTTACAAGGGAAGCTCACCTCCAGAATCAAAGGAAAAATCAGAGTATACCCAGATATGGTACCAGATCTGGATCAATCTACCTTAGAAATGGATGTAAAAGTATTGAATGGAAGATTAAAAAATTACGACCCTATGCTAGCACTTTCAGACTATATGGGGGATCGAAACCTACAAAATATTCGGTTTGACACCTTGCAAAACAGTCTGGATATCAAGAAAGGTAAGATTACCATTCCTGCGATGACGATCGAATCTACTTTGGGTCATATGGAATTATCTGGTACTCATGATAACAATCAAAATATAGATTACTATCTGCGTATCCCCTGGAAAACGGTACGCAAAGCCGCCTGGCAAAAATTATTCGGGAACAAGAAAAATGATTCCATCAGTACCGGGCAAGAAGATGAGATTGTAGAAGTAGATCCCAACGAAAAAATAAAATACCTCAACCTTAAGATCAAAGGAAATATAGATGACTACAAGGTATCCTTAGGTAAGAAAAAAGAAAAGTAACATTTTGCATTGCCCCCGAGCAAATATTTTGATGTTGTATATCCGACAAAAAATCTGAAAAGAATTACATTTATGAATAAAAGAAATTGCATTTGGATCGATAGCAAGGTGATCGAGAAACATAAGGGGTCTCCTATCTTTTTTATACTTTTTCTTTTATTCCTTTCTCTTTATCAGGCAGTAGCACAATCAACAGATTCGATCACGACAACAGAAATGATCTTCGAGAATGAAGGAGTTACCCTGGCAGGCACCTTATATGCTCCCAAACAACCTGATGCTGCTGTAGTGATTGTACACGGCTCTGATCGTGTTCCCCGAATGCCTAAGTTTGCCGAGTTATTAGCCAAAAAAAACTTACTAGTCCTCACCTATGATAAACGTGGAGTTGGAGCATCTGGTGGAGTGTATGCAGGCCCAGAAGTGGGCACTAACAATATCAGTACAGATAATTTAACGCTATTAGCAAAAGATGCAAACGCTGCTGCGCAAATCATTCATCAACATCACAACAATGTACCAATAGGTTTGCTAGGTTTTAGTCAGGCGGGATGGATCATCCCCATTGCTGCCCACAATAACCCACTGATTGAATTCATGGTGTTATTTAGTTGCCCTACCATTACCACGCTCGAACAACTGAGATTTCAGTTTTATACCAATGGCAGAACTGATTTTTGGGAAAATCATACCGAAAAAGATGCGCACTACCATATCAAAAACGATCCCGATCAATATCAATTTACAGCCACTGATCCAAAAGACATGTTGAGCAAACTTTCAATTCCGGGATTATGGTTGTTTGGCGAAAAAGACATCCAAATCCCTGTAAAAATGGGTATGGAGCATTTGAATACCTTCAAAGCCCAAGGCAAACCTTATGAATATGTACTTTTCCCAACATTAGGACACAATACTGCTTTTGCAGATACGACAGAACCAGTTGATATTTCTATTCATTGGATACAACAAGAGGTTTTGAAGATTAAAAAAATGCGAGATAAAGAATAAAAATCCATTATCACTTTTGAAAAAATATCTATCGTCATTTTACGAAGTAAATGAACCCATTCTGGAGTCGTATATCTCTAATTGGTCGGCATACTCCGTACCCAAAAGGACCATCATCACCGAATCCGGAAAAACGGAACGATATCTCTATTTTGTAGAAGAGGGAATTCAAAAATCATATTACTTAAATGATGGCAAACAGCATGTGATGTTTTTTGCATATGCACCTTCCTTTAGTGGTGTTGTCGAATCTTTTCTCACACAAACACCTTCAAAATACTACCTGGAAACTATTACCGATAGTAAGTTGCTACGCATACCTTTTGCCAAACATGCCGAATGGATACAAAAGCATAGAGAATTGGAAACACTCTTCAGAAAAATTACCGAATCTTTTTTATTAGGAATCATTGAACGACACCACGAATTAATGGCTTTTAATGTGGAAACTCGTTTTAGAAATTTTGCACAGAGAAGTCCTCATTTGCTCAATATGGTTCCTCAAAAAGATATCTCCTCTTACTTGCGAATAGACCCTACCAATTTCAGCAAATTAATCAACTCAATCAACATCTAGAAATCTTGGTTTTTACCAAGATCTAGCTTGAAGACGTTTTAGAACTTTGTCATCATATCAATGACAAAAAAGAAAACTATGACAAATCAAGAAATAGTAATCCAATTCTTAAACGGCTTCAACGACCCTCAACGTATTCATGAATCTTTGGCTTTACTGGCAGATCATTATCGATTCAAAAACCCTATGGTAGCGCTTAATCATAAAACCGAATTTATTGGATTAGCTACTGAAATGGGTAAAGTATTAACAGGTGTAAAACTGATTAGTACCGCCCAAAATGAAGATTGGGTAGCTACGCATTATGAATTTCAATCCTCTATCCCAGGTTTGGAAAGCAATCTTGCTTCAGAATGGTTTCGATTGGAAAAGGGCATCATTCAAGAGTCCATTTTGATTTACGATGCTTCCAAATGGCGAAAAGTGTATGAGCAAATGGAAGGATAAAACCTTTGCTGATCAATTACAAATGCAATAGCGGTTTGAGTGCACGATCAAACCGCTATTGTGTTTAATTAAGTATCTTGGCCAACCAGAAGTTAAATCGCGTCTATTCAAACCTGTTATGTCCCATTCCAAAAATATGTTGATCAAAAAATACACTGCTGATTGGATTACAAACTTTACTCATTTAAAAAATGAAATTGAAAAAGGGTTAAGTGGGTTGGCATATCATATAGAACATGTGGGGAGTACCTCGGTTCCTAATTTGGATGCAAAAGATATCATTGATATGGATATCATCTATGAACGTGAATCAGAATTTGAGAAAATAAAGGCAGGATTACTTAAAATTGGATATTACCATAACGGGAACCAAGGTATTGAACAGCGTGAGGTTTTTAAACGAAACGGAGTGTTCAAAAATGAAGTTCTGGATAATATAACACACCATCTTTATGTTTGCCCTGCAAACAGCAAAGCCTTAGAACGACATATTTTGTCCAGAAATTATCTAAGAAAAAATGAGTGGGCAAGATTGAAATATCAAGAGATGAAGTATGAACTTGCAGAAAAAGCCGATCAAAATAAAACCATCTATGCCGAATTGAAGGAGCGTTATGTAAATGAATTTATAGATCTCATCATTGAAAAAGGAAAAACAAACACACGAGAAAAGATTGTAACCAGTGAAGAAAAAATCTTTGGTAATAACAATCAAGCCAGGAAATAGGTAACATTTTATCTTCTTACGATACCTATGTATTAAACATTAGTTGCAATTCCAAAATGAGTAGAGTACGAAATTTTCTGACTGAGTTAGACGATTATGAATTGGCATATTTTGCCAAATTCAAATTGCTGACGTATATGAAAGCAACTCAGTTGGAAATACAAGCATATTTGACAGAAAGAAATCTAACCGAATCCAAAATGGAACAGCTAATTGCTGAACATCGATATGCAACATTAGATGACGAAAAAGAAAGGTGCCCTAGATGTTATTCTGACAAAATCAGAAAAGATCAGGTAGAATGGACCGACACGGCAGGTAAAATTGGATATGCAGATGAGATTGCAACACTAGATGGTCTAGCTGGACGTGCAACCTATACTGATCAAGCGATTTGCAATGTTTGTGGGTTTTGGCTATCTGATCCAAATCATGAAAAAGGAAAATCCATTTTGAAAACGATTTGGGAGTATCTTACCAGCAATTCCTTAGGAACGTAAAAATAAAGATTAGCACACGGGCTATGAACCTTGTACAAGAAATGAAATTCGTAACGATTTCCCTATCTTGGTGCTTGAGTGATATATTTCCAATATACCTAACTTATACAATCGAAACAGACAACCATTATGAAATACGACGATCATTTTAAAATTTCTTGCGAAAAAAGAGACAACTATTGGAAAAGTATTGGAGAACCTTTTTCTGATGTTGTAGGGAACATGATTAATCCATCCTTTATGGGAGGTCCCAGATGGCCGTCTATGAGACAAGCGCATATCGGTGTTCAAACCGATCAGGGAACGATTATCGCTACCGATGGGTTGAGCGATCCTTATGATGACTTCGATACCAATGCAGACAATCAAGGATATAATGGTATTGGAATTGAGTTGTATACCCTAACGGACAATAAGTACACCAACATCCAAGAGATTATTGATTCCTGGGAATTCAAGATTTTAAGGCAAGTAAGCAGTATGCCGGCTTCCAATCCAAATATCTCTTATATGCTGAATGACTACACCTATCTGTCTTCGGCTGTAAACGGAGACGGTTTACCGAGTGCGTTCTTAGGAGAAAATGGAGAGGCCGGTGTTTTAATGGGATTAAAAAATAACGAAGTTTCAGATAAAATTCAATTAAGTATTGAAGAGGTAATGTTGGTCAATGTAGTTCTTTTAACCAAGGAAGAGCTCGCATATATTATGCAAAATGGCGCCAAAGGTAGAATTGAGGTTGCAGAAAAATTGATGGAGCAAGGCTATTACAAATTATTAAACGACAGGCCGTCGGTGGTATAAACTCGGTAACTATAAATCATCAGATTACTATTATGAAATTGATTAAACAATTTTTTATGTATTGTTGTCTATGTTTTCTTATTGGATGTGCCAACTCCAGTAAACAAGTTGTTATAATTTCAGACACCTTTAACTTGGAAAACACTATAAATAATGGAGGAACATATATTCAGGTTAAGGATGATCGGTTAACAGAACTGATTGATAATATAAGTGAAACCAGTAAGTCTCTTTTGAATCTAAAAAACACTCACATTGCTTTACTAGATATTTTTGAAAATAAATCTAACTATGTTTGGTATGCAACAGATACAAAACAAAGTATCTATTATAGATTTATTTCCAACAAACAAATTGACAGTATCCAATATGCCAAGCGAAAGCCTGCTGAAATAAAATTGGATCTAAAAATTCTAAATAAAAAATAAGTATAAAAATACAACCAATGGTATAGCTATCAATACTGAAGTATATTGGCTAACACAAAACTAGGTAACACTTTGCCACGCTTTTACATAAATAGTTGTGTATCATTTAGAATCGGATAATCAATGAAAATAGAAAAAGTAAAACGATATAATCAAAGAATACTAGCAATATTAGGTACTCTTGCCATAATCCTTGTTATTAGTGCTATTATTGGAATTGGAGGAATCACCATTGCTGAATTTTCTAGATTCAATAGGAGTAGTGATGTTGAAGAGGGTATCCTTTCTAATGAGAAAATAGAAGAACTACAAAAAGAAAGTAAAAGAGAACAGGTCGTTTCTTTCCAAACACCTAGATTGGTGGACACCATAAATTCAATATACATTATACCGGTAGCTCATAAGAATTTAAACGAAGTAGAAGATATTAATACTTTGTCAGCTTTTAAATCAAGGGACTACAAATCTGAAGACCACAGATATTCAAGAGAATATTATGGAGCTTTTAATAATGTGATCGTATATGATCAAAAAGATGAATCCACAAAAAAACTATTTGAAAATAGAGTCAATTTCAATTATATCTCCACAGAGTATTTTGCTGATGATATTATACTACTGTTTAAAGTTTCTGAAAAAGATACTTTTAAAGATGGAGTTATCAACCTATTAGATTTCAAATCGCTGTATCACTATTCTTTAAAAGAAAAGAAATTGAAGAAAATTGGAATTGAAAATATGGATGTAGATTCCTTCAAATTTTTAAACCAGAGTAAGGACCTTGTTATTACCTTCGGGATTGACAAAAATAAAGATGGTAAATTCGAGGATTATAATGAACCTACAATCATAAAAAAATACGATTATAACCAGGAAGAGTTAATCGATATTATTGAAGAAGAACTTAGTTCTGAACTTCAAAAAACATTGGAAGGGACTAAAAATTAAAAGAAAACACAATATCGCAATGAAGCACGCTATATCTGAATTCATTGTAATTTTGTTACTTTAGTATTGGTAGTTCGATTGTTGTAAGCATTTCGAATCTCAGTAATCTTATTGTTGTATGCAATTAAACACCTAGTCTACATGAAAAATTTGATTTTGAGATTTGCGCTCCCTTTAACCTTTATTTCATTTGCGCTCATAACAAAATGGTGGTACGGAGCGATAATCGATGGACCAGATGTATTTTTGTATGGATTTCCCATGATTTATAAATGTTCGGCATTCCATACTTCATTGGCTACTCAATATTTCATGCTAGAATTAATGGTTAATCTTGCAACATACTTTGTTTTTTGGTTAATCATCAGTGTATTCATCAATAAAATTTGGACGATTCACATTCCACGTAAAATTTCTATCCTATTTTGGATAGGGTGTTCCCTGGTTATCGCAGGCGCCTTGTTTATATCATATGAATTTAATGATGTGTATCTAACGAAACGTGACTTTGAAGTCAAAATATTTGATAGTGGGGTCTCTATACTCGAACAAACCCCTGACAGAGAAAAATACATCATGGAAGTACGGGAATGGTTTGAGAAATAAAACATAACAAATAGAAATCAAATACAAAATGCCTAATACTTTTCCCATTTTAGAATCCGAACGTGTAACCTTAAGACAATTTGTACCGTCAGATATAGAAAACGTTTTTAAAGGACTTTCTCATCCTGATATTATAAAATATTACGGAGTTAGTTTTGATAGCCTGGAAGCAACAAAAGAACAAATGATTTGGTTTGCTGATCTCGAAAAAAATGAAAGGGGTATTTGGTGGGCAGTTTGCTCAAAAGATGATGGAAAATTTCTGGGAGCAGGAGGACTAAACGACCTGAGTACAACCAATAAAAAGGCAGAAATTGGGTTTTGGTTGTTGCCAGAAAACTGGGGCAAAGGATTAATGACAGAAACTATGCCTCTCATCTTAAAATACGCTTTTGATACCCTTGGGCTACACAGAATTGAAGGTTTTGTCGAAACAGAAAACTTGAATTGTAAAAAAGCATTAGCAAAACTTCAATTCAATTTAGAAGGTACTATGCAAGACTGTGAGGTTAAGAACGGAGTATTTATCAGTATCGATATTTATGCAAAATTAGCAGATCAATAAAGTGAATTGCAAGATATCGGTTAGTGTAAAACAGAAAATTTGAACTAATGGATATTTCAGAAAAAATCTTGATCACTAGAAAAGCAAAAGGCTTTACGCAACAAACTCTGGCAGACAAAACCAACTTATCCTTAAGCACCATCAAACGGATCGAAAATGGGAAAGTGATCCCTAGAGTTTATACCTTAACTATCTTATCAGAAATATTGGAAGTAGAATTACTTCCTGTTTCCTTAAGCAACGAAAAAAGTGAAAATGAGGGAATCACTATACTAATATCCACACTTCTAACTTTTCTTCCTCCTCTCCATATCTTGTTTCTTTTAA
Organism: Aquimarina sp. AWH4_224; assembly: GCF_056160245.1. Classification (NCBI taxonomy): domain Bacteria; kingdom Pseudomonadati; phylum Bacteroidota; class Flavobacteriia; order Flavobacteriales; family Flavobacteriaceae; genus Aquimarina; species Aquimarina sp. AWH4_224. The sequence goes on along the minus strand of NZ_JBSWWU010000004.1, from coordinate 368,565 downwards.
AACATCGATCAAAAAGCAATAAGAATTTGAACCAGCTCTTGGTATTTCAAAGCTATTCTTTCATTCTATTTTTGGTATTGTTATTCCTTGTACCTGGTATTACTTATATCCTTACAGGGCAAAAGATGTATGGCCAATATAATAGTCAGTTAATATTGTATATCTCTTTTATTGTCTTCAATACGATTTCATCAATATACTTGATAAAACCAGTCAATTCTGAAAAAGACACCTCAATGACACCTGACTGATACTAATGGTTCCCCCCTTTTCTAATACCTTGTTTCAAATAATAGTAAAACAGTTCTTGGTATATGAAAAAACTAATTATTTCTATCGTTATCACAGGGATTCTTACCACTTTAGCCATATTAACCATCTTCGAATTCAACGCTCAGAAAGCCCAGCTTAACGCTAGCAATATCGAAACTATAGATTCTTCTATTTTAGGAGAAGGGCGAAAATTACTGATTCACCTACCCAAAGATTATTCTTCAAACACCCAAAAAAGATTTCCTGTCATCTATGCGCTTGATGCCACGTCCCATGATCGGGATATTCTTAACGCAGCGACAATACTAAGTCTTGCCAAACACATCCCTGAGATGATCATTGTTGGTATTGTAAATGAAGACAGAAACAGAGATTTAACTCCGCACTATATCTCCCAAAGCCAGGATGCTTCTAAACCAGGTAGTGGAGATGCATTCTTAGAATTTTTGGAGAACGAAGTAATTCCTCTAATTGACAACGAATACAGAACTACCGATTACAGAATGATTTCTGGTCATTCGAGAGCAGGGCTTTTTGTGTTGTATGCTATGCTAGAAAAGCCTACGCTTTTTAACGGGTATTTTTGCTACAGTCCTGCATTTTGGAGAGATGATACCATAATTGCTCAAAAGTTAGAAGCAGCGATAGCCAAAAACACATTTCACAATTTTATATATCTTAGTCTCGGGCAAGACGAGAACGAGAAGATGAAAAATGGATTTGATAAAGTGATCGAGATTTTGGATCGAGATAATTCAACAGCATTGAAGATGCACTATGAATTTACCCAAAATGCCAATCACGGAACCAATGCTTTTTATTCTATACCCAAAGCCTTAAGGATTTGGAATGAAAATCATTAGCTTAACATGATTTACCCTAGTATAACGTATAGAAATGAACAAACTCAAAATTATAATATTAGTCACCATTAGTTTTTTGAGTTGTAAAAATGATCCCGCAAATCTCAAAACGCGGTTCCTGTCTCAGGAGATTCCCGAAGATGTTCCAATGATTTTTAAGCAAGATATCGTTCCTGCACATAGAATTATACATCGAGGTATATTCAGCCCAGACTTCGAAGCATATTATTATACGTTATCCGATAAGGATTTTCAAAAATTTGACGTTTATGTCATCCACAAAGTGGATAGTACCTGGTCTGAGCCCAAAAAAGCTTTTTTCAATACCACATACAACGAACATGGGATGAGTTTTTCTCCAGATGGAAATTCCATCTATTTCAGTTCTACACGACCTGTGGGTATCGATAGCCTACCCTCTACCTGGCATATTTGGAAATCAGATAACGTTAATGGCCAATGGGCGAAACCTGAGTTTGTTGATATTCCAAATTTGAAAGACAAATTGGTATCTCACCCAACCATTACGAATTCTGGCACTTTATATTTTCATTCCAGTAATTTAGATTATAGCGAAATGGATATTTATCGTTCAAAACAAGTGAATGGAACATTTGAAGATGCAGAAAAAATTGCTGTATCTATACCCAAAGATCCAGGAAAATGTACTCCTTACGTTGGCCCCAATGAGGACTTTCTCATTTTTGCTACGATAGGAAATCAGCTGGATTTGCACGTAAGTTTTAACGATGGACAAGGGAACTGGTCAACAACCAAAAAATTAAATGATACTATCAATAACTTGGGACAAGGAAATCCGTATGTAACCCCAGATCATCAATTTCTGTTTTTCGCAACCGGAGATCATCATGAGAAAAAATGGAACATAAAATGGGTGAATATTGCGTCTGAATTAAAAATAAACTAGTTCGTTTGATGTATTTACGGTATTAAAACGTAATTTATACGAATCATTAGACCACCATTCCAAATGAACCAGAAATGACATTCTATCAAGAAAAACTCAATCATATCAAAAATGCCTGTTATTCGAATGATGCACAGATTAAAGCAATTATAGACACTCGTCATTTCATTGATCATAATTTTGAGAAAGACTTAAAGCTAGACGTTTTATCGCACATACGATTTACTTCCAAATATCATTTACAAAGGCTATTTAAAAGGTATTATGGACTTACACCCAGACAATACTTAATTGATAAACGGATTGAGAAATCAAAAGAATATCTAAAAAGCGGAATGACTGTTACAGAAACCTGTTTTGCGGTAGGTTTTGAAAGTTTAGGCTCTTTCAGTAAATTATTTAAAACAAAAACAGGGAAATCACCTAGCAAATTTCAAAAAGAGCAAGTTTCGAGAAGCAAATTAGATACAGACTTCTAAACTTTGAAAAACAAATAAAAATAGATCAAAGATGAAAGTAACACTAATTAGCATTCCGGTAAGAGATCAAGAAAAAGCATTACAATTTTACACTGAAAAATTAGGCTTTCTCATAAAAAAGGATGCACCGTTGGAGGGAGGAAACAGATGGATAACCTTGGTATCCAAAGATTGGCAAGACGGACCAGAATTATTATTAGAACCAGCTCCAAATCATTTTGAACCCTCCAAAGTGTTTCAAGACGCATTGATGGAAGCAGGAATTCCGTATACACAATTTGATGTTGATAATGTGGATGCCGAATATGAAAGGCTTTGCAAGCTTGATGTAGTTTTTAGTGTAAAACCAAAAGAGATGGGAACTGTAAAATTTGCTGTTTTTAATGATACATGCGGGAATAACATTCAAATTGTAGAAACACTTTAAATAAAAACAACTAGATATTGAAAATAAAAAAAACGTACCTAAGTGGTAAGTCGGTATTCTTTATATCCCTAATCGTAGTCATAATTGCCGCACTCACAGTGTATCTTACCGGGATAAATTACAATCGTAGCATAACTTCCAACTTATACATATCGCTATCCATTATTGCTACTGCTCTGTTTTCATTTATGACGTATGGTCTTTTTACCGGAATAGGACTAAAAGACGATTTGCCCAACTTTAAAATCCTCGAAACAGGAAATTTGATTGGTAAATCGGGAACTATCCCGGATTTACCAGACATCGATGGTGATGATGATATCGGAGCAATTGTCTTATCAATAGTCCTATGGATAGTGTTGACCATTCTTTTCATTATCTTATTGCTATTATTAGAAGCCGTTTTCTGGATTTCAATTTCAATAATTGTTGGAATGATGTATTGGATCTTTTTCAGAGCGCTAAAGCTTGTTTTTTCCAAATCCTTAGATACCAAAGGTGAAATTGGAATTTCAGCCTTCTATGCTCTGGGGTATACCACTTTATATACTGGATGGATATTTGGAATTGTATATCTCACCCAAATATTGAAATAGGATATGAGTAAAATTATAGTGAATCATTCACCACAGCGTAAAATAAACCTAGACGTCCTATGAATCCTGAAAAGATCGAATACCAAAGAGGTGATCAGAACCTTAAAAAGGATTTTGTAAGAGCAGGAAGACTTTTGCAAAAATTCAATACAGTGGATTACGAACAGGAAAGTATAAAAACAGAAATATTAACTCAACTTCTGGGTACTGTTGGCTCTGGAATTTTTGTAGAGCATAATTTCCATTGTGATTTAGGATATAATATACATGTGGGCAAGAATTTTTATGCAGGTTTTAACTGCACCATATTAGATATGGCAGCAGTACGAATAGGTGACAACTGTCTGATAGGGCCTAATGTTGGTATGTATACGGCAGGGCACAACATACATCCTGTCGATCGACACAAGTCTGGATTTGCGAAACCCATAACTATAGGAAACAATGTCTGGATCGGGGGACATTGTGTAATTGTAGGAGGCATAAGAATTGGGGATAACTCAATTATTGCAGCAGGTGCAGTATTGACAAAAGATGTTCCCGAAAACACCATTTTTGCGGGAAATCCGGCCAAAAAGATAAAAGATATTACTCTTTGAAAAACAATAGGTAAAAAATTTACAAAATGCGTGGTAACTTCTTGCCTTGTTCATACACGTACAATAAACATCCAAAAACAACACGTTAAGTAATTACTATGAAAAATCTAAAATACCTATTCATTATCAGCCTGTTTATCATCGTATCCTGTAGCTCTGATGATGATGGTCCAAACAATACCAGAGTAACCAATTTCTTAAACAACTTGGTGGATCAGATGCAAGCCAATTCAATGAATCGAAAGACCATCGATTGGGATAATTTTCGAACTCAGGTTTTAAATGCAGCTGCGGATGCACAAACCTTTGATGAAACTGATGAGGCCGTAATTCTTGCATTGCGGTTACTTGGAGAAAACAGTAGTTTCATCGAAAAAGAAGATGGAACATTTCTTGCTGCCACTCCGTCAATTTGTAGCCTTTCGAATATCTCCCCCGTTACCTCCGTGCCTGATGGTATTGGATACGTACGTGTCAATGGGTTCCGAGGAACAACAGCTGAAGCTGTAGCATTTGCCGAAAATATGCACGAAGATATTAGATCTCAGGATAACCAAAATATCAACGGTTGGATTGTTGACTTAAGAGATAACTTGGGCGGTAATATGTTTGCGATGATAGCCGGTATCGGACCTATTTTGGGAGAAGGAACTGCAGGTTTTTTTATAGATGCAGATGATAATATGCAAGCCTGGTCTTATGAAGATGGAGCGTCCAGATTAGATCAGGGAAGAGTAATAGTAGTACCAAATCCTTATGAATTGATCAATCCCAATACCAAAGTAGCCGTTTTAATTAATAATGGGGTTGCTTCTGGCGCAGAGGCAGTTGCTATATCTTTTATTGGTAGAGATAATACTCGAAGTTTTGGAAGTGGAACCTGCGGTATTCCAGCCGACAATGCTCGATTTTCTTTGTTAGATGGTTCAACATTGTTTTTGGCGGTAGAATCTATGGCGGATAGGAATAAAGTTCTTTATGGATCAATATCTATTACTCCTGATACGTCTACCACAGACGAAAATGTTCTTCAAACGGCTATAGACTATATTAATAACTAAATCGCAAATATTGACTGTATTATATGCAGTTATAAAAATAAAATAACAATGGTTTGAGATCATCAAACCATTGTTATTTATATTTTAAAGGAATTCACTTATTGTTAAAAGGTCTTAAAATCCCTTAAAATGACCTAAATACGACATTTTTATACGCTGGTAACCTCTATTTTTATGGAATGAGTTTTAACATCCCCAATCCATTTCAACCGGAGCAAACCGATGCTATTCTAAAGTTTGACAATCAAAACTTTATACAATTTCACAAAAAGGAAGAATGCTCCAAACGCCCTATAGAATTAGAACAACATGTAATCACTATCATTCTAAAAGGGAAAAAAGTACTGATCTCGACAGAACAGGAGATCACTGCCGAAAAAAATGAATTGCTTTTTGTACAAAAGGGAACGTATTTAACTTCGGAGAAAATACTGGAAGATGGAGCGTTTTCTTCTCTTTTATTTTTTATTCATGAAGATTTTCTAAACACCTTTAAGAAAAAATATCATGGTTACTTGACAAAAGTTGCCAATACTACAGTATCAAAAATGTTCAAGGTAGAGCGATCCGAAAATTTGGATACCTATATCAAATCTCTACTTCCCTATTTTGATCATCCTCAAAAGACCGCACAACCTCTTTTACAAATAAAACTAGAAGAATTACTGCTTAGCCTTTTATTGTCGGACACCAAAAATCAATTTCAAAACTATTTACTATCACTAGATAAGGTTGCTAATACATCTTTTAAAGAAACCATCGAGAACAGTATCTTCAAAAACCTCACTATAGAAGAAAGGGCTTTTTTGTCTAATCAAAGCGTATCAAGTTTTAAGCGGAAATTCAAAGAAGTCTTTCAGGATTCGCCTGCACATTGGTTGAGGGAACAAAGACTAAAAAGAGCAAAGGTTTTGATTAATGCCACTGACAAAAGCATTGCTGATATTTCTTACGAAGTTGGTTTTGAAAGCCCTTCACATTTTATACATATTTTTAAAAAGAAATACGGAGTCACTCCAAAAAAACTGTTGACCAAATAAGCTATTTTTTGAACTAAACGAGCTATCATAGAGGGCACTTCTCACCTCATCTTTGCAACATAAATTTTTAAAAAAAAAGATTATGAATGTTGTAAAATTAGTATCTCTTTGTCTTGCTATACTCATATTTGGATGTGACAAAGATGACGAAAGACCTAGAATTTCTATCCCAGATCAGATTTCTATAGAAGAAAACGGTTTATATCCAGAAGGTGTTGCTTTTGATGCTGAAGAAAATGTGTTTTACGTAAGTTCTGTAGCCAAAGGAAAAATAAGTAAGGTAACGCTGGATGGAAACATCGAAACTTTTGCTGACAACCCTAATTTGGTTACTACATTGGGGATGGAAATTGACAAAGCAAACAATCGGTTATTAGTATGTGTTACCGATCCGGGATTTAACCAAGCAAGAAGTGATTCTACCACTTTGGCTCAGCTAGCAGCTATTGCCATTTATGATTTATCTAGCGGGAATCAAACAGATTTTATTCAATTAACCAACGGTGCCCCACATCTTGCTAATGATGTTGTTTTGGATAAAGCAGGAAATATGTATGTCAGCGATAGTTTCTCGCCAAGTATACATAAAATAGATACCAATGGAAACGTAACCACCTTAATTACGGATGCTGCATTTCAACCTCAACCCATGAATTTTGGTTTGAATGGATTAACGTATCACAATGATGATTTTTTAATCGTATCCAAATACGATGAAGGAAAATTATTCAAAATACCACTATCAAATCCGAATAGTTTTTCTGAAATAACCATCACCAATGGCAATATTCCTGCGATCGATGGTATTCTGCTTACGGATAATAATACACTTGCAGTTTCCAGTAACAATCTTACAGGCACTGCCCCAATTACCGAAGCGCTCTATCAATTAAAATCGACGGATAACTGGGCCACAGCCTCCATAGAAAAAACCGTTCAAGCTGGTACAAATTCATTTCCTACCACATTTACTATGGTCGATGATGCATTATTTGTTCAATATACTCGTATACAAGCATTGGTGGCTGGCAATAATCCTGCTGCTACAGATTTCCCAATTGTAAGAGTAAATTTTTAACCATTAAAAAATAATAACAATATGAATAGCGAAAAAGTCATTATGATCGTTAGTGCTCAAATTAATCCAAACCAAAAAGAAGCGTTAGATGGCTATCTTGAAGCTGCTGCGCCTATGTTTAAAGCTGCAGGAGGCACCCCCATCAACAAATACAAAATTGAAGGTCAATTAGTAGGTAGCCACCCCACAAGTCTAGTCTCTATTATGGAGTTTCCGAGCCAAAAAAGTTTACTGAAAGTTTTTGAAAGTGAAGATTATAAATTCATTTTACCGTTAAGAGACAAAGCATTTTTAAATTTAGATGTGTACATCAGTGAATCTTAAGCTTCAGTAAAAAAGTGGAATTAGGTATAAGCAGTAATAAGAGTTATAGTTCTTATTACCGCTTTTTGGTATTTCATCTCCAACAATCCAAGTTTTTAAAAAAAATTCTTAGTAAAAAATTCACAGTTCCCATCTGTGACTGTCAAATACAATGTAACCGAAACAAATCGATTACATAAACTCTAAAAATTATGCAAAAGACAGCACTCGTATTTATTGCATTGTTATTGGGAATCATCTCTAGCGGAAATGCACAAGTAAAGCAAAAAGAAAATCATTTAAAAACAAGTAAAAACATGGAACACAATTTTAATGAAGAACAAAAAAAAGTATTTGGTACTATCCAACAAATGGTAGCCGCCTTTGAGAAAAAAGATATTGACGGTGTATTGGAAACCTATGAAGACAATGCCATAGTAATGTTTGAACCTCAACAACCGATACAAGGTAAAGAGAACCTAAGAACATTCTTTACACAGTTTGTTTCGATGAATCCAAAATATACATTTGGTGAACACGAAGTGTATATTGCAGAGAACATTGCCACCCATATTGCTCCGTGGCACATGGTTGGCAGTATGCCCGATGGAACTAAAATCGAACAAAATGGATTGTCGGTGGCTACTTTAAGAAAACAACCTGATGGGAAATGGTTGATGATACAAGATAATCCTCACGGACAATTTTCAATAAATAAGTAATAAAAGAAAAAAACGGGTTAAATTTAGGTTTAACCCGTTTCTAACACTGTGGATCATGACAGAAAAAGAACTCATCGCATCTTGCATAGCTGGCAATAAGAAGAGTTTTGAACAACTCATTACTGCTATACAACCTCTGGTATTCAACATTTCACTACGGTTTTTATGGAATCGGGCAGATGCCGAAGATGCCACTCAAGAGATTTTAATAAAAATCATTACCAATCTTGCTAAGTTTAATCATCGCAGTAAGTTAAACACCTGGGTGTACCGAGTAGCAACCAATTATTTAATCAGTCTGAAAAAAACCGCTATCGAGAAATCTCCTTTATCATTTGATTCCTTTTCGCAAGAATTGCAATCCATTAAAGAACCAGCTACTTATGATTTACCGGATAAAAATTTATTAGAAAAAGAAATGAAAACCGGGTGTACCTTAGCAATGCTTCAATGTTTGACTAGAGATTTACGTATGGCTTTTATACTGGGAAGCATTCTGAAACTAAAAAGTAATATCGCCTGCGAAATCGTAGATACCACTCCAGAAAATTTCAGAAAAAGACTGGAAAAATCAAGAAAACTAATCGGTTCCTTTTTGGGTGCAAATTGTGGGGTTTATAATCCCAAAAACGGCTGCAGATGTAATAAAAGAATACCTTCTGCCATTGCAATAGGCAGAATAGACAGAGACAATTTGAATTTTGTAGATCCTCTAGAGACTTACAATAAAGAAATGGAAGAATTAAATTCAATGGCTGGGATCTACAAAAACCATGGAAACTTCAAAAATAAATCTGATTTTCTCGAACAAATAAACAAAACCTTGGCTACCAAGAAAATCTTTGATGCTTAAGAGAAGTTGATAGTTCTTCGGACCCATTCACGAGTTTGAAAATTCCTTCAAAAAACCAAGTGCATTACTTATATTTGATGGAGCTGAGTACCTGTGGTAATCTCTCATCTCTCAATCAATTTCAAACAATGGAAGAACACAAAACTTTTGATACAGAACGATTACATCTAAGGCCAACCACAGAAGAGGACGCTTCATTTATTTTTGAATTGTTAAACACGCCCAAATGGATCAAGTATATTGGAGATCGAAATGTTACTTCGATTGAGAGTGCTGGGGAGTATATTCGATCAAAAATGACCCCACAACTTATCAAACTCGGGTATTCAAGTTATACTGTAATTACAAAAGAAAGCAATCAAAAAGTAGGGACTTGTGGGCTATATGACAGAGAAGGTTTAGAAGGGATTGATATTGGATTTGCCTTTCTTCCGGCATTTGAAAAAAAGGGATTTGCTTTTGAAGCTGCAAACCGGATAAAAAATGCAGCTTTTGAAGAGTTTGGAGTTGACACCATTCATGCGATAACCACACAAGACAATATCTCTTCTCAAAAATTATTGGAAAAACTTGGACTAGAATTACAAGGCACTACCAAAATCCCTAATGATGATGAAGAGTTACTATTGTATACGATTGAAAAAGGAAATTAAAGAACGGTAAACCTCCAGGCATTGTATCAAAAGCTTTTCATTGGTAAAGCTTGGTCCATATCTCAGGTTTCATACAGTTTTGGCATCTTAGTAATGAAAAGGGATGCTATTTAAAATCATATATCAAACTTCAATTGTCATGAAAATAATAGTAATGTTTTTAAGCTTATGTATCGTATCGATTCATGGATATGCGCAAGAAAAAAAAGTGCCCGAACTAGACTCTAATTTCACAGCAATTATCGTAACAGATATCGATATTTCCTCTGCATGGTATACAGAAATTTTGGGGTACGATGTTGTTGATAAGAGAGAAGTTTCAGAAATTGGGTTAAAACAATCAAACTTAAAACGGGGAAATGCTCATATAGAACTTATCGAACTAGATTCGGCTTTACTCCCTCATGAAGTAATTCCAAATCACAATTCCAAAACAAAACTAATCGGATTATTTAAGATTGGATTTCTAGTATCAGAATTTGATCGTTTTATAGACCATATCAACAGAAATAAAGTTAAACTTCACGGTAACGTTGTAACTGACAAAGCAACCGGAAAAAGAATGGTAATTATTATGGATCCAGACCACAATAGAATTCAAATCTTTGAAAACTAGATATATAACATACAAAACTCTAAAAAACACAAGTAGACGCTACAAAATACGAATTGAACATTCATATTTTCAGAACATTCGAAGGTATGTTAAGCTATCCTTAAAACAGAAGCATACTTGATACAAAACCGCAAAACATTATTATCTTACTTTCTAAAACAAAAAAATGAGTAGGAAAGTACAGATAATCAGGAGCGTATCTAAATTCATTTTCATTATTCTTTTTACTCTTTTAGGAGTGCATCAAGTAAGTGCTCAGGAAGCGTCAAAAGCTCATAAAGATTCACTTAACGCTATCGTTAAGCAATATTATGATCTAAACCTGAAGATATTTCAGGCAAATTCTACAGTAGAAGACATTAATAAGGTCTTTGAGATTTTTACAGAGGACTTTACCTATGTTCACCCAAAATACGGAGGAACGTATAGCAGAGAAGATTTGTATAACGGATATGTCAGAAATCAAAAAAACGGGGGTTATGATGGAACGGTTACTGATATCGAAATAGTAAATAAAATTAGTGGTTTAAATGCAGTGGTTACTCAAAAAAGATTTATCGAAACTAAAGATGGAAAAGTAGAAAAAGGAGAACCACAGATGGCTCTTTTTGAATTTAAAAAAGGAAAAATATCCCGGATTTTTGAGTATTGGTAATGATAAAAGCCAATCAAACCTTATAGCCTGTTTTTCTTAATTACTAGTAGTACCTATATGAATACTTTGATCAACTATATCATTGACCAACTTACAGAGATTCAACACGGAAAAATATGGATCGGAAGCTCTTATCAAAGTAAATTGAGTAAGGTTGACGAACATCTATTTTTTACAAGACCTATTGAAGGTTTACATAGTATCGCGGAGATCTTTTCGCATGTCACCCTATGGAGACAGGAAGCCATTTTAAAAATACAAACCGGGAAAGGAAGTAAAACAGATGACTGCGAAGAAAATTGGTTGCCAAATGAAGTGCTAAAAACCAAAGGTTGGGAACGCATAAAATCTGAATACGATACTAGCTTATCGCAGCTCATTAATCTTCTAAAAGAAAAAGACGATAGTTTTTTGGATGAGAAATATTATGATACTGATTTTAAAGGAGAGTATACCTATAGTTTTTTAATCAACGGTATGTTACAGCATGATATTTATCATCTTGGGCAATTGGGAATCATCATCAAGTATTTACATCAGTAATTTCTTTGATCTTGTGATCAACACACTAAATTTTAATAAGCCTTATGCACCTAAAACCCATGATTTATTTAACCATGATGATTTTTGTAAAAGAAGGTAAAGAAGCTGTTTTTCATCAATTCGAAGAATTTGCCATCCCATTGCTTGAAGACTATAACGGAAAGTTAATATATCGTATCAGACCAACAAAAGACACCTGTATTACCCAGCAGGATGAACTTCCTTATGAAATTCATTTTTTGTTATTTGAATCTGAAGATGATTTCTTGAATTTCACAAAAGATGAAAGACGTAAGGATTTTTTACACCTTAAAGAAGAATCGATTCGTTACAGCTATCTTATTAAGGGCACTAAACTATGATCGTACACTTAACAATCTAATAATTCAAAAAAAACAAACCATGAGACTTATTCTTACACTATTTATCCTAAGCTTTACTTCTTTGTCCTATGGACAATTAGACCAAAGAATTTCAACAATGGATTTTGTTCAGGTTTTGAACAATAACAAAAAAGAGGTGACCTACTATTATCAAAACAACTGGAAAGTATTACGTGATATGGCTATAAAGAAAGGGTATATCGAATCTTATCAAGTATTAGAAACCCCTTTTAGCGAAGAACAACCTTTTGAAATCATCCTAATTACCACCTATGCTAACAAAGAGCAGTATGACCAAAGAGAAGATCATTTTCAAGAGTTAATCAAAGAGAAAGGAGCATTAGATCTGATGAATGAAAAAAAACCAGGAGATTTTAGGAAAACGCTATTTAATAGAGAAATGGTGCGGCATTGGGAAACTCCACATAAAAACAAAAGGTAAATAGCAAAAAACACTGTATTTCAAAAATCAATAAATAATATCTGGTACTTTAGTACCTTTGCAATACCTTATGAAAGTAATTGCAATCATATTAGCACTTCTCCTATTCTCACCTCCAGCAGTTCCCTGCTCTGATGAGAGTCCCACTGAAGATCTGTGTCAAAACGAAACAGGTGATGACCATAATCATCAGGATGAAAATGAGGATTCGTGTGCTATAACTTGCATTTGCAGTTGTTGTGGAACCACCATTACTTATCAACCCATCCCTAACTTTAATTTAGAGTTGAATGCGGATATTTCTTTCTCATTATTCTCTACCTATCAATCCATTTATCGATTTGGTTTTCTCGCCAATATCTGGCAACCTCCAAAGGGGATTAGCTAAAATACACGGATTTAAAATCATTTTTTTAGTTAATCTACTTTACATTTTCAATGAATACATATCGATTGAGCATTATGCTCACGCTTATAGCATGCCTTTGTGTAAAGGCACAGACTTCTGAAATAACTATAACCGTAATTTCAGCATCCGAAGAAAAACCCATACCCGGAGCTACCGTCTATTTTGAAGCACTGGATCAAGGAACAATTACCAATTTTGAAGGAGTCGCTACGTTTAATGAAATTCCTCATGGAACATATACTATTAGTATTTCTTATTTAGGCTTTGAGCCCCTAAATACTAGTGTTCAAATACCAAATAATTCAAAACTTGTTTTCAAGTTAAAAACAGCGCATGACGAATTAGACGAAGTCATTATTCAATCTTCAAGAAGTACCAGAACCATACAAAAAATCCCTACGAGAATTGAATTTATCGGACCCGAAGAATTAGGAGAAAAGGTAACTATGAATCCCGTCAACATCTCGATGACCCTTCGGGAAAGCACCGGAATCCAGATGCAACAAACTTCACTAAGTAGTGGAAATACCAATATTAGAATACAGGGACTAGATGGTCGATACACACAACTACTCAGAGACGGGTTCCCGCTCTATGGAGGATTCTCAAGTGGCTTGAGCATCCTGCAAATCCCACCCGTGGACTTACAGCAATTTGAAATCATCAAAGGAAGCTCATCCACGTTGTATGGAGGTGGTGCCATTGCAGGTTTGGTCAATATGGTATCCAAAACACCCAAAATGGAACCAACACTAGATATCATGCTGACTCAAACACATGCCTTAGGAAGCACCGTAAATACTTTTTACAGCAAAAGAAATGAAAAGTTTGGAGTCTCAATTTTTGGTTCGGGAAATTATCAAAAAGCATACGACCCCGAAGATGATGGCTTTAGCAACCTTCCAGACACAAAATCCGTAGTATTAAATCCTAAGTTTTTCTATTACCCTTCAGAAAAAACTACATTTTGGTTGGGTGTAAATGGAACATATGATGACCGTATTGGAGGGGATATCTCTAGAATTGAAAATGGTGATAACGGCACAGATCAATATATCGAAGAGAATCTATCCAAAAGGTTGAGTACTCAAGCAGTTTACGAAACCCAAATTGACTCCATAGCTTCGCTAAGTATCAAAAACAGTATTTCGTTTTTTGATCGAAGTCTTGCTATCCCTAATTTCAACTTTGAAGGCAAACAGATCAATACCTTTTCTGAAATCACCTATAAAAGAGAAACCTCCAAAACCAATTGGATTTTTGGTGCAAACGTATATTCTTCGGACTTTGATGAAAATGACAATGCACCACTACAACGCGATCAAAAAGACCTTACCTACGGAGCATTTATCAATAACATTTATGACTTTTCGGATCATTGGATACTCGAAACCGGATTAAGAGCAGATTACGATACCGACTTTGGTTTCTTTCCATTGCCAAGAGTATCATTGTTGTATAAAAACGATAACGGATTTTCCAGTAGGATCGGTGGAGGATTAGGATATCGAATTCCTGATATTTTTACCGATGAAGCAGAATCCATCAATTTTGAAAATGTTCTTGCTATAGACAAGTCTATAGTAGATGCAGAACGCTCCTATGGCGCTAATTTTGACATAAACTATCAAACACAATTGTTCAATACTATTGGTTTTTCTATCAACCAATTGTTTTATGCCACAGTAATTGATGATGGTTTATTACTAAATCCTGCAAACAATGGTTTTTTTGAATTCGAAAACGCCCCAGATCAAATTGTGAGTAAAGGAGCAGAAACCAATATCAAGTTTACCTACAAGGATTTTAGATGGTTTTTAAACTATGCCTTGATCGATACGCAACTGAACTACCTCCCAGGGAACCCACAAAGACCATTAACTGCCAGACATAACGCAGGTAGCGTATGGATGTATGAAGGTGAAAAATGGCGATTGGGATTCGAAACCTACTACACCGGGAAACAATTATTATCTAATGGTACCGAAACTACTGATTATGTGAGTATGGGATTGCTTATTATTCGAAATTTCAAATATGCTAGTGCGTATATGAATTTTGAAAATTTTACAGATCGAAGACAAAGTAGATTTTCTCCTTTGGTGTTACCACCTGTAGAAGATCCCGTTTTTCCTGAAATATATGCTCCAACCGATGGATTTATTTTTAGTATTGGTGTTATTATCAAACCTTTCGGAAATCACCACGACCATTAAATATTTGAGCTTATATAATTTGATCTCTATTACCAACACAATTGAGAATACGGTTTAAGAAAAACTTAAACCGTTTTTTCTTTCTAATTCTGTAAATTTAAATCCCACACGTATCTGTATAGTCATTACGAATAGAAAATAGGGAACCAATGAAAATTTGTATTGCTCAAATCCAATCTTTGAAGGGTAACATTCAAGAGAATATTCAAAATCACTTGAAGATTATTCAACATGCCATTACATTAAACAGTGAGATGGTCGTATTTCCCGAGCTTTCCATTACAGGTTACGAACCAGAATTAGCAAAAGCACTTGCACTGGAGGTTAATGATCCTATTTTTGACCCTTTTCAACAACTAGCGGATGATCATGATATAGTAATAGGGGTAGGAATGCCAACATTAGCGCCAAATGGAATACACATCAGCATGTTAATCTTTCAGACCAAAAAGAACAGAAAGACGTATGCAAAACGAATACTACATCAAGACGAACTTCCTTACTTTGTAAGTGGTGATCTCCCTCCGTATTTAGAATTGAAAGGAGAGAAAATTGCCATAGGCATCTGTTATGAAACATTACAAAGAGAACACTTTATAAATGCTGTTCGGAATGAGGCAACAGTTTTTATAGCTAGCGTAGCCAAGCCAGAACGAGGGTTAGAAAAAGCATACATCCACTTTCCATCGATGGCTAAAGAATTTAAAATCCCCATCCTTATGTCGAATAGCATTGGCTATTGCGATAATTTTTTAAGTAATGGGCAAAGTGCCGTTTGGAATGATAGCGGGGAATTATTATCGCAACTTGACCAGGAAAGACCAGGTCTATTCATCTATGATACTCAAACCAATCAGGTTAACAACTTTTATGTAAACCGTAAAATAAAATCATCAGTCAACAAATTTTGACAGGCTTTAACCTATCTAAACAAATCATTTTACATCTTATGAAACAAAAAATAACACTCTCCTTTACGCTAATCCTATTATTTGCAATGAGCGTTAAAGCACAATCCAAAGAGGATTCTTTGGCCATTAAAAGAGCTGCACTAGATTATATCGAATCACAGCACCTGGTAAAACCAGAATTATTTGAACGTTCTGCACACCCCAGAATGGTAAAAAGGACGTTTTGGAGAAATAAAAAAACCAATACCGAATACTTGAGAGAAACCTTTACAGATGCTATGATATTATTGGCCGAAACCTATAATCAAAAGGGAGATAAGTTTCCAGAAAATCCTAAAAAAGAAGTGATTATTCTAGATGTTTTTGACAAAACGGCTTCTGTAAAACTCATTGCCGACGATTGGATTGATTACATGCATATTGTAAAATTAAACGGCAAATGGCAAATCGTAAATGTACTATGGCAGTTTAATGACTCCAAAGAGCATTAATATATACTGCGATCAAAATAGCGACTAATGAAAAATTTTGAAGAACGCTTAAAAGGAGGACATCCCAATTCTTTGGGAAATACGGTAGAAATCGTTGACGAAGTTCTTGCTCAACATGAACTGTTCAATGAGTTGTTCAACTGCTACTTTAGTAATGACGAAATTGTGAGATTAAGAACATCCAATGCGATGAAAAGGATTTGTAAGGCCCACAAAGCGCTACTTATACCCTATGTTGATCGATTTCTAAATGAAATTTCTAAAATCGATCAAGCCTCTACGCAATGGACACTTTCTCAGTTGTTTGGATTGTTAGAAAAAGATATGAATGAATCCCAAATCGAACATGCCAAGAAAATCATGAAAGGAAATCTTGCCCATCATAAGGATTGGATTGTTCTTAATCAAACTATGGATACCCTAACCCAATGGTCTGCAAAAGACGGTGAATTAAAGCAATGGATAATTCCACATTTGGAACGACTACAAGCCGACGGAAGAAAATCAGTTACGGGTAGAGCCAAAAAAATGTTGGATAAACTGAGCTAGTCTTCTTCAAAATTATAAATAACCTATTTCATCAAACCAAAAGATTGGAAAAATAGTAATTAAGCAATCTTCATTTTAAGCAAAAAATACAATGAAACAATCTATCATTCATATTGCATTGGTCGTAAAAGATTATGATGAGGCCATTCACTTCTATACCCAAGTATTAAATTTTGATCTTATTGAGGATACATATCAGCCAGAACAAGATAAAAGATGGGTGGTTATTGCTCCTCCCAATTCGACAGGAACTACTATTTTATTAGCAAAAGCTGCAGCTCCAGAACAAGAACCTTTTATTGGAAATCAAGCAGGAGGAAGAGTCTTTCTATTCTTAAGTACAGATGATTTTTGGAGAGACTATAACGAAATGACTTCAAAAGGAGTCGAATTTGTGCGAGATCCAATAGAAGAACCCTATGGAACTGTAGCAGTGTTCAAAGATCTTTATGGAAACCTGTGGGACCTTATACAACTGAGTCCAAATCACGCTATGACAGACCGAATAAAATAAAGCATTACCTCCCAAGAATGAAATGTTTGATTTGTTTTATAGCCTCATGGAGTAACAAACTATAAAAACATTCGTCCTCCTATTAGGTTAGAGATCATTCTATGCAAAAAATCAAAACCTATATCTGGACACAAATCTTTATTATCTATACCCGGTATCTTATTGGGGGGGCTTTTGTTTTTGCTAGTATTATCAAGATAAAAGGAAAACGATTTACCACAGATAGTGGCGCTTCAAACCCGATAGATAGTGCGTGGCATTTTTTTGAAACCATGTATCAATCTGGCCTATACTGGAAATTTATAGGCGTTGGACAATTGATCGCTGGTATGTTGCTGATGACACAACGCTATTCAAAACTTGGGGCCCTGATCAATCTGCCCATCATTGTAAATATCTTTGTGATTACATTATCCTATTACTTTGCCTACACTCCTGTGGTTACAGGCTTAATGTTGTTGGCTAACCTGATTCTTATTCTCTGGGAGTGGAACGAAATCAAAATTTTGTTCAACTTACAACCAGTTATAGATACCGACTACAGACTAGAAAAAGATCGTTGGTGGCAACTCATTGGTTTGCTCTTGTTTTCTTTTACCTTCTTGTATAGACTTGTCATTGATAAATACAATATCGGATTTTGGTTTGTGGTCTGTTTTACCATTGGTCTAGTTGGTTTGGTTAATGGAATATTGAGAAATAAAAAAAGAAAGAAGCTGAGAGCACATCTCTAACTTCTTCATCATAATTTGTAATTTCATGACATGAGAACATTCATACACACCTTTGCACTTATATTTTTAGGATTTATCTCCAATGCACAGTCTACCAAAGCAAGTTTTAATTTTGAGTTTGAAGGAGTCGTTTTGAATGGTGTATTAAATATTCCTGATACCACTACACCAAAAGGGATTGTCCTTATTGTTCATGGTTCTGGAAAAACAAATGCGGTAGCTCAAGATTGGTATGCTGATGTGAGAAATACCATGATTAATGCCGGTTATGCCACTTACATGTGGGATAAAATGGGATGTGGTGCCAGTCAAGGTACTTTTGACTATAATCAAACCGTTTCTAATAGCGCTTTAGAAGTAATCGCCGCAATTCATACTTTGCAAAAAGAGAAAGTACCCGGAGCAAAAACTATTGGATTATGGGGGATTAGCAGAGCGGGTTGGATCAATCCCATTGTAATTAATCAATATAAAGATATTGCATTCTGGATTTCGGTAAGCGGTGTCGATGATAAAGAAAACTTCAACTATCTTTTTGAAGAAAACCTAAAAATACAAGGAGTTCCCAAAGACACCATTGCTCTTTTATCCAAAGAATTAAAAGAAGGTCCCCGCCTGTCTTATGAAGGAAAAAGTTTTGAAACCTATATGAAAGCCACACAAAACCTTAGAAAAAACGAATTTTTACAAAGGTTTAATAATCATACTGATGTTACAGAGAAAGGCTATTACGATTACCAGAAAAAATTTATGCAAGAAGAATTTGATCAGGAGACAGGACTGCAGATATACGTCAAAGATTTTGATACCATACTATCCAATGTAAATTGCCCCGTTTTGGCATTATTTGGAGAAAAAGACAAGAACGTAGATTGGCAAAAAACTAAGGTCCTATATCAAAAAACATTAGGGAAAAATACCGATCTTGCAGTAGTCTCGTTTCCTAATGCGAATCACAATCTATTTCAATGTGAAACAGGAGGGTTTTATGAGTTTCAGGATCACAATTTACCATGGATACGACCTGAAGGCTTTTTGGAAACAATGGCCCAATGGTTGAATGAAAAGTTATAACACACATGCAGTATACACCCAAAGATGGATTTCCTTATTACTATAGTTTAGTAGAAGATAAAGAACTGCATGCCCTGTTTTCTTCAAATACTAATTTTTCGCTACTACGGTCAATTGATGATAATAAAGGGAATTACCGATATGCTGCAGACAAATGGTCGATCAAACAAATTATTGGCCATATTACCGACCACGAGCGAATAAAAATGTTTAGAGCTTTTCGACTTAGCAGAAAAGAGGTTATTGAACTATGGGGATATGATCAGAATCTTCTGGTAGACAACGCCAGATTTGATGAACTCTCAGTAGAACAATTACTAAGCGACCTATCCAACGTTAGACAATCATCTTTTAGTTTTATCGCAAGCTTATCTCCTCAACAGCTACAAATCAAAGGCAACGCAAGAACGCATACAATTACTCTTCAGCAGTTCCTAAAGTCAATTATTGGTCACGAATGGCACCATATCAATATCATCAAACAGAAGTATTTATCTTTCGAATAAATAGAAAAACAATCCGCTAAATACAATCCAAAATTTCCTCAAATAGGTTGATCAAAACCCAATAGTAATTTGACGCATTTCTATGTATATTGTAAGAGCTTAACTACACTAATTTTCAAAAGATAAATAAACACTCAAGCCATGAGTAAAAATCGAGTTACAAACGCATTATTTCCCATAGTAATAGGGATTATATGTGTACTAAACGTAACGGGGCAGGACACTAACTTCCATATTTATTTAGCTTTTGGGCAATCCAATATGGAAGGGCAAGGCACTATTGAAAGTATGGATAAGGACGTTGATCCTAATTTTTTGGTCATGCAAACCTTGGATTGTCCCGAAATTGGAAGAAAAAAAGGAAAATGGTACAAAGCCACACCTCCCCTTTGTCAATGTAATTCTGGGTTAAGTCCATTAGACTATTTTGGTAGATCTATGGTTCAAAGCTTACCTGATAGTATTAAAGTAGGGGTAATCAGCGTAGCCATAGGAGGCTGCGATATCAGATTGTTTGACAAAGATATTTACAAAGATTTTGACAGCACCTATAAAGAAGATTGGTTTACAAATAAGGTAGCATCTTATCATGGAAATCCATATCAATATTTAATCGATCTTGCGAGAGTTGCTAAGAAAGATGGGGTCATCAAAGGAATTTTATTGCATCAAGGGGAAACCAATACTGGTGACATGCAATGGCCAAAATATGTGCAAAAAATTTATAGCGATATGCTAAATGACCTATCCTTGGATGCCAAAGAAGTACCTCTGCTTGCCGGCGAGGTGGTAGCTGTAGAAAATAGTTGTTGTTCTGATATGAATACAATCATTAATAAACTACCGGAAGTAGTAACTACGGCACATATCATTTCGTCAAAAGACTGCACCGCTCAGGATAATGCTCATTTTGATGCAGCTGGCTACAGAGAACTAGGGAAAAGATATGCTTCAACAATGCTGTCAATATTATCCAATGAAAAGTAAAATCATATCTCTATTATTTCTGTTGCTGATTTCTTGCCTTAGCAGTCATCATACAAATCCAAAAGTGGTTGATGACTCTCAAAAAATCAAATCAGATACAGCAATCTCCACTTCAGAACAAAAAAAGTCTGAGCAGTTACAGGAATACAACAATCATTTTTCCGGTTTTAATGCAGACGAGCAACTGATGTTGGTCTTAAGAAGGGTATTTCAAGACAGTCATCAAAATATATGGTTTGTTGGTGATGGCGTTTTTTGTTATACCGGGAAAACGCTTATCGATTTTTCTAATCATCCTATTTTTAATAAAACGGTCGTACGACAAATTACAGAAGATCAAAAAGGAAATATCTGGTTTGGAACTTCAGGTGGGATCATAAAATATCAACCAGAAGAAGATATCCATCCAGATACTGGTACATTCACAAAGTTGTCCAAACAACAAGGGCTTATCGACAACGATGTTTGGAGTATGGCTATTGATCATAAGGGGATCATCTGGATCGGTACTCTAGAGGGTGTAAGTAGATTTGATGGTCAGGAATTTACTACTTTCCAAATACCAGAGGCAATTCCAGACAAAACCAGAGGAGTTACAAGTGCCAAAATCGTTCACGATATTACCGAGGACCGTAAAGGAAACATCTGGTTTGGCACCAATGGTGGTGCTTATTTTTATGATGGAAAAACGTTACACCATATTTCTGAAAAAGATGGCCTTTGTAATAATACCATAAATGATATTTTGGAGGATCGACAAGGAAACATTTGGTTTGCCTCTCATCATAATGGAGTTTGTTTTTGGGATGGAAACTCAATTACTCATATCACTGAAGAATTAGAATCACAAGATCTAGAAGTGTGGAGTCTTTATGAAGACAAATCTGACGCTGTTTGGTTTCCGGTAGAAAACAAAGGAGTATACCGTTACAAGGGAACTTCATTAACCAATTTTCATCAAAAAGAAGGACTCCCTATAAATGTACATTCGATTTTGGAAGATAATAGCAGAAATCTCTGGTTTGGAGGATTTAACGGATTATACCGTTATGATGGTGAACGTTTTGTAGCCATGACCAGATATAGCTCCTGGTAAATTACTACCAAAAAACAACATGTATTTCTTCAAGAACAGACCGCAGTATATTTTAACTACTCAAAAAATATGGATACAACCAATTCATTGTTAACCAATTTTATCAAGAATGTAATCCCTATTCCAGAAGTTGACGCCAAGACAATTGCCGACTCATTTCATTTTGTAGCAATTAAAAAAGGTGATCTATTCCTGAAAGAAAATCAAATTAGTGATGATTACTTGTACCTACAGCAGGGAGTAATGCGTATTTTCCTATATGATTTGGAAGGAAATGAAATCACTACCGATATTTTTAGTGAGAATAACATTGTTTTTGAAATCACTTCTTTTTTTAATCGGGTAAAATCTGAAGCTAATATTGAAGCCATTACCGATTGCGTAGGCTATCGTATTTCTTATCAGGAATTAAATAAACTGTTTCATGATAAACCAGCATTCAGAGATTTTGGAAGAGCTATTTTGGTAAAAGAATTTATTACTTCCAAGAAGAGAAACTATTCGATGATCAATCAAACTGCAGAGCAACGCTATCAAAACCTACTGACCAACAGACCTGATATTATAAAACACGTGCCTTTGAAATATATCGCCTCCTACCTGGGGATTACAGATAGTACCCTAAGCAGAATCCGAAAGAAAATCTAGCTATTCATTTTCTTGCCTTTTGTCAAGTAGCCTCCATTTTTTACATCATACTTTTGGTTGTATACTTAAAAAATAAGGACATGGCAGAAGTTTCAATTTTCACATCTCTAGCACTAATTGCAACTACAATACTAACCGTTTGGTTGTTTTTCAAAGCTTCAAATCATAGCAAAGTACTTTATGGTATTGGGATCTGGATGGTTATTGTAGCCCTTCTGGGAATAACAGGGTTCTATCAAAAATCAGGAACACTTCCTCCTAGATTTGTCTTACTCATCGCACCTACCATCTTATTTGTACTTTTCCTTTTTACACAAAAGAAAGGCAAAAACTTTATCGATCAACTCCATCTAAAATGGCTGACCCTTCTTCATGTTGTTCGCATTCCTGTAGAGTTCATATTGTATGCAGTTTTTCTAGAAGGGCTCATTCCTGATTTGATGACCTTTGACGGATACAACTATGATATCATATCTGGCATTACCGCTCCCATTTTGTATTATTTGGTCTTTGTAAAGAAAAAAATAGGACGAAAAGGGCTTTTGGTCTGGAATTTTATTTGCCTTGCGTTATTGATTAATATTCTTACCATTGCAGCGTTAAGTGCAAAGAGCCCTTTTCAACAATTGGCATTTGATCAACCCAATGTCGGGGTAACTTATTTCCCTTTTGTATGGCTTCCTGCTGTTATTGTGCCTATCGTTTTGTTTTCTCACTTAGCCAGTATAAGACAACTAACTCGTAATAAACAACCCCTCATCCAACAACTGTAACAATTCATTTTTTTGTGGGTCTGTACATCTATAACCAACCTGTAAACCCATGCAAAAAACATTGATAATTCTATTGGTCATCATCTTATGTATTTCCTGTACCCAAAAAGAAGAAAAAATATACAACATAGGACAAAAATCTCTAACTCTGGTAGATGAATCCAGGGATAGACCGCTATTGACAGAAATATGGTATCCTACTTTTGATCAACCTAAAGAAACAGTACCTAAAGAAAATCAAAAACAAATTTTCAAGCCAATTACAACCATACAAGGAGCAGCCATTGTAGATCAAAAATTTCCATTGTTATTAG
Source organism: Aquimarina sp. AWH4_224 (assembly GCF_056160245.1). Taxonomy (NCBI): domain Bacteria; kingdom Pseudomonadati; phylum Bacteroidota; class Flavobacteriia; order Flavobacteriales; family Flavobacteriaceae; genus Aquimarina; species Aquimarina sp. AWH4_224. Next base: position 344,829 of record NZ_JBSWWU010000004.1, on the reverse strand, counting down.
TTTCTCATGGTACTGGGGGTAACAGATTTTCGTTAACCTGGTTTATCGAAAAAATGGTAAAAGAAGGGTATGTTGTGGTCTCTCTTGACCACTATGGAAACTCCACTTTCAATAAGATCCCTCGAGAATTTGTAAAATGGTGGGAACGACCAATTGATGTTCAATTTGTATTGACCTATATCTTGGAAGACCCCGAAATTGGATCAAAAATAGATCCCTCAAAAATAGGCGGGGTCGGTTTTTCATTAGGAGGATATACCAATATTGCATTGGCGGGAGGCTACGTAGATAGAACTATACGAGAAAGTGAAAATCCAGACGATCGTGCCATGCCTGCAGAATTCCCAAAAACCGACGAGATTATAGATTTTGAAAATGACAGCCTCATCGTTTCCTCATATCACACTTATAAAGATCACGTAAAAGATAATAGAATAAAGGCCTTTTTTGTAATGGCTCCGGCGATTGGGTTTGGATTTCATTCAAAAGAACAGACCAATAAGATTACCGCACCGGTTTTTATTGTAGCAGGAAAAGGCGATACAAATACCAATGTAGAACGCAATGCAATCAACTATCACAATCTGATCGAAACCAGCAAACTCCATCTCTATAACGAACATGTAGATCATTATGTATTTCTAAATGAGGCTACTCCTTTTGGTAAAGAAATCATGCCAGCAATAACCATAGATCATCCCGAGGTGAATCGAAAAGAAATACATAAACAAACACTAACAATGGCTCTAGATTTTTTTGAAGAACATTTATGAAATAAGTGATATTACATGACTTAAAAATCAAGATCTGTAATTTAATATGGTTAGGTAATGCCCTAAGAAAAATACTGATCGCAGCAATAAATATTGTAAATTCGTTTCTAAATAAGATCCTTACAGGAAGTTATTTTTATGTTGAAAAGGTAACCTTAGTTTAAAGAAATGAAATTAATAATTACAATAATCACCTTCGTATGGGTAGGAATGGTATTGGGGATTTCATTTGTGGAAGCACCACTCAAATTTCGTGCTCCAAACATAACCAGGCAACTGGGCTTGGGGATCGGTAAAATTGTTTTTGGAGCTTTAAATAAAATAGAAATTGTTTTTTCTACAGTATTGATTATTAGCTTTTTACTAGGCGAATTTTCATTGAAATACAATTTCGTTTATGGCCTTGTCCTTTTTTTACTTTGTATTCAAACTATTTGGTTGATCCCAATATTACATCGAAGAGCCGACCGTATCATAGCGGGTCAAAAAGTGCCTAAAACCTATCATCATATTCTGTTTATTATACTCGAAGTACTCAAAATAAGTTTACTTTTGATTGCAGGCATTCGTTTTTTGAAAGCATTTTGCCTCCCCACGATCTAAAATGAAGATGTATGCAATTTCACAAAAAAAGTAATTGGATATTATGAAGGACATCTCAAAATTGGCTCGAATCCAAATGGTCTTTATTCTACTGTTTGCGTTTTTTAAGTTCATACGACCGAAAGTATTAGCTAGTAACACTCCAGAGATATTCAAAATCATTTTACTTTCGTTACCTAATTTCTTTGAAGGGGTTATCGGTACTTTGGTACTTACCGCAATAGGGCTCTATCTTAACGCAAGAGTACTAACAAAGCAAATAAAAAGACAGTTAATCTATATAATGGCAACGATATTAGCTGCTATCTATGTAATCACTCAAGAACTAAAAATTCATAACTTAGGAGGGAATAATGTATTCGACATCAACGATATCATATTTTCAATTATCGGATTAACAGTTGGTTTTACTATGATCATGATTATTAAACCTAAAATCGATGCTGTTGTCGATCAAAATAATGGTTCATCCAACTAAGCCACTAGATTTTTAAATCGTAATTAATGAAAAAAATTATAGTACTCATCTTACCCTTAATGGCTGTTATCAGTTGTGGCCAGGAAACATCAAACAATTTATCTTCTTCTGCAAAACAACGGATTGACTCCTTATTTACCCAATTTAACAACCTTGATTCTCCCGGGTATGCTATTGGGATTTCAAAAAATGAAAACACATTTTATAAGAATGGATATGGTGCCGCAAATTTGGATTATAATATTCCTATTCAAACAAATTCGGCTTTCAGTATTGCTTCTGTTTCCAAGCAGTTTACCGCGGCTTGTATAGCTTTATTGATTCTTGAAAATAAAATTTCCCTAGAGACTCCAGTTTCAAAATACATCCCTGAACTAGAAAAATACCCGGATACCATTAGAATCAAACACCTTATTTACAACACCTCGGGTATCAAAGATTATCCGAGATTACCTCGTAAAGGTGGTAAATCCTGGGTAACTTTCAACTACTTTGATATCGATGAATGTATCACTACTTCTCTGGCAGAAGAAAATCTACAGTTCAAACCTGGAGATCAATGGGATTATTGCAATGTAAATTTTATGCTGCTTACCAAAATTGTAGAAAAAGTAAGTGGACAATCCTTTAGCACTTTTGCAAAGACACAACTGTTTGAACCACTTGGAATAGCCAATACATTAATTAACGATGATATTACTCAGATCATTAAAAATAGAGTCACACCCTATAATCCAAGAACAGAAGAATATGTAAATGGATACAAGGAGTATGGTATTCAATTAAAAGAAGAAGGAGAATACATCCAACATCCTAGAAATTCTCCTCACTACGGAGGCAGCGGAGTGGTGACTACCATAGATGATTTATTAAAATGGAGCACCAATATGGTCAATAAAGGCTTTGGTGGGGAGCAATTTTATGACCTCATGCACAAAACCATACGATTTAATCATGACAGAGATAACCAGGCATTTGGCTTGTATATTGGTGATTTTGATGGCAGAAAAATTGTAGCTTGGGATGGAGGCGACTGGGGGATTAGCTCGCAATTGGTTAGATTTCCTGATCAAGGCGTAGCTATAATTGTACTTTCGAATCTGGGTTCTGGAGAAGCTTTTCGCAAAGCAAATGGTATTGCAGAAATATTAATTGACGAAGGGATTATAGAATAAAATAAACCAAAAAAAGTTTGTGCTATTTGCTTAATTAATACCCAAAAACTATGAATCATTTAAATCAACCAACATGTTTTCCCAGCCCAATTCTTAGCTCTGAATTGAGCTTTAGTTTTGCTACCTTTACTATTTAAAAACGTAACAAGATTTTATGCCAGAAATTATCGACTTGAGCCAGGAAATTTATGAAGGAATGCCAGTTTTTAAGGACCTCCCTCAAGTTAAAATGTCCATTCACAATTCGCACGAAGAATGGGATGGTATCAAAAACCCGAAAAAGAAAACTCCAGCTGTTCATAAGTTAGAACTTGGCGAACATACGGGAACACATGTAGATGCCATTAATCATATGGCCAAACAGTACGAAGGGCAATCTATTGATACGATGCCCTTATCCATGTTCTATACCGAGGGGATTTGTCTGGATTTTTCACATAAAAAACTAAAAGAATTGATTGAACCTGATGAGATAGCAGATGCTTGCAAGAAAGACAAGCTTGAAATCAAACCAGGTGATACCGTTCTTATTTATACCGATCACTATAGAAACCATTTTAATACTGAAAACTGGGGTAATGGACCAGGATTATCGACAGCTGCCGCCCGCTGGTTAGGCAATAAAAATATTGCTGCGTTTGGTGTAGAAACGATGTCACCCGGAGTACCAAAAGTATCCAACAAAGAAGTACATCATATTTGCGGCGAATTGAATTTTACCCATTATGAAAACATGATCAATCTACATTTACTTATTGGTCGAGGACGGTTTCGATTTATTGGCTTACCTTTAAAAATAAGAGGAGGCACAGGCTCCCCAGTAAGAGCTGTTGCCATATTCGAAGATTAATTGCGATACTAAACTGAGTTTGCAAGCTTATTGTAATGATACAACTTGAAGAAATAACGACAATTCCTACCTTTTCAAAACAGTTTGAAAATAAGATGTTGTATTCTAATCATGCCGATGATATCTCAGTGTCTTATCAGTCTACGTATACCCTAAAATATGTTATCAGGGGCAGTAAGTGTTATCACTACAACCATCAGGATATTGAGGTTTCAAAAAATCAATATTTGATTTTAAACAAGGATCGGCAGATCACTACGGAAGCCAAAAAAGGTACCCAGGGACTATCATTCTTCTTATCCAAAGATTTGATTAATGAAATTTATCATCATCATTCACCACCTAGTGACTCTTCAATAGAGTTCCTGGAAATAACACATAAAGATCCTAGCAGTGATGCGCATATCTTACTCCATAAAATTGCTTTTTTATACCAATACGACAAAACTGCTTTCACACAGCGTATGGAAGATTTGTTTATCAAGCTTTCAGAACTCATTGTACAAGAACAAACTCATATTGATGCTAATTTCAGGAAATTAAATATCATAAAACACCATACCAAAAAGGAGTTATACCGATTGATTACCGATGCCAAAACTTATCTCAATGACAACTTAAAAGAACATATCGATCTGGATAGTCTGAGCAGGACCATGGGCATCAGTAAATATTATTTGCATCGACTTTTTTCAGAAATCAATGGTTGTACCCCTCTAACCTATCTTACGAACATTCGCATACAAAAGGCAAAAGATAAACTTAGGCATTCTAAAGACTCTATTTTTGAAATAGCCTTAGATTGTGGTTTCGACAACACTGCTTATTTTTCTAATACCTTTAAGAAGTATACTGGTGTTTCCCCGACTCAATTCAGGGTCAATTCGTAAAATCTGCAAGATTTTATAAATCAAACCCAAAATGGAATACTATTTTTGGTTGTATAAGATCAAACAAAATGATACGAATAGCCCATATCACTGATTCACACCTGGATGAATCTTTCCCTTTTAAGGATTCGATCTCAGCAAGAAAACGATTTGATCGTATTCTAAAACATATCGAAGATCAAAACATTACTCAGATTGTATGCACAGGAGATATTGGAGAAAATGAAGGTATACCCTATTTTTTCCAACAGTTGGAGGGAAAAGACCTTTCAATTACCCTAGGCAATCACGATACCTTTTTAGAAACTGTAAAATATCTGAATACTGGCGCAAGGCAGGATACTCAACAAATCTACTACAGTACCGAAAGTATGAATACAAAATTCATATACTTAGATTCTTCATCTGGTACTATCGACTCCAACCAACTCAATTGGTTAAAACAAGAGCTGAACACCACCAAATCTATTGTTGTTTTTATTCATCATCCGATCATTGGACTTAATCTAATGGTAGACAGTGTGGGTAAACTTCAAAACAGGCAAGAGGTTGCCACTATACTCACCCAAGTCCCAAATCAAATCACTATTTTTTGTGGGCATTATCACATAGAAAGTTCGGTAAGTCTTAAAAACGTAACACAACATATCACCCCGGCGATATCCTATCAAATAAAGAAACATCAGGACACTATTGAAATTGACACCACTTCTTCAGGCTATAGAATCATAGAAATCACAGATGATCAGGTTTCTTCAACTGTTAATCGAATTTCTCATGCAGACTAAAAAGCAATCTCTTTTAGAAAGTCTAGCTAATGTGACTATTGGGTTTTTGATTACCATCATTTCACTACACCTTATATTTCCAGTCTTGGGTATCGAAAATCATTCTGGAAAAAACACGATATTAACGGTATATTTAACTATTTTGAGCATTCTTAGAAATTATCTTTTAAGACGGTATTTTAATAAAAAGTCGTTGAGATGATCAACTTGTGTTAAAACACAAATAGGTAAAATATTGGTTCCAAAATAGACTTAATCAAATTTATTTATCATCTAATATGTCCCTAAATCTCATTACAAAAAAAATGGTGTCAAAACCCAAACAACTTTTTATAATTGATGGGTTTGGTGCCTTATTATCTACATTTTTATTGGGAGTTGTATTAGTACATTTTGAAAGTGTTTTTGGAATCCCAGTTTTTACCCTATACGTACTTGCTAGCTTGCCCATACTTTTTGTTATTTATGATATAAGTGGCTACTACAGTCAAGCAAACAAGACTCCATCACTTCTGAAAGGTATTGCCATTTTAAATCTATTGTATTGCTTTTTGTCTATTGGTCTCGCTTTTTATCATTTACAAACCATTACTGCTTGGGGTTGGATCTATTTTATGGGTGAAACGTTGATTGTCGCCACCTTGTCCCTAGTAGAATATAAAGTTGCTCAAAGCTTAAAACAAAAAGTTCATTAGTAATGGTTATCTTAGGCCTTTTATCTATCAAAAGCGTATAGAACATAAGATAACCTGATATAATTTTTTATGAATCCCGAAAATATTATTGGAGATCTTGGTAAGATTACCGTTTTTCTATTGGTTTTGTTAGCGTTGTATCTGTTTTCTGCACCAACAAAACGTAAGCTCCCCAATCATTTATTTGCTAGCTTCCTATTAGTCACTGCATTCGACATGACGGGATGGTTTATCGAGCCATCACAAAGTACTATACTAAGAGGCCTTAAAATTTCTAGCGTCCTGCTTCAGATGCCATTGTTCTATCTGTATGTGAAATCTGCTTGTTATTACAATTTCAAACTAAGCACGAAACACCTCTTACACGGTATTCTTTTTTTGGCGGTTTTTATCCTATTCATCTTGATGGATCTATCCGATCAAAGTCTTACCGCTTTTGAAATACTGTCAAAAATCCAATATTACTATTATATCATTGCTATTTTTTATTCTCTTACTATATTCAAAAGGGTATATCAGAATAATTACTCAAGCAATCATAAGATCACGCATCAATGGTTGTTGCGTACTACCATTCTGTTCCTAATTGGGAACACTTTTGTTACCGTTCGTGAATTAATGAATAGTAACCATCCAGTTTTGATATACCTTAACCTATTTATTAGCTTATTTGCACTATTTGTGATTTGCTGGTTTGTATTAAACGGATTGCGGAAACCTAATTTGTTTGTTGGTGTTGATCATAACTTAACGCCTGTCCATTCGCATAAGCCCGAAACCGAAAAACCAGAAGATCTAAAAAAACTAATTGAGTATATCGAAACTGAAAAACCATATTTAGATGATAAACTCACCCTACAAAAATTGGCAGAACCATTAGACGTTCCAGAAAAACGGCTATCTACTTTAATCAATAAAAAGACCGGTATGCACTTTTTCGATTTTATTAATAGCTATCGAATAAAAGATGCGCAAACCTTGCTTAAGGAACAACCTGATTTAACCGTGTTGGAAGTGTTGTATGATGTAGGTTTTAACTCAAAATCTTCTTTTTATACCGCATTCAAAAAAGCTACCGGGATCACTCCTACTGCCTATAGAAAATCAACTCTTTGAAGAAGTTCGACTTAAAGTCGGACTATTTTTTTATCAAAAAATGAGTTCGACATTCGGAACTCGGACCTTTTAACTATGATGATTACTCAATTTTGTTTCAAACTAAATTTTGAGACAAATGAAACATCTATTATCACTTACGTTTTTAGCTATTCTTTGCAGTATCACATTTACCTGTACTGCACAATCCAAGGCAATAAAAGCAGATAGCCTATTTTATATTCATGAACAAGAAAACGGACCTGGACTTTCTATTATCGTATCCAAAAATGATGAAACCCTTTACAAAAACCATGTAGGTTATGCCAATATAGAACACCAGATTCCTATAACCGAAGACACACGCTTTTTGGTAGGTTCGATATCCAAACAGTTTACAGTCTTTTCGATGCTCTTACTGGAACAAGAAAACAAATTATCTATTGATGACCCCATCACAGAATACCTCCCCGAACTCAAAGCGTTACCTCATAAAATCACAATTAGAATGTTGGCCAATCATACCAATGGTTTTCGCAATAATACAGACCTAAACGGACTAAGAGGTCGATCTGATCAAGATTTGATTGGGCAAAAAGAAATGGTTGCCCTTTTATTAAGACAACGTGGATTAAACTTCGAACCGGGAGAGCGTTTTCAATATAACAATGCAGGGTATGTTTTGCTGGCAGAAATTGTTACCAGAGTTTCCGGAATGCCATTTCAAGAATTTGTCCGTGAACGTATTTTTAAACCCTTGAACATGACTAGCAGCCAGTTTATAAATGGGCCAACATCTGTGATCACCAAAAAGGCAAATTCGTATTATAAAAATGAAGGTCAATATCACTATTATCCCATGAACAGATCAATTGTAGGATCCACTGGATTATATACTACCACACAAGATCTGATCAAGTGGACACAAAGTTTTACCAATTCTAAATTTGGAAATCCTGCTATCATTTCAAAAATGATCCAGCCTTCTACACTAAATTCGGGTAAAAAAATCCCGTACGGTTTAGGTTTGGAAACCAAAAATTACAGAGGAATTAAGGTCATTTTTCACGGAGGTGGAGATGCTGCCTTTAGAGCATATCTATTACACATTCCTGAACATAATTTTACCGTTGCCGTTGCCGGAAACTACGAATCTTTTAATCCTCTTACCATCGCCTACGGAATGATAGATGTTTTTTTAGAACAATCCCTTACGCCAAAAACGACACCATCAAACCCTAAGCCCACTAAGACTCAGTTGGAAGCATATACTGGAACCTACCAAGTTTTTCCTGGTTTTTATATCCATATCAAATCAAAGAGAGATTCACTGTTTCTTCAACCGCATAATACTACAAATGAAGTCTTTCTTCCAGTAATTTCTGAAAACTCATTTCAGTTTACTCCTAGACAGCACAGCAAACTGGTCTTTGATAAAGATGAATTGTTATGGCATTTTTCAGACTTTTCATATCCGGCCAAAAAGGTAACACTTACACCTATTGACAATTCTCAAATCCAAATCGAAGAATATCTAGGTACTTTCTATAACGACGAATTACAAACCACCTATACTTTTGTAAAAAAAGGAGAAAAGATAATTGCAAAACATGCTTTCAATTCGGATGTAGAACTGGTTCCAATCGATAAGGATTCTTTCATCACAGATAGTTCTATTTTGGGGAGGGTTGATTTTGAGCGAAATGAACAAAACATTATCATTTCCTGTAAAATAAGCGGACAAACAGCTTACAATATTCCATTTATAAAATATCGCGAATAAGGCTCTCTATAAAAATACAATGAGTATCTTAACCTACTGTTTCTTGCATCTACAATACATCTTAAATCTACCAAAAAAGCAAATGGTAATACCAAAATTCTTATATCATTATTATGAAATTGATAATGGCCCCTTTCGTAATATTACCGAATTGGGCTATCAAAAGGCCGCTCAAATTCAAAACCAAATCACCGAAGGATGGAATAGTAAAAGACCCGATAACTATCTGGATTTAAGGTTCTCCTTGGAAAAAAGAATCAAAAAGCAATTCGAGCAAAAAGGTGGATTACCCAATAGAAATGATCCTTTTTATTTTACCTTGGGACCATGTGATTGGGCAAAATCCTGGTACATCAATCCTGGAGTTATAAAAATACCATTGACTGATCTAAATCCAGAGCATCTTAGCTTTACGTATCCCGATAGTATGGTATCATTTCAGTTTCATGACGAACCCAAACTTGCTACGTACAGAAAAGACTGTAATGGTCAGATTTTTTTGCTAAACGAACTCAATGACTTGATTGCAACTTATGGACTCCCCTCTGAAGAAAAAAGTGAAGCAGAAGAGCGATACAAGTATGACAAGTATATCGAAGTTCAATTATGGGATGATAAGATACTTAAAAAGTATAAATGATACGAGCTAGGAACTAATCTATTCTAAAATATTGGAGATGAATAAATACCTCACCCCTATAAAAACTAAAAATCAAGAGGAATGAATTTTAATAAAAGATATTTAATACATTTGAGTATTAAATGACCAACATTTTAAGCTCTTTTTACACAAAAAATCATAAAACCATCACATTTCATTTTTATAAGGCTATGAAAAAATTGTTTATACTACTCACCTTGCCCTTTTTAATTTCTAACACTTCTACTTCCGACTACGAAAACGAAATTCTCTGGGATACTTGGGGTATTCCACATATGTATGCAGATAATGATGCTAATCTTTATAAAATGATGGGTTGGGCACAAATGCATAATCATGCTGATCTTATGCTAAAACTTTATGGCGAGGCACGAGCTAAATCTTCAGAATACTGGGGTGTTGATTCGAAAAGAGATGTATTACTCCATCAACTAGGACTACTGGAAGCCTCAGAAAAAACATTCGAAAGCATGGAAGAAGAGGACAAAAAAATCATAGCATCATTTGTTGAAGGTATTAATGCTTATGCTGAAAAAAATCCAAATTCAATAGATGAAAAATACAAAGCTGTATTACCAGTGCAATCGGTAGATATCATCTACCATGCCACCCGGGTGATGTATATGGAATTTTTGATCAATAGAAACTTAAGAACAGTACAGCAATGGTCTCCTGGTTCTAATGCCTGGGCAGTCAATGGAAAAAAAACAGCATCTGGAAATTCAATGCTTTTGGCTAATCCTCATCTTCCTTGGAATGACTTTTGGTTATTTTTTGAAGCTCATCTCATTACAGCCAACAATAACCTTTATGGAGCTACTCTAGTTGGCCTACCAACTCTTGGTATTGCTTTTAATGAAAATTTAGGGTGGACCCATACGGTGAACACTTTGGATAATGTAGATTTTTATGAATTAAGTATCAAAAATGACACATATCTGATCGACGGTCAATACAAGAAGTTTGAGATAGATAGTATGCCTATTTTAGTAAAAACTGATGCTTCGTTAAAAAAAGAAATGGTCATTAAAAAACAATCTGATTTCGGAATGATCATTAGGGAATCTGAAGATAAAGCCATTGCCATTCGTTGGCCTAATATGGATGGTAAGTTGAATGCCATAGGACAATGGAGAGCTATGGGACAGGCATCAAATCTAGAGGAGTTTAAAGCAGCACTAGATAAAAATGCACTTCCTCTTTTTAATGTCATCTACAGCGATAAGAATGATAATATTCTATATCACTTTGGAGGTCATGTGCCAGAAAAGAATGGGGATTGGGAAAAATGGCAAGGTATTTTACCTACTTCTTCCAGCAAAGATATTTGGAAAGGGTATTATCCTGCTTCAAAACTACCAAGTTATACAAATCCTGATAGCGGTTGGATCCAAAACGCAAACGACCCTCCTTTTACCAGTACATTTCCTGCAAAAATAACTCCAGATCAGTACGCATCTCATATCGCTCCCAATAGTATGTACTTCAGGCCTCAGCGATCAGCTAAACTAATCATGGATGCTAACAATCTGACCTTGGATCAGTTTATTACTCTTAAGCACGATACAAAATCCGAACTCGCCTTAAGAATCCAAGACGAACTCAAATCTCTAAAACAACAAACCAAAGATAGTCTTACTTTGGCTGCCCTTGATGTATTGACCAATTGGGATGCTTCTTTTGATGCTTCTAGCACAGGAGCTGTTTTATTTATGAATCTTATCAGAAACATTGGGACAGGAGGATACTTTGAAAAGCCATGGTCTTATCAAGATCCCATAAATTCTCCTGATGGCCTTGCAGATAATGACAAAATATTGGCAGCGATACAAAAGACGGCTAAACAACAAATGGATAAGATAGGTTCGCTAACTCCAAGTTTTGGAGACATTTTTAGGTTAAAGGTTGGATCATATGAATATCCGGGAAATGGTGGACCCGGCCAAATCGGTTTATTCAGAACTATGCACTATGTCCCGGGAAAAAATGGTAAATTTTATCCTTATCACGGGGATAGTTACGTCTGTGCAACAGAGTTTGGCGAACAAGTTAAAGCCAAAGCCTTAATGTCTTATGGTAATGCCACTCAAAAAGGAAATGCCCATGTGGGCGATCAATTACAATTATTTTCAGAAAAGAAACTTAGAGATGTTTGGTATACTCGGGTGGAACAAGAAAAACACCTGGAACGTATTGAAAAACTTAGTGAAATGTAGTATCCTACTTATTCTAAATAATTCTTTTCGGAAAGCCCACAGACGCAATATCATTTATAACACATAACAACTAACGGTTAGTTTACAACTCATATACAAACAGTTACACAATATTTCTGGTTAACTGTTATTTTTGATATTTTAGTAGTATTAAACGAAGTAAACACTTTCAGCTTTTAGAATTTGATGTTGATTTTCAAATTCTAAATTTTGAAATGATACCCCTAACCCCTTTTTTCATGAAATGTCTAATACCAACCAGAATGTTTATATTGTTGTTTATGTTCTTATCATTAAACTCATTTGCCTGTGATTGCGATTGCCAGGGTGACTGCAGTTTTAAAGGTATTATTGATCAGGCAGAGTTTATAGCCTTGGTAAAGGTAATTGAGTATTCTGATTATTTGTATTATAAAGACGATCGGGGCTATGATAAAAAAATGCCTTTCTCTACTACGGTAGAAATCGTTAAAATATACCAGGGAAATGAGTCCAGAAAAAGAATCAAAATATGGGGAGATGATGGCATGCTATGCAGACCCTATGCTTCTACCTTTCAATTGGACAGTTATTACATTATAGCTCCGCGCAAAATCAAACAAGATTCTGAATTCGGAAAAAAGGATGATTTCCACCTCTTTTCTTGTTGGACGGATTATTTGGCAGTGGATTTGGATAAAAATAAGGTGTTTGGAACCTATTCAAAGCAGATAAAGAATATATCACTTACAGATTTTGAAGGTGATTTTAAAAACTAATAAAACTTCGTATTTACTTGTGGGATGAGACATCTAATCAAGGTATTTATCATCACATTACTGCTAAGTTGCCAAAAAGCAGCATTAAACGTAGACGTTAAAGCGGTAGAAGAAAATGGTATTGTTGGAGAATATCTTTTTCAAAAGGAAAACATCCAAAACCCCATCATTGTTGTTTTGCCAGGATCTGGTAAAGGGCTATTACATGCCAGAGAATTAGAAGGATTGGTACAAGAAGGATACGATGTTTTTTCTGTTGCCTATCAAGGCCATAAACTACTCCCAAAAAGAATAAACAGAATACCTATCGAATATGTAAAAAAGTGTATCAATTGGGCACAAACAAAAAATGAAGGTACTAGGAAAATTATTCTATTGGGTATCTCTAGAGGCGCTGAATTGGCTTTATTATATGCGAGCAAATTTGATGATATTGATGGTTTAATAGGGTATTCTCCATCTAACATTATACTTCCCGATCATGTTGGAGTAGACGATACAATGCCATTACTATCTTCGTGGACCTATCAGGGTAGGGACATACCCTTTGCTAACATCAAAAGATTTGATGACGAAGCAGGTAAAATTATGTATAAAAAATACATCGATCCCATATTGAATAATAGAGTTAACTCGTCAGAAGGATTTATTGATGTTTCAAAAATTAAATGCCCTACATTATTGTTGTCTGGAAAAGCAGATTTGGTATGGCCATCGTATGAAATGTCTGAAATGATGGTAGAAGAAACCAAAGGGTCTAATACCATAAAATCAATTGGATACGAAAATGCGGGACATCAATTTTTATGGTTTTCTGAAGGAGAACCTACTCGAGTAGCTACCAGTCAGTCTTTACGATTGACAGGCATCAAAAAACATCGGTTTTTGTACGGAGGAACAGAAGAAGGAACAAAAAAAGCAATGATCGAGTCCAGAAAAGAGGTATTGAAATTCATTTATTTCATCGACAATAACTAAAAATACTATATGCAAATGACTCTAGAATATTGGAATAGTCTTGCCAATCAAATGATCTTAATTAGTTCTTTATTAAGTGGTTTTTCTATAACCATTGTTGCCAATCTGATCATATCCGAAAAAGCTGATAAATTGACAAATCGCTTATTAAAAACAGCCACAATTTCTGCTGGTTGCTTTCTAGTTGCTCTATTTGCTATGACCAAAATTTCGATGACGACAACTCCTGGTGGATATCTACAAGATGTAACCGAAGATGATTTTTTACCCGCCAGAATCATAGGGATGTTCACCTTTATGATTGGGCTTTTTGCCTTGTCTTTTTTAATTGCGCTTTCTGGGTGGACAAAATCAAAAAAAATGGGAATTTTCACAACAGTGGTGGGAGTCATTAGTTTACTGCTGATATTGATTACGCTTACCGATTTGGGTTTTAACTAATGTGCCCTAAAAATACGTATTTCCACTTACGGAAAAACAGGTTTAATCTGATCTTGCAAGCCTTAAGAAACCACTAACTATTTATATATTGCACCGCATTTATCAGTACCATAAAATTTCAAACGTTGGATCAACAACCTACCAAAAACACCAAGCGAATTGAAGTATTAGATATTTTCCGTGGATTTGCAATTCTGGGAATTTTTGTTGTCAATATTGTCATCATGAATTCTACCTTTTTAAATCAGGATGAATTTGCAAAACAATGGACTTCTCAACTCGACTTAATTTCTCAAAAAATACTACAGCTATTTTTCTACACCAAATTCTTCCCTATTTTCTCATTACTCTTTGGTTTAGGGATTTCTATGCAGGCGATCAAAATGATGGAAAGGAATCAACTATCATTTTCATTTTTTGCTAGAAGAATGTTCATTTTATTCATTTTTGGGAGCATCCATATTCTATTTCTATGGTCTGGAGATGTATTGCATCTGTATGCTATCCTAGGACTTATGACCACTTTACTGCTGAGAAAATCTAATCAATTCATTCTTATACTTTCTGGTTTTTTTCTGTTTTCCCCCTTCTATGATCAGTGTTTTGGATATATATTCGAGCTACTTCATTTTCAACCAGAAATCTTTTTAAAAGGATATACAGGAGAAACCGTGCATCAAATTATCCGGTACGGAACATATCTAGAGGGCATACATTTACGGTTATTAGAATATCCATCTAATATCCCGATGTTGCTTGGTTTTCTGAGTCCGATCGCATTATCCATGTTTCTCTTAGGATTGTATTTGGGTAAAAATAAAGTCTACCAATCTATGGACACTTTTATCCTGAGTATAAAAAAACCTATGATTCTAGTTGCTTTACTGACCAATCTCTATAGAATCCTATTCTTATTTGTTCTTACCGATTTGGAAATCTATAGAATAGAATTTGTAAGAACTCTTTTCATCAAAGGAATGGTCGTCTCCGATGTGGTTATAGGGTTGTTTTACCTTTGGGTAATAGGCTGGATATGGTATAATACCAAATGGAAAACGCTACTTGCTCCTCTCAAATATGCAGGAAGAATGGCCTTAACGAATTACATGGCTCAAAGCTTGATTGGGGTTTTGCTATTTTCTTCGATTGGATTAGGATGGTATGAAACATTGAGTCCATCTCAAACCTTACTCATAGCTCTGGTAGTCTTTGTATGCCAGGTAATACTAAGCAAAGTTTGGCTAACTTACTTTAAATTTGGTCCTCTGGAATGGATATGGAGATGTTTGACTTATAAAAAAGTATTTCCTATCAAAAGAGATACAAGAATAGAAATCAAATCCACATAGAAAAGTTTTCTATTAAAGCCCAGTTTAATCAGTGAATATCACCAAAGCTTTTTTCTAAACTCAGTAGGAGTGTTCTTCTTTATCTTCTTAAATTTCCGGTTGAAATGAGATAAATTTTTAAACCCACTTTTGTATGAAGCTTCTGCAATCGATATGTCCGGTTCTTTTGACAAAAGCAGACATGAATTTTCAATTCTAATTTCGGTCAAAAATTCAAAAAACGTTTTATTGGTTCTTTTTTTAAAGTACCTGCAAAAGGCATTTTTTGTCATGTTTGCCTTCTTAGCAACTTCTTCCAGGGTAATATCTCTATAAAATTCATTCATTACCAATTGAAAAACCTGAGCCATTCTCTTCCCTTCATTATCACTGTATTTTTTCTTCAATAAAGAGGAAGATATGGTCTCTTTACGGGTTTGAGAGAGTATTTTTAGCATTTGTAAAAAAATGAGCAATCTTTCCAGTTTATTAGGCTCATTCTTTACATCCAAAAACATCTTTTTTAAGTTTTCCTTTTCTGAAAGTACTCTTATTCCAAATGGAAACAAATCAAAAAAACTTCTCACCTCATCAAATTCAGATAGATCAAAAAAATCATCCCCAAAGGATGTTCTAGTAAAGAACAAAGAAATCATATGAGAATGCGATGCGATCCTACTGCTTTTTAGCACATGAGGTACATTACTTCCAAAAATAAATATATCGTTGGGTTGATAACTTGAAACCGTATCACCTACAATCAAACTCCCTTCTCCAGAAATGACCCATGAGATTTGAATTTCTTCATGTTGGTGAAAGGCATCATAAAATGTAGCTCCTCGATCCTCCTGCACAATAAGGGCATCAGTAGTAGTTTTGGGTATTTTAAAAGAAAGTGCTTTCATCTTACTTCATCAATATTACTCAATAAAATCAAAACAAACACAAATTAAGATAATATAGTATCAATATCAGATAACTTATGCGTATTGCATGCTAAGTAGAGATTCTACTTTTGGTCAAAACATTTATCATGGCAATTCAATGGAAAGGGGTAATGCCCGCAGTGACTACAAAATTCACACCACAGGACACCTTAGACCTCAAAATGTTTGAGGTGAATATTAAAGCTCAGTTAGAAGCAGGAGTTCATGGAATTATTCTCGGAGGTACTCTTGGTGAGGCAAGTACATTAAGTGACCCTGAAAAAAGAACTTTGGTGCAAACAACGGTAGATATCGTAAATGGACAGGTTCCTGTCATTATTAATATCGCAGAACAAACTACCAAAGGAGGGATACAGGCAGTTAGAAACGCAAAAGAAGACGGTGCTAGTGGCTTGATGATGCTTCCTCCAATGCGATATAAAGCTAGTGATAAAGAAACGATCGTTTATTTTAAAGAAATAACCAAAAATACTGATCTACCCATAATGATCTACAACAACCCTGTGGATTATGCAATCGAAGTAACTCTAGATATGTTTGAGGATTTACTGACCTTGGACAATATACAGGCCGTAAAGGAATCTACCCGAGATATTTCTAATGTAACCAGAATTAAAAATCGATTCGGAGATCGCTTAAAAATTTTATGTGGTGTTGATACCCTGGCCCTGGAGAGTCTGATCATGGGCGCCGATGGATGGGTAGCAGGTCTGGTCGATGCATTTCCTAAAGAAACCGTAGCTATCTATGAGCTTCAAAAAGCAGGAAGAATTGAGGAAGCTATCGCCATCTACAGATGGTTTTTACCATTGCTAGAGTTAGACATAAACCCTAAATTAGTACAAAACATTAAACTGGCTGAAGTTGCTACAGGAATAGGGACCGAAAATGTGAGACCTCCCAGATTACCATTATCTGGAGAGGAGCGAAAACAGGTGCTCGAAATTATTGAAACGGGAATAAAAAACAGACCAAAATTACCAAATATAGTGGCCCTTCAAAATGCATAAGATCAAATAAAATCACACGTATCAATACACAATAAAAACATGATAACCGGTAAAAATTATATAGGCAATCATCTTTCTTCCCAAGGAGATAAAACCTACACAACCTTTAATCCAAAGGTTAATATCGAAAATGAACAGTTGTACTACGAGGCTTCCGAAACAGAAATTGACCAAGCAGTTGATCTGGCTTCTGAGGCATTTGCTGCGTATAAAAAGGTTTCTGGAAAAGATAAAGCTCAATTTTTGAATACGATCGCCGAAGAAATTCTTGCTCTGGGTGATCTATTAATTCAAACCTATATTTCCGAAAGTGGACTCCCAGAAAAAAGAGCTATTGGAGAACGAACAAGAACCATAGGTCAATTAAGAGCTTTTGCAAATTTGGTAGCAGACGGAACATGGGTCGAAGCTACTATAGATACAGCAGATTCTAATCGAATACCCATCCCAAAACCAGATCTTAGAAAAATGTTGACTCCATTAGGTCCGGTGGTGGTTTTTGGTGCCAGTAACTTTCCTCTGGCTTATTCAACCGCTGGTGGTGATACAGCTTCTGCTTTAGCTTCTGGATGTCCCGTGATTGTAAAATCGCACCCAATGCACGCTGGTACGGGAGAACTCATTGCATCTGCTATCATAGCTGCTGCAGAAAAAACGAAAATGCCCAACGGAGTGTTTTCAAATCTCAACAGTTCGGGTATCGAAGTAGGTGTGCAATTGGTCAAACATCCAAAAATAAAGGGAGTTGGTTTTACCGGAAGTATCAAAGGAGGGCGAGCATTATTTGATCTTGCAGCTCAACGGCCAGAACCCATACCCGTATTTGCAGAAATGGGAAGTATCAATCCCGTTGTGATCTTGCCGGAAGCTCTGCAAAAAAGAGGAGCATCTTTGGCAACTACTTATGCCAAATCTATCACTTTGGGTACCGGGCAATTCTGTACAAATCCAGGTTTGATTTTGGGGGTAAAAAGTGAAGCACTGGATCAATTTATTGATAAATTATCTAATGAAATCTTAACGATCACTCCTTCTTGTATGTTGCATCCCAATATTGTAAACAACTACAAGAACAACTCAGCAAATATGCTTCAAGAATCAGGTATTTCTAAAACAGCCGATTATCAAGGTGATTTGGAACCAAACTTTGCAGGCCAAATGATTACCACAGTAGATGGAGATTCCTTTTTAAACAACACCAATCTGCACCAAGAGGTTTTTGGACCGTTCTCTATGGTAGTACAATGTAAAGATCTGGAGGAATTAACCATTATTATCGATCATCTCGAGGGGCAACTTACCGGGACTATTTTGGCAGAGCAAGAAGAGATAGCAGATCACCATACTATTATAGAGGCGCTGCAAAACAGGGTAGGTCGACTTATTTTTAATGGAGTACCCACAGGAGTAGAAGTATGTCCATCGATGCTTCATGGAGGACCGTATCCTGCATCCACGGATAGTAGATTTACCGCTGTGGGAATCCATGCTATTAAGCGTTGGGTACGCCCTATGAGTTATCAAAACTGGCCTGATCATTTATTACCAGATGAGTTACAAAATCAGAACCCTCTTGGTATTTCCAGATTGGTGAATGGAGATTTCACACGAAACCCACTGTAATATGAGTATCTCAGTATATCGATGCATAGACGCACATACCTGTGGCAATCCTGTACGAGTAGTGACTACCGGTCATCCTCCTCTGGTAGGAAATTCTATGAGCGAAAAACGGCAACACTTCTTAAAAGAGTATGACTGGATTCGGAAGGGATTAATGTTTGAACCCAGAGGTCATGATATGATGAGTGGTAGTTTTTTATTCGAACCTCATGATCCAGAGAATGATTTTGCAATTTTATTTATTGAAACTTCAGGTTGTTTGCCCATGTGTGGTCATGGAACTATTGGTACCATCACCATAGCTATCGAAGAAGGATTAATTCATCCCAAAACACCGGGAAAAATCCGAATGGAAGCCCCTGCTGGGTTGGTTGAAATCGAATATCAACAAACCGGGAAAAAAGTCGATTGGGTAAAACTCACTAATGTCCCATCGTATCTAGCTGCTGAAGGATTAGAGATAGATTGTCCCGAATTGGGAACACTTGTTTTTGATGTCGCCTATGGCGGGAATTTTTACGCCATTATCGATCCGCAATCCAATTTTGAAGGAATGCACGCTTTCGAAGCATCCAAACTAATTCAATACTCACAAGTATTACGCAAAAGCATCAACCAAAAATATCCAAATACCTTTATCCATCCAAAGGACGAAACAATTAGAGACGTAAGCCATATGTTATGGACAGGAGATCCTATTGATCCAAAATCATCTGGAAGAAATGCAGTTTTTTATGGAGACAAAGCTATCGATCGATCTCCTTGTGGTACTGGCACTTCTGCTAGAATGGCTCAGTTACATGCAAAAGGGTTATTAAAAAAAGGAGAGAGTTTTATACATGAAAGCATCATTGGTAGTACATTTATAGGACGTATAGAACAAGAAACCATGTTAGGTGATCAAAAAGCCATTATCCCAAGCATACAAGGTTGGGCCAAAATATATGGATACAACACGATTACTATCGATGATGATGATGATCCTTATGCCCATGGATTTCAAGTAATTTAACAGATGTAGTTTTTAAAAAACAGAGCAATGAAAAATTGTATTGTTATTGGAGGAGGTATTATTGGTTTATGCACTGCATATTATCTTTATAAAGAAGGGCATCAAGTTACGGTTATCGATCAATCCTCGATGGATTTTGGAGCTTCTTATGTCAATGCAGGGTATTTATCCCCAAGTCATATCATTCCATTAGCCGCTCCAGGAGTCATGAAAAAGGGATTACAATGGATGTTCAATCCTTCAAGTCCTCTTTTTATAAAACCACGACTTAATTCTAATTTTCTGAAATGGACTTTAGCGTTTAATGCTTCATGCTCTAACAAAAATGTACAAAAAGGAATTCCTGCCATCAAAGAGATCGCAATTTTGGGTAGAGATTTGTATACAGACATCAAAAATGATGAAAACTTTTCCTTCCAGTTAGAAAAGAAAGGACTTCTGATGCTCTGTCAAACCGAAAAAATGCTGGAAGAAGAAATTCGGGTAGCAGAAATCGCTATAAAAGAAGGACTAGTCGCCAAAACATTATCAAAACAAGAACTACAAGAGTTACATCCTGATACCTCGGTACAGGCAATTGGTGCAACCTGGTATGAATGTGATGCACATACTACACCCAATACTTTTATGAAAGAAATGAAAGACTATCTGGAATCTTCTGGAGTTCGATTTCATAAAAATGAAAAGATTGAAAATCTGTCCTTCAACAATGGAAAAATAGTTTCTATAGGCAATAGCACTTATACTTATACCGCGGACGAATATATCTTAACCGCAGGCTCATGGTCCAACCAGTTAAGTAAATTACTTGGTATCCAGCTATTACTAGAAGCCGGAAAAGGATATCGAATCAATTCTGACAGAAACCTAGGCATCACCATTCCCGCAATTCTTGCAGAAGCAAAAGTAGCAATCACCCCAATGGATGGATTTACCCGATTTGCCGGAACTATGGAAATTGCCGGAATTAATCATCGGATTAATCAAGTACGAGTAGAAGCTATTGCTAAAGCTACGCAGCGCTATTTTCCTAATATCGAGTTAACCCCGGAAGAAAAAGGAAAAGCTGCTTGTGGATTACGACCAGTGACTCCAGATGGTCTGCCATACATAGGAAAATCATCAAAGTGTGATAACCTTACTATAGCAACAGGTCACGCCATGATGGGCTGGAGCATGGGTTCAGCCACCGGAAAATTAGTATCCGAAATAATTAGCGATAAAAAACCTTCTCTAGATCTGGACGTATATCATCCAGACAGAAAATTCTAGCTTCAGTTGTTTTTATAAAATTCCTGTTTGTTTTTTATAAAAAGCATCTTGCTGTTTTTTCATCATCTCTCTAGCCACTTTCTTTTTATAAGCATAAAGTTCTTCCTCTTCAGTAAGATCACCGTATACACGGTCATTGATATCAAAGTCTGTTTGTAATACCACAGCTCGCTGACCTTCTTTCTGTTCTACCCAGGTTCTTATTTCTCCCTCGGCATCTTGCAATTTAAAATCGTATTCTCCCTTTAGAGATATCAGTTTGGCAAAAATCGGAGAGGTTTCGATAGCCAGGAACAATAAAAATATAAAGAATGAGGGCAACCACGGTAATTCGTTAAGCGCGTTGATCCTTGCCATCAATCCATCAAAGTTATCGATAATAGGTTGTGAGTTATCTACCTGAGTTTCGTACTCGGTAGCTAGCTGCACTTTTTGACTTTCTAGCGTAGCTATTTTCTCGGCATTACTCTTTTTAAGTGCTACTAGTTCTTCTAGGGCAGCATCGTGCTTTTCTCTTTTTTCCTTATACACTGGACCTTTACCTACAATCTCAGTTCCTTTTCGGCCCTCAGCTTCGGCAATATAGGTTTCGTATAAGTCATTAACTTCAGTTTCCTTGGTTGTAATTTCTCCTTTTAGGGCTCCAATTTCCTGATCGATTCCATTAATCACCGGAGTAAATTGAGTTGCGATTTGTTCTTTGTTGGCAAGAGTATAGTCATTCTTCTGCTCTAATAACACGCGATCTATTTCTTTCTCGAAAATTTTCAATTCCAATGGTTTTGAAATGACAATGGCGATGATTATTGCCAAAATTATTCTAGGGGATGCTTGTAGCAGTTCATCCAGAAAGTTGTCCTTTTTTTTGATAGTGGATACTATAAATCTATCCAGATTGAAGATTAACAATCCCCAAATCAGCCCAAAAAAAGCTGCGGTAAAATAATTATCAAAAACAGTATACAGTGCATAACTCGCAGCAATAGAAGCCATTACTGCAGTAAAAAAAACAGTAGCTCCTATACCAGCATACTTGTTCTGTTCTCCATTAGCACAATTTTCTAAAATAGCAGTATCTGCTCCCGAGCATAAAATAAAAAATCTCTTTAACATCATCTAAGGGTTTTTTGATTGATACTAGGTATAACGCTGATTTATAAGTAAATGTTGCACAAAAAAACTCCCAAAAGGGAGTTAAAAATTATATGCGGCTATAAAAATAAATCAAGCGTTTTAGCGGTTATTATCTTTTCTGGCTTTGGATTTAGCTCTTTTCAACTCTTTTCTTGCCTTTTTACGAGCTTTTTCAGCCTCTTTACGAGCTTCTTCCAAATTTTTTCTAGCTTCGGCTCTTAATTGCTCTCGCTCTTTGGCTACCACTTCTCTATCTTTCCTTACTTGCTCCATAGCCATTGCTCTTGCTTTTTCTGCTTCTTCTCTTGCCATCAAAGCTTGTTTCATGGCTTGTTCTCTCGCCTTTTCTGCCTGGAACATGGCTTCTTTTCTAGACTCCATAGCTTGTTTCATGGCTCGCTCTCTTGCTCTTTCTGCATCTCGTTGTGCTTTCAAAGCATGTTCCTGAGCAATCATAACAGCTTTTCTTGCTTCTTCTTGAGCTTTCATCAAAATTTCTTGTTGCTGGGCTCTCTGCTCTCTAATTCTTTCTTTAGATCTTCTGCTTATTTCCAACACCGCAGCTCTAGCTTCTGCTGCTGCCTCTCTGCCTATTCTAGCTCTTTCTCGATCCCCCTCAATGCCGGCTGCGTACTGCTCTTCACTTACTCTACGTGCTACTTCTTGCGCTATTGCACTTACCCTTTCACGTGCTTCTCTAGCTTCTTCTTCATTAAAAGAAGCCGTGGCTTCTTTTATCTCTTCAGCTCTTCGCTCTTCTTCCTCTTCCGCTTCTTCAATTTCGGCCAACATCTCCTCTTCTTCACTACCTTCAAAAACCTGAGAATCTGAAGATGGAGTTGGAGCTGCTGAAGGTGTTGGTGGCTCTGGTGGTCCACTACGTTTTATCCTTTTAGCCTCTTTTGGAGGCGGTGGAATCGCACTTGCTTCTCCTTTGCGCACTATTGGTGCAGGAGGTAATGGTGGAGCTGGTGGGATTAAATCATGATCCGGATTGGATTGATATAACCTAGTTTTTTTATACTCTTTGTTTAATGCCACGATAAAATCATCATTAGCATTTTGTAATTTCACATCAAAATTAAACCCTTTCAACTCGTCATCTTTCCATTGTTTGGTGGTATTATCAATAACCGTAGCAAAATTGGAGATACTAGTAACCTTCCCGTTTACCGTGATTTGGTTTCCTGTTACTTTTATCTTTATTTGTTTATCAGAATCATTATCCTGAACGGTTTTGGAATAATTGACATTTCTTTGTTGGGCTACAATTTCATTAGTAAATAACAGCATACACCCAAACAAAAGGGGTAAAATCAGCAACAGCTTTGTCGCTGCTTTCGTTCTAGAAAATTGTTGTGACATCATAACGATTCGTTTTTTGGTTAATGAATAATTGATTGAACTCGCTAGTACAGTGTGATTAGGACTGCTATTATACCTAACGAGTAGGTCTATATATTTTATTAAAGAATCTCCTTGATGCAGTACACTTTGGTCTGCCAGGAATTCGTGATTTAATTTTATTGCTCTTTTGATCCAATACCACATTGGGTTAAACCAAAATATAACTTGCATGATCTCAACAAATAAGATATCGAGCGTGTGCTTTTGTGCTACATGAGTTTGTTCATGTAGTAAGACCTCTTTGGGGATTTTGTTTTCTTTAAATGCTCTTCCTGGTACAAAAATGTAACTCCAAAAAGAATGAGGAACTACTGTATTACCCAATAAAACATGGATAAACGAAGGTGTTTTTAGTTGTTCATTAGTGGTAATTTTTTTAACCATCCTCCTCAAATTCAATAGAAATCTGGCACCAAAAATAAGAGCACCGATCCCATACAATGTCCATAATACAATAGGCCAATAATTAATAGAAGGCGCTACTTGCTGTGGAACATCTTCCAGATAGATATACGATGCTGTAGGAGCGACAAGGGCTTCTTGATCGGCTACAACATCTACCGTATATGTAATTGTGATTAATGGGATCGTATATGCAAAAACCAAACTAAACAAAAGGTAAAAGCGTTTTAAAACGTGCATACTTTCTTTCTCCAGAAACCATCGATAGAAAGCCCATAACAGCACTAAGCAAAGCGTAGATTTAAGGATATATGCTATCATTTTTTCTGTTTTTGAAGTTGTTGGTCTACAATCTTTTTAAGCTCCTCTAATTCTGAAGTTGATAAGTTCGTCTCTTCAGTAAAAAAAGAGGCAAACTGAGAAGCAGAATTATTGAAAAAATTCTTAATCAATCCATTAACATGCTTCGAAAAGTAATCGGTCTTTTTTACCAAAGGATAGTATTCTCTTGATTTTCCGTAGAGCGTATAATCCACAAAACCTTTGTCTTTCATTCTTTTAAGCAATGTTGCTACAGTAGTTGTTGCCGGTTTAGGTTCGGGAAAAGCATCCAGCAAATCTTTCATAAATGCCTTTTCTAACTTCCATAAGTATTTCATCAGTTGTTCTTCGGCTTTGGATAATTGCATTGCTCTACTAAATTAGAATTAACTCTACAAATGTAGAATAAAAAATTAAGTTTCCAAATCTTAAATGAAAAAAACCACTCATTTTGAGTGGTTTTATGTTGATGATATCCTTAAAAAGGTTACTATTTACTTAGTTCTGTAAAATATTTATAAAACAACGGAATCGTTTCTATTCCTTTTAGATAGTTCCATACTCCAAAATGTTCATTTGGAGAATGAATAGCATCACTATTCAGACCAAATCCCATCAAAATGGTTTTACTTTTTAGTTCTTTCTCGAATAGTGAAACGATAGGAATACTACCTCCGCTTCTTTGTGGAATCGGAGTAGTACCAAAAGTATCCTGATAGGCCTTACTAGCAGCTTGATATCCGATATTATCAATTGGCGTAACATATCCCTGACCTCCATGGTGTGGTGTCACTTTTACGGTTACCGCTTCAGGAGCAATGCTTTCAAAATGTTTTGCGAATAACTCAGTGATCTCTTCCCAATCCTGGTTAGGCACTAATCGCATCGAAATTTTGGCGTAAGCCTTACTTGCAATTACAGTTTTGGCTCCTTCGCCCGTATATCCTCCCCAAATTCCATTTACATCTAGTGTAGGGCGAATCGAGTTGCGCTCGTTTGTAGTATATCCCTCCTCACCATATACATCATTAATCGCTAATGCGTTTTTATAAGCATCAATAGAAAAAGGTGCCTTAGCCATTTCAGCTCTTTCTTCTTTTGATAACTCCTCTACCTTGTCATAAAACCCTGGTATGGTAATATGATTATTTTCGTCATGTAATGAGGCAATCATTTTGGTCAACACATTGATCGGATTCGCCACTGCTCCTCCATATAATCCACTATGCAAATCTCTATTAGGTCCTGTAACCTCAACCTCAACATAACTTAGTCCTCTTAATCCTGTTGTTATAGACGGAACATCCTTTGCGATCATTCCTGTATCGCTGATCAAAATAACATCGTTGGCTAGTTTGTCTTGATTTCTCTCTACAAACCATCCTAAACTTTTGCTACCTACTTCCTCTTCACCTTCGATCATGAACTTGACGTTACAAGGTAATTGATCAGTTTTGGTCATGAACTCCAATGCTTTTACATGCATATACATCTGCCCCTTATCATCACAAGAACCACGAGCAAAAATTGCTCCTTCGGGATGAATATCTGTTGGTTTTATCACAGGCTCAAATGGAGGACTATCCCATAGGTCTAATGGATCTGGTGGTTGCACATCATAATGTCCATACACCAATACAGTTGGAAGGTTTTTGTCAATTATTTTTTCTCCATATACGATAGGATATCCGGGAGTTTCACAAATCTCTACTTTATCACATCCTGCGTTTTCAAGACTATTTTTGATCTCCTGAGCAGTTTTTATCACATCCTTTTCGTAGGCAGAATCTGCGCTGATCGATGGAATCTTAAGCAAGGAAACAAGTTCGTCTACAAATCGATCCTTATGCTCTTGAACGTATGAATTTATATTTTGCATGAAATTGAGTTAATTAAGGCCTAAAAGTACTAAAACTTTATATTTTTTGAGAAGGTTGTTTTTATTTTAAAAGTATTGTTTATATTTGCACCCGCTTACTAATAAAAGTGAGACTTTTTGTACCGAGTCCTAAGGGGTACAAAATTAAAAATGCGGGCGTGGTGGAATTGGTAGACACGCTAGACTTAGGATCTAGTGCCGCGAGGTGTGAGAGTTCGAGTCTCTCCGCCCGCACCGAAGAAAAGCTTCTCTTTTTTGAGGAGCTTTTTTTATACCCAAAAGTTAAATACTACTTAGAGAGACGAAAAGTTTATCCTGAGCGCTTCGACTTTGCTCAAAGTGACACAAGGTACGAGCCGAAGAAAGATTCTCCGTCCACACTACAACAGAAAAGCCGAATCAGTTGATTCGGCTTTTCTGTTTATACACATTCGACAAAAGTATCTATCACTTATTTATCCAAAAAATACATTTATAGATTGTAATAAACCACTTATCAACTCAATCGGACACTTACTCATTTTCATTACCTAGACCCATACATCTGGACTAATTTTACACCGTAAAACACTGACAACTAATATAATAATATCACATCATGAAAGACGGTAAACTATCCATAGACATCATCATCATCTTTGCTTTCGTAGTGTGCTTGGCAATGCTATCGGCTGATATTTACGGTAGTTATCTGGATTTCTTTGTAGACAAAGGATTAGTGAATAGTTACCTGAACAATATTCTAATTAGCATTTATAGTAAGGCACCTGTTTTACAATCTTCTGTATTTACAAGGTTCGTTTGTATTTTATTATTTGCTTTCGCTTCCTTAGGATTTCAAGTCAAAAAGAAACCAGAAGGCAATCATCAGATCAAATATTATATTATTGGTCTAGCAATTGGGGTTATCGTATTTGTTTTAACCCCTTCAATACCCACTCCAATTTTCCTAAACTTAGGACTTACAGTTGTTTCTTTTGTAGCATTTATTTGGGGGTTTATCAACTTCAGAAGGCATTTTGATTTCTATGGCCAAAAGGATGAGTTTAATGAGAAGAACCTCATCTTCAAGCAAGAAAAAGATGTGATGGAGAACCCGTATTCTGTAAACTTTAAGACGAGTAACGGAGTGGTAAACGTGGTGAATCCTTTTAGAGCTACTATGGTATTAGGAACTCCAGGTTCGGGAAAATCATACTCTGTTATAGAAGAATACATCAGACAGCATATTCAAAAGAAATTTACCATGCTGGTATATGATTTCAAATTCCCATCATTAGCCAAAGAAACCTATGCTTTTTTTCAATACTATAAAGAACAATATGACATAGAACCCGATTTCAGTGTTATCTCACTGGATGATATCGAACGTTCGAACTTCGTAAACCCGATCAGTCCCGATTTGATCAATAAAGCGGCAGATGCGATTGAAGCAGCACAAACTGTATTATACAACCTCAATAAAGAGTGGATTACTCAAAAGGATTTCTTTGCGCAATCCGCTATCTCTTACTTCGCTTCTTGTATCTATTTCTTAAAGATATATGAGGATGGTAAATACTGCACACTACCACATGCCATAACATTGGCTGCTTGTCCAGATGAAAAGGTCTTCAAAATATTTGGAGAGTACAAAGAGCTCAAATTCTTTATGACACCGTTTGCTGACGCACTCGAAAAAGAAGCATTTGAGCAGTTATCCGGACAAACCGCATCAGCCAGAATTCCGCTATCACAACTAGCTACCAAAGAATTGTTCTGGGTAATGGGTAATAATGTGTATCCAGAACTAAATGTCCCTTTAGAAATCAACAATCCCAAGGAGCCTTCGATCATGATTCTGGCCAATTCGCCAGCTACGCAAACCACAAATTCACCAGCCTTAGGTTTGATTGCTACACAGATATTAAAAAAGATCAATCAGCAAAACAGACAACCCTGTTCTGTGATCATTGATGAGTTGCCAACCATGTATTTTATGGGATTAGACAACTTGATTGCAACGGCAAGATCCAACAAAATATCTACGACTATTGGGATGCAAGATCTAGAGCAGTTAAAAAGAGACTATGGAGATAAAATCGCCGAAACCATCTTCAATATTGTAGGAAACATTTTTAGTGGATCGGTTAGAAGCGAAACAGCTACCAAACTACAAGAGGTATTTGGTAAGAAAAAGCAAAAAATGAAAAGTGTATCTGTAGATACCAGTGCTACCTCTTATAGCATTAGCGAAAATCTGGAATATGTAATGCCAGTGGCTACGCTTTCGCAATTATCCCAAGGAGAGTTTGTAGGTATAGTGGCCGACAACTTTGGAGAAGAGATTAATCGAAAAATATTCAGAGGGAAAATACAAATAGATAAACGTACGGATGCTATAAAAACAGCCATTCCAAAAGTATTGGATGAAGATGATGACGTGGATAGTTTAATGGATGGCAACTTCAACAGAATCGTGGAAGAGATTGATATCCTCGTCGCCACCGAACTATACAATATTGAGTTTGCTCAGGAAAACGAAACCAATACTGTATCTGAAACTGCATAAAAAAACAAAGGAGAAAAAAGATGAAAAATTGTAAAGCAACATATGGTGTTTGCCTATTGCTACTCATGTTCTGCGTAGCTACCATAGCCGCACAAACCGCTACAGTAAAAAAGTATGAGAACATTCCGGTTTATTTCCCATTGGATAAGAACGATTTTGTAACTGTTTCTTCACCATATGGATTTCGAAACCATCCGATTCTTAAAGAAAACAGACTACATCAGGGCATCGATCTGGTAGCCACAAAGGGGAAGCCTGTATTTGCCGCTGCTAACGGAACCGTAGAAAAGGCTGATTTTGTTAAAGGTTATGGAAATCGAATTCTACTAGCTCACGGCGAAGAGATCAAAACACTATATGGTCACCTATGGATTAAAATGGTAAAGAAAGGGGATACTATAAAACAAGGGCAACTCATCGGTTTGGTTGGAGATACCGGAAGAGTAACCGGCCCACACCTGCACTACGAAATATGGCTCAAAGGGAAAAGAGTAGACCCACTGCTAGTTTGGAGAAGCTGGATCAAAAAAGAGGATAAGGAAATCGCAATGAATCAATAAAAAACAAAAATGGACAAAAACAAAAAAATAATAGCGACAGTTGTATTTGTAGCCTTTATGGCGCTGATAGGTGTTTTCATAAAAGTAGCCATCATGCCATCTGGTGAGTCAGATAAATCAGAAGCCAAAATCAATATTTTGACGCCAAAGGTTGATGACAAAAAAATTAAGAGAACTTCAAAAATTCAAAACTACGAAAAAGACAAATCCATTTTTGGGCTCAACAAGGTAGTAAAAAACCTTAGTGATGTAGAAGATGCTGAGAAACAAGTTTACGTAGAAGAATCAATCATCAGAGGAATGGAAGATTCCCTGAATCCACAAGAATTAGAACAACAACAAAAATTATATCAAAACGATGCTTATGCTAGCGCTGCTAATCCGGCTTATAATCAAGCAACAAAATCTCGGAATACTCAAGAAGTTGAAGAGGTTTATATAGACGAAGAATTGCAAAGAATAATGGCCTTGCAAGATCAACTTATGGAGCAATCCAGAATGGCTGCACAATCCGATAATCCCGAAGAAAATCTAAGTGCTTTTGTGGATTCGTATAACCAAGTTGCTGCTGCCCACGGACAACCTTCTATGGAGATGAAATATGAAAACGGTCAAACTGGCCTTGGAACCGGAGTTGGTGGAACTAACCCAGAAGATATTGCTAAAACTGCTCAAATGGCAAGTGAACGAATGTCGAATGCTATTAAAGATAAGTTTACCGCAAAAAATCACTTTCAGGGAGCGGGATCTGCCAGAGGGGATGATAAAATCGTAGGATTAGTACCCGCAGAAACTGTAGACCAAGGGGTATTGGTTAATGGAAGCACCATAGCGATAAGAACCAAGAAAGATGTACGATTAAAAGAACCCGCCTTATATATTCCAAAAGGATCAGTGGTTTATGGGAAAGTTAATCTTTCAACGAATAGATTAATGATCGACGTCAATAGCTACAAGGCCCATGATAAACTTTACCTATTGGATTTTAGTCTCTACGATTACGATGGACGAGAGGGGATTCATTTAGGCAATCGAACCTGGCCCAAAATTCCTTCCAAAGTAGCTAACGATGTATATGATTATGCTTACCAAAGAGGAACTCAAGCCGCAGCATTAGGAGGAAACAACAGCATTAATCTGGATGAGGCAAAAGACATCGCGATCCTATCTGCTGCCAAAGAAATAAGCACAGAGATATTCGATAAAAGAACAGTGTATATGCCCAAGAAATATCACCTATGGTTTAACATTAACACCAAGTAACATGAAAAACGACACACTAAATACCGTATTTCCGATATATGCTGTAGAGAATGATCTAATCGTATCAAAAAAGGGAGATATCAGCGTTGGGTACAAGCTAAAACTGCCACAAATATATTCTCTGGATATGGCTGCTATCGAAAGGATCAATCAGTTATTTGATAAAATCATCAGGTCCTTACCAGAAGATACGATTATTCAAAAACAAGATTATTTCTTTGTCGATACCGTAAAAGAAGCTATTGCAAAAGGAGAGCACATGCTATCCCGAAGTGATAACAAGTTTTTCTACGAGAAACCCACCCTAAGTCACGAGTGTTACTTGTTTATCACCAAGGATTCTAAAAAGAAAATGAGTATCACCAGTAGTCCAAAACAATACGAGAAGTATATGGAAGAAGTAGATACTTTTCTAAAAACAGTAACTACCAGTATTTCTTTCCTGATCAAAGAAGAATTTTTTGAAGTCGAAAAGATGAAAACCGATTGTATGCTGGAGGTTATCGGAAAGTATTTTTCATTATCTCCAAAAGGGAATCAAGCATTGCAAGATATCTTCTTTGATAAAAAGCTTCAGGTAGGTAATAAAGTAGGAGAAATGTATGCCATAACTTCATACGATCAATTACCGCTTACCATAGAGACGACGAAAAAGAATATCGATTTCTCTACCCAGAAAACAAATTTTCAGATTCCTTTTATCCAACCAGTATGTCTAGGATTAGAATGTAATCATATTTATAACCAGGTGATCTACATCAGTAGCTCTGACAGTATTTTTTCAAAATTAAAGACCAAACTCAACCAGTTTAAAAGTTTAGCCATTTTATCCAAAGAAAATGAAGTTACCTATGATCAAATTGATGAATTGGTAAGTACGGTGATTGAGAAAGAGTTGAAATTCGTAAACCAACATTTCAATATCATTCTTTGGGATACTTCTGAAGAAAAACTAGAAAACCATAAAAACCAGTTAGAGAATTCCTTTAAAGAATTAGGGATTACTCCATACCAAATAAAATACGCCTTAAAAGATTTATACATTAATAATGCTCCTGGTGCTTCGGTTTACATTCCAGAAAACTACAAATTCATCGGGATTTCTGAGCAAACCCCAGTATTCCTGAATTTCGAGAGCTATTATGAAGGAAATACCAACGGAATTTTATTAACCGACCGTAAAAACGGGGCTCCTGTACGATTGGATTTATGGGATGAGCCCTTAAAACGAGGACTTATCGTAAATCGTAATCGACTCATCTTTGGTCCTTCGGGTACAGGAAAATCATTCCTGATCAATCATATCGCCAGCCAGTACTATGAGCAAGGACATCATATCGTAATGATCGATATCGGTAACTCCTATAAGAAATTGTGTCAACTCGTAAACGGTCAATATTTTGCCTACGATTTGGATATGCCACTACAGTTTAATCCTTTTTACTTCCAGAGCTTAAGTGAAATAGATAACGAAAAAAAGGTATTCCTTACTTCTCTGATCTTGTTTTTATGGAAAGGTGATGATCCGCATATGAGAGAAGAAAAACAAATTATCGGGTTGTATCTGGACGCTTACTACGAAAGTTTTGAATCTAATAAAGACAAGTTTCCTTGTATGTCTTCTTTCTACGAGTTTGTAGATCAACATTCGGTAATGGATAATGAGGAGAAGTACTTCGACAAAACGAGTTTCCAGTTGTCACTAAGAGATTTTCATGATGGGAAATACAGTCAAATACTCAACTCCAAAGATCAGATCGATTTGGTACAAGAACGATTTATAGTATTTGAGATGGATAACATCAAGGATCACCCGGTTTTATTCCCACTGGTTACCATGTTATGTATAGATGTGGTCATGGGAAAAATCAGAAAAATCCCTGAGATCAAGAAATCCATATTTATAGACGAGTGCTGGAAACCTATTTCTAAGGGAGAAATGGCACAATTCATCAAATACCTATACAAGACGGTAAGGAAATTTTACGGAGAAGTAGCTATTGCAACACAAGATGTTGAAGATATTTTAGACACTCCTGCAGGCCCAGCTATGATTAACAACACAGATACGATGATTCTTCTTTCTCATAAAAAGAAGATGGCCACCAAGGATAAGTTTGCACAATATCTATCCTTCAGTGAGTCTGATCTTGAAAAACTATTCTCTACCGATAAAAGAGAAGTTTTTATCAAAGTGGGTAGTGTATCCAATGTATACAAAGTAACCGTATCACCAGAGCGATATGCTTGCTACTCCTCTAACGCAGATGAAAACAAATTCATATACGATGTCTACAACAAGAAGAAAAATATGCAATTGGCATTACGAGAATTTGTAGAAAGATAATAAACAGTTTAAACGAACAGCATAAAAGACAACCAATTATGAAACGCATTTTTTTAATACTACTAACGATTATAGCAAATCACTGCTTAATTCACGGTCAGGATAATCTGGTACCTATCAACAAACAAGATACTTTGTTAGTCTCTGACGTAAAAACAACACATCTGTTATTTGATAAAAAAATCAAGTATGTAGATATAGGATCTCCATATTTTGTTGCAGACACTTTACCACAGATGATTCGGTTAAAGCATATAGGAGAAGAACTTATCGATAGCCGAAGCCAACTCTCTAACCTTACCGTGATCACTGATGATGGAGGTTACTATTCTATCGCATTGGGATATGATCGTTTTGCTCCATCTGTGACTTATAAAGTTAAAGCCTCAGATCATTTAGTATCTGTCTTTAAAAAAGAAGAGGAGGAAGAAAAAGAAAAAGAAGATCAGTTTGAATCGCTATGCACTCAATTGGCAAGGCATAGCCGAAATATCATGAACATTAAAGATGGTAAAAAAGGGGATTTGAGAATAGAGGTTTCAGGAATATACTACATCGAAGAGAAAATCGCCATTCGCATAGCGTTAAAAAACGAATCTACACTAGATTTCGATATCGACAATATCCTGTTTAGAACCAAGCTACGCAAACGAATGAGTAAGGATTATCTATATCAGGAACGTGTCATTCCTCCAATCTTTACCTGTACCGATAATTTTGAAATCATAGGTCATGGTGAACAATCGGTAACCTTACTGTTTAACAAGTTCATGTTGAATGAAAACGAGAAACTGGCCATAGACATTTTTGAAGAAAATGGCGGTAGATCAGTAAGTATCGATATCCCAAGAGAGCGATTATTACGCCCAAAGATTATCTAAAAACTTGAAAGCAAAAAAATGAGAGCACTTATTGTAATAGGAAGTCTTTTTATCACTATGTCCTCATCGGCTCAATATCTGGATTTCCCAGGAATGTTCATGAGAGGAACCGAAAGAAATAAGGTAAGAGAATGGGGTCGTCAAATGACAAAAACGACTACAGCCTATACCAGTACTGTAGCACCCACCGCAACGATTATGGCTGCAAAAGAGCGCTATTTTTTTACTCCAGGAATCACTATCAAATATGATGATTATAATGATATCTGTAATGGATACATAGGGTTTAAATCAAGAGGTGCCTGCAACAATAAAAAGAACTATCTGATATACGCTCATAAAAGGGTACTGTACCTCTTATTGACGACCACCAAAAATAGGGTAAACGTAGGGGTTATGGAGCAAATTGAAGAGAAGTATGTGAGTATCACCAATACCATATATAAAGAGCTTGAAGCAATGAAACGGGAAGCAGAGCGGAAAATTCTGTATCGATTATTATCCAAAAGCTAACACACAGGGGATTAAAAAACAAAAATACAATATCATGAAAGGGACACTAAAATTAATCATCGGACTACTATTTATTAGTCAAACATGTTTCGGACAATTTGTTCATGTACATACACATTTCAACAATAACGACAAGAAAACACGTCAAAAGTTAGTAGAGCTTGGAGTCACTGTAGGAGCGAGAAACGGTATCATGGAATACCAGAATTCTTTGCTATCACAATCCAATAGGAATATGGAAAAAATGTTGGACGAAAACTACAAGCGAAAACATAACTATGAAGAAAAGGATGGGGCATCTCTAGCTGCTTCAATCGTATCCTCTTTGGCCAGCACTACTGTATCCAAGTATGCTGTACTACCGTATATGACAAGAACGAAAAGAGAATACTTTGAGAACCTCTCTAAAGACAGAGCTATTCTTCTTGCCTTAATGTATTTAGATAAATCGAAAATTAAATCCTCTAAGCGTCAAGAGATTTATCAACTGCGAAGTGAGCTCATAAAGGAGTTTTCAAAATACGATAAAGATGCCAGAAGGATTCTATTCTTTTCTGCCCTTGGATTAGTGGTTATTAACTATGCTACTTTCTCTGAGCTATCCGGAACATTAAAGGTAGCAAACATCGTACTCTAAATATCAATGTAATCAACAAATCATTGCAGCAATGAAAGCTATACAAAAAATAACGATAGTGATCTGTCTTTTGAAAGGGTTAACCATTTCCGCACAGGAATATCCTTTTCTAACAGATCCAGGATCTATGGGAGGTTCTGTTGGTGCCTATTACTTATACAGATCATTACTGTCTGAAGAGAAGAAATTAACTTCTGAGATTAACAATTACAGAAACAAATACTATGAACGACTTGCTTACCTAACAGGTCCTACTGCAGCAGGTGCTCTTTATGTTAATGACAAGTTGGATGAGGAAATGTCTAATGCTAGAAAACGATACAATACACTAACCAATAGAAATAGCACCATGGCTTTCTTTAATTACACCAAGAAAAAGAGAAACACCAAGAACCTGGCGACTGCAAAACAGATGATCGATAATCTGCAAGGAGAACTCGACAACAATAATTCGCTGATTATTCTATATGGAGACAGGCTCAATCTATATCAAAATGCGATGGAATCTATTTTCAATATTCATCGACTTCTCGATATGATTGAGGATAGTGTAGAACAAAGTGCACTGACTGATTTTATTACAAGACGAAAATAACGCTGACACTGAATTAAAGAACTAAGACATGAAAAGAATTTTGATATATGTACTGTTTGCTATGCTAAGCTTTTCGGCAAAGTCACAAGCGGTTATTACACATACCGTGAATGTAAGCTGGACGGATAACCTTTCTCAGAGCCGATATAAAAGCATCAATAGCGAAAATCATAAGTTAACCGGGAAACTAACTGCAAACACTCCTTTCATCCTAGGGCTTAGCAGGGTGTATAAAGAACAATATGATGAACTAAAAACATTAAATCGTTGGTTTGAGTTAAGAGCTAAAGGAAGTATAGCAAGATTCGCAAATGGGACAACCTTTAGTAATAATGTTTATGACAGTATGGGATATATTCATACAAAGTACCCTGTACTCAATCTAAATCCTGGAGATACCTTTAGAAATCTTGTTATAAGAAGAAGATATAGCACTAAACTAAATAGGGAAAAAAAGAGGATTGAAAACTATGCAAATCCCGACAACCCAATTCCTGAAGGAGAACGTATTTATCTCATACTCTCAACCATAGAAAACGTACTAAATATCACTTTACACAATGAAGAATATTAGCATAGTTACAATCATCTGTTTGTGCTGGTGTATGAGCATTCAATCACAAACGCACTCCTCATCTATAGCCGATGTAGTCGTCGCTGCAGAAAAAGGAGTTATTGCGGGGCTTCTAGGAGTGGAATTAGACAATAAGAAGGATCAACGCAGACAGGTTAGAAACCTAAAAACCAAAGAAACTACTTATGCAAAAAACAGAAGAGTTACGGGTAATCTCAAAACTTCTCCTGTGTATGGAGCGGTGTATATCATGTCTAATAGTTTAAGTACTAAAATAGACAAAGTAAAATCAAATATAAAGACCAGAAAGTACGCCACCTTTGGTATCATGCATGGACTTAAACGTCACGAAGCTGATCTGGAAAAACAAGAAGAATACTATAAAAAATTAAAGTCTGAGTTAGAAGTTATTTCAAGTGGTTTGCTCCTTAGCGGAGGAACCGGATATAACTACACCGCCTTCTTAAAATTATTAATTCGGATGATGAGAGTTAGAGAAAAAGTACATCAGATAGATAAAGACGTATTAAATCTAATGGGGGTTTCCAGGATCCTGGCAAAGTAGAACACAATCCTATTGAGAGGACTCTGGAATAATAATCATGTCGTATTGGGAATAAACAAAAAACAAAAAAATGGATTTAACAGATATTATAAACAGTCTACAGACTGCTATTTTTGAAGGGAATGTTGGAGATAAAAACCTATTTGGGTTATACCAATATATAGATCAAATCATAGATTATGCTTATGGCTTAGCTGCCGTACTAATGATCATCTTAGTAGGGTCTAAAGTAATCACTTACTTTGCCAACCCATCGGGGAATTTGGACCCATATACTCTGGTAAGGCCCATCTTAATCTTAGTAGCCTTAGTACTGTATAAACCACTAGTAGAGCTTCTTTTATTTAGCCCTACAGATATTATAGCCGATGTGACCGAAAATGCGGCTCATTATGTAACCAAAGTGGGTGACGCTAAAGAATTTGAAGACAGTTACAATGGAAGTATCACACATATTCAGGATAGTAATGCCGACGGAAGTGGTGATGGTGTCTATGACGTGCTACAAATCAATCCGTTCTTAGAACTACTACACCTTATCATCTTTTTTATTGCATCTGTAGTTGCAGGATATATCATGCTGCGGCAGATTATTTACAAAGCTATTTATTTTGTCATCGGGGTATTTGCCTTACCATTAGCTTTAATCCCAGGCAACCAAGATGTATTGAAAAAATGGTTTTTCGGTTTTTTAGCTGTCCTGTTATGGATCCCTATTCTTACCATTCTCAAAACCATTTTAATATTAGTTCATAATAATACTGCATCGGGAGGTTTTACCCAGATACTCATGTCTATATGCTTACAAGTGGTGATGATCATTGCAGTGCTTAGAGTTCCAAAATACGCGAACATTTTGGTGAGTGCTGGTAGTGATTCTGGAAGCAATTTTACAGCTAGTTTTATGACTGTACCTGCCATGGCGATGTATAAGAAATTAAGAGGGAAATAATCATTAAAAAAACAAATTATCATGGAATATAAAACACCAAAAGTATTAGAAAAAAAGCCGGTAATAGCTGGGTATGACCTTCAGACTATTGTTATCATAGTAGCATCTATACTCCTATTTGTATTTACCATATTCAAGTCCTTTTTGTTATCACTCATATTTCTTGCCATTGGCGCTATGTATGTCTATGTAAATAAGAAATTCCCGCAAAAAGGAGAGTTAACCACTTTATTAAAATACAACTCAAGTACAAAGTGTATTAGGATCGATCAGCAAATCAGATCGATGGTCAAAAACAAGTAATCAAGAATTATAAAAATAACGAATAAAATAATTGTCAAACTTTAACCAAACAACAAAATGAAAACTTCAAAATTTAATATTAAAAATTTAAAATTAAACAACATGAAACTTGAAATTAAACATTCAAAACTATGGTTAACGGTATTGTTAATCGCCATTAACATAGCACCGTTATTTGCCCAGACCGATGATGTAAACACCAAGCTAGCGTCTTGGGGAGAAGACATTAAAACCATTCTTAATGCAGTAGTAGGGATCTTCTCTTTTGCCGGAGGTTTTTTAATCTTCGTTCAATACATGCAAGGTAACGAACAGGCACAAAGAAACTTTATTCGATTCATTATCGGATTAGCGATATTCGGATTGGTGGCTTTGATAGCAAATATTTTCTTACCAGACGCAACAGCAACCACTACCCCATAATTAGTTAACACACTGAAATTTTAATAATCAACAGCCATTAAAATGTCTTAATAAAAGACCTGCAATGTCGCTGTAAAGAATGTATAGCTGAGCCCAGGGAGGTTATCGGCCGGGATAAATCATGTCCTTGAGCTCGGCACACATTCTTCAACTTAAAAAGAAAACACAATGGATTTAAAATCATTAAAAGATATTCCAGCTAGTTTTGCGTTGGCAAAAAAATCGCTACTCTTTGGACTCATCATTTCTACGTTAGTTTCTTTGGGTAGTCTTACTTGGGCCTTTTTTACA
Source organism: Aquimarina sp. AWH4_224 (assembly GCF_056160245.1). Taxonomy (NCBI): domain Bacteria; kingdom Pseudomonadati; phylum Bacteroidota; class Flavobacteriia; order Flavobacteriales; family Flavobacteriaceae; genus Aquimarina; species Aquimarina sp. AWH4_224. Next base: position 305,855 of record NZ_JBSWWU010000004.1, on the reverse strand, counting down.
ACACAGAGTATTAGAGATACGGCCTATGTACTTACCAAAGACGGAAAAGCAGCCTTAATGCAAGGCGTGAACGTAAGCGAAATAGACGCGTATAGAAAGCCCGAAATTCTTAATCATGTAAGGATGTTTCATACCGCATTTTGGGAGATAGATGAGTTCAATTACAAAAGAAACATTGACAAGGCATTATACCTTGCAGGAACCTCAGGGAAACAACTCTATAAAACGCTAGATGCTAATGGACATTTTGCCAAGATATCTACAGAAAATCTGAAACAAAAACTCATTATAGATTCTATACAAGTGAATGATCAGGTCAAGCCTTATCAGGGAATATTCTACGGAAAATTAAGAGTATTGAGAACAGATCAAAAGACAGAGTCGATAAATGAGCTAAGAGCCAAATTTGTTTTACACAACGTTTCCAGAACCGATAAGAATCCACATGGATTGCTTATAGAAAACTATCATTTGGATCTAAAGCCTATTGAATCCAAGAAATAGATAAAAAACACTAATCAATTAAGGTTAAAAATTGAAGTATGGAAGAAAAAAAATTATGGGCAGGAGTTCCCTCGCAATGGATAAACTTCATGTTTTACCTTTGTTGTATACCATTAACCGCAGCTTTCGGATTGGGGTTGATACTCGCCTTATGGAAATATTATGACACAAGACTTCATAAGTTGCTAGTAACCGATCAACGCATCATTGAAGAACGAGGGATCTTCTCTAAAACCACTAACGAAATAGAACTATACAGAGTAAAAGACCTTACGTTTGAACAACCTTTTTTTCTCAGAATTTTCGGCTTATCCAATATTGTTTTGGTCACTGCAGACCACTCCAGTCCAACATTTGTTCTGAAAGCCATAAAAGGAGGAAAAAACCTAAAAGAACAATTGCGCATTGCCATTGATATTAGAAGAGACCTTAAACGAGTAAGAGAACTAGATTTTAGTTAATTTAGGAACAATTGACAGCACCCAAAATATCAAAATCAGGGTCAAAAGAATATGATTCTATCCAGATTTTCGGCTAATCGTTAACCTTTTCACAAGAGCTAAATAACTAATTAAAAATCAAAAACATAGAAATTATCTGGAGATGCATTCATCTTTTCAGGAGCCACTCTTCATTTCAATTTCTATAGATGACATAGTAATTAAAATTAATAGTAACCTTTAAAATTAGTACAACATGCCAAAAGAAAGATTAGAATATGAGAGTGACTTTTATAAGCCTGAAAATATTGTAGCCTATACCGGGGATCTTACCAACAATCCAACGGTATATTTCAAACAAATCATGGAGGATGGTAATATCAAATTTGGACATATTACTCAGACTCACGAACGTGATAAAATTAATATTGGAAGGGAAATGGTTGAGTCTGATCCTACCTATACTCTGAAAAACGAAACTATCGACAACGAATACATTTCTGTTGAAAGAGTGAACAAAGAAATCATTCATCCCAGTCGAGGCCCCCATACCGTAGTAGGTCCCAACGATAATCTGATAAGGGACGAGCTCGCACAATCAATCACAAAGCACAAGGGCTGCAAAAAAATGTATACCCGCGATTATATCCAGGAACAAATGGATTTTATCAAACAGGAACCTAAGATTGGAGATCAAATAGAGCAATTAGCCGATCTTAACCAAGAGCTTGAAGAAATCATGGATCAATATGTTGACACCTATCCTGAGCACACCAAGGATTTGCTTCAAATGAAAAGTGAATTAAAAGGAAAAGTAGGAAATGAATACTTCAAGTTAGTTGAAGTACGAAAGGAACAAAAAGTCGCTCTGGAAGCATCCAAAAACTCGAAAAAAGAAAAGAAAGTTTCAAAAACAGGTAGAAAATGGTCGCTTTCCTCTTTTTCCAGGGCACAAAACAAAGACAAAAAACCTAAAGAAAAATCAAATAACACATCAAAAGACAATAAAAAATCTACAAATACTAAGAAAAAGAGAAGTTTCAGTTTTAAGAGATAACTCCTCAACAATTCTAACACGTTACATACAATCAAATCAAGTAATAACCTTTAAAATTTAAATATCATGCCAGACAAAAGAAAAAATTACGAAGAAGATTTTTACACCAAAGACAATATTGTGGCTTACACAGGAAATATTGATGACAACCCTACGGTTTACTTCCAAAAAGAACACAGTAACGGAGATATCACTTATGGGCATATCACCCAAGCTCATAAATACGATAAAGTAAACATTGGAAAGGAAAAAATCAGCACTAACAAAACCTATAAATTGGTTAACGAAGTAGTTGGTGAAGATTTGGTATCCAAAGAATACGTAAATGGTAAATCATTCCATACCAGTAGAAATCCGCATAAAAAAGTATTGCCAAATGATCACAAGATCAAGGACAAACTAGCAAAAGCTATTGAAAATAATCCTGGTATCAAGAAAATGTATACCAAAGATTATGTACAAGAGCAATTAGAATTCATCCAGCAAGAAGATCTTAAAGATCAGCAGAATCAATTAGTCGAATTAAAAGACGAAATAAAAGAGATCAATCATCAGTTACAAGAGATTCGCAGACATAAACCGAAGACGATTGTCCGTCTCGAAAACGAACTGGAAGCTTTTGAAGACGATTTAATAGAAGAGTTTGAAAAGGTTCAGGACAACATTAACAAACAGAGTCAAAAAGACAAACCAAAATTAAACTTTAGCGAGCCTTTAAATAAATCGGCTAAGCTTAGTAGTGATCAAAAAGCACAACTAGATAGTTCTAGTAGTCAAAACAAAAGTCAGAAAACAAAAAAACCACTTAAAGTATAGGAATAACACCAAGGTTTTCATGTTCAACATGATTTCATTTTGGTTGGTTGAAGAGGAGGTATTCGTTTTGATGTTTCAAATATGAATACTTCCAAACTTCATCATCAATAAATAGTAACTTCAAAAAACGATTACAATGCCAAAAAAAGGAAAAGACTACGGAAACGAACTTTATAAACCAGAAAACATCGTAGCATATACCGGAGATATTGATAAAAATCCATCTGTGTATTTTCAAATCAACCATGATAATGGTGATATTACCTATGGACACATCACACAAGATCATAAGAACAAATTCAATATTGGTAAAGAAGAAGTAAGAACAAGTGATTCTTATGAATTTAAAAATGAAATGGTATATAACGAAGAGACCGAACTAAATGAGTTGAGATCTTTTGAATATGACCAGAATGTAAAGCAGGGCACTCACTTTCATAGGAGTCGTAATCCACATATAAAAGTAGACCCTAATGATCTTGAAACCATAGCAAAACTTGCTGAATCGATCGGATCCTGTAAGGATATTAAGCCAAAATATCTTGATCAATATGTACAAGACAAAATAAAAGAGTATAAGGACACTCCTGATTTTGAAAAAAAATTAGATGAATTAAGTACGACCATTGAACAGGTAACCAAAAAATATGTAAAGAAAAAGCCTGGTAACAAACTAAGGTATGAAGCAAGGGAGAAAAGGTGCAAGGATCTAATAGACATAGAGAAAACAACATTACAAAAAGATAAAATAGAAAAAGAGAAGGTAAATGAAAAACCGAATCTTATGGGAATGAGTAAGCCAGTAAATTTATCAAGCCAACTAAGCGACTCTCAAAAATCTCAATTACAAAACGCGCAGTCGCAGAAGGATCCAAAACAGAGCAAGGATAACAAGAAGACAGTACAACTATAGGTAGTATCCCCTCTGGATATTCAAAAATTGTGATAAAACCGAAGGATTCATGTTGCACATGATTTCATTTTGGTTGGTTGAAGTGGAGGTATTCGTTTTGATATTTCAAATATGAATACTTCCAAACTTCAAAAAAATCAGAATAACTTCAAAAAGGAAATAACATGTCCAAAGACAAGAAACAACAACAAAAAGAAGGTCAGGAAGAGAAAGAAAAAAACAAACGTATCAGCTTTGAGGAAGCCATAGACGCTATGCCTCAGGAAGCACAACTTGCTTTACGTTTGATTATGGATGCTTTGAAACTCTCTTTTCAAATCATTAAGTCTCCTCATACAGCTTGGAAATTTTATAAAAAACACTCCTCAAAAGACGATACTTCTGAAGAGATTGAATCTGAAGTTGAATTAGCATCGGTGATAGAACAAATTGAAAAAAATATCATAGCCTTTGTAGAGAAACACCCAGATCCCAGCAAAGCTCAACTAGATGAAGTGCTCGAAGCATCTTTTAAAGATGTACCAGAGCATTTGCAGCCCGTCGTACAAATGACTACCGAAAATGTGATGCACCGATTAGAAGTCGAGAAAAAAGAAAAAGCGGTTAAAAACCAAGGGCAAAACCAAAAAGAGCCCTTAAAAGAAAAGCATCAAAAAGAAGATGCTAGCCAGAAGAAAGAAGAAAATATTGTACAAAAACCTGACCCAAATAAAGAAGTTGAAAAGCAGAAAAATGTCAAGCAAAAGCCTGAGATACTTCCAAATCCATTAAAAGCACAAGGTAAAAACAAAAAACGTAGCCATAGTGTTATTGAAAATAAAAAGGAGAAACAGGAAAAAAGCCGACAGTATGAACCAAGAATGAGAGCTGCTTTTTGCCAACCTTTAAATCAAAAAAACAGCCCTATTAGGGATAAGTACAAACAGAAGAGTAAGCAAAAGAATAATAGTAAACTTGATCAACCAAAAAAGATAAACAGAAGATTTAGCGTCTAATCTAACACCCTATATGATACCAACAATATGCATCCCAAAACCTCAAAACCTTGTATAAAGAAATCGTTGATAAACGAAACTCCTTTACACAAGGTTTTTGATCATTATTTTACAGAAAAAATAGGTTTTACTTTATCCTTAAGTATTGATAAAAAGAATCTATTCTTCTTTTTGATACCGGCAAAAACTGCTGATCTACAATTTCTAAATATACCCCATCCTTTTTCTGTACGTTGGATACAAAGTTCATGTTCACCAAATACGAGTGATGTGTTCTAAAAAAGTTGTTGTGCTGTAGTAAATTTTCGTAGCTCCCCAGGTTTTTACTCGATAAGATCATCTCCCCATTACTGGTGTGAAAAACCGTGTAATTCCCATCTGATTTTAAATATAGAATCTCATCTACCTTAATGATTTTCACCTCGTTGAGACACGAGATAGCTATAATTTTTAATGGATCTGCTGCGACAGGTTTTTCGTCTTTTCTTGTATAAGACCTTTTAAGCTCTAAATTAGACTGTGCTTTTTCGACCGCTTTAATTACATCCTCGGCAATAATCGGTTTAAGTATATAATCTGTTGCTGCATAGCTAAACGCTTCTAATGCATAGTCTTTTTCTGAAGAAATAACTATTAATTCCTTTTCCTTAAGATGCTCAGGAAAATGTTCAAATAATTCAAAAGCGCAATCACCTCCCAAATTAACATCCAAAAAGATAATATCGAATTTACCTTGTTTAAGGATTTTAAGAGCTCCTTTCTTACATTTTGCAACTGTCTTTATCACCACATTTGGACAATTTCTTCGTATCACCTGTTTCAGTAACTCTACCTGACAGGAATCATCTTCAATAATAATTGCTTCTAATACATCTAACTTATTCATAATATATTTTTAATCAACAATTTGTAATGATTTTAATTGTATTCAATCTACCTTATTCATTAATATAAATAGTGCTAGTAGGTATTCACGAAAAGGGAATTTTGACGATTGAATTTACATCTAGTACGAAGGTGTTTTACTTCGTTGATTTAACCATTATTAATTTGGGATGTATTTTTAAAATCTGAAATAGTATTTGGGTAATATTATGATTCATTTTGTTTAAGCCCCAAAGTTTTTCAATAAGATCGCTGGTAAAAAAGTAATTTTTCATCTATAGAGTAGTTTTAAGATTATGTATCAAATGTAGTTTCAGAAATCTTAATATGAAATACGTATTCCCACCTAAATCTACTTCTATTTTATTTTTATTTACCGCCTATAAATATGGATCTACCAGGGTATAACCTAGTTGTTTTCTAATTTTCATAACATATTTGGAAATGTTTCCCGGTTCGATAGTCTTATTTTTTGACGGTATGATGTAGCTATCCAAAACCTGATCATAAATCGTTTTAGTGCCAAAAGCTCCCAAGTCTGCACATATTTTTATATGTATCGCAATATGTTTATTTACTGTACTACAATTATACACTTCAATCCTTATATCAGGATCATCATTAAGTTGTGCAGTAATGTAGCTGTTAACTGGGATCTCCATGTTTTCAATTTTCCCAGTTCTCATTTTATTAAACTGACTTGAGTAATGGATATCATAACAATTCTCTCCACGTTGTACCAACTGTAAAGTTGTTTTTATACGTTTCCCAAATAGCCCACTCCCCAATTTGACTATTTGCGTTCTTGTATTGATAATAGGATATGACATACTTTTCAATTTTAGATTAATAATGAAGTAGTAAATTAATTATGGAATAAAATTATAGAATAATGAGGGCTAGAACTATTTCATGGTATTTCATTAGAAGTTTAACTGATTTTAGAAATTCCCTTAAATGCCAAGGGCTGTAGAACCATACCCCCCAGATTCTACAGCACAATTATGTTAGATTGTAAACTTGGCTTTATGAATATCAAATCATTTTGTTTTCCTGTAATTTTCCCTTGCTCATTGATTTGATATAACTTTCTTTTTAATGTTGGCTAATTTTATTTTGTAAACACAAAAAATACCTTCAATATCCCGAACACTATACTTTTTCTATACGAGTTTTGTGTGTCTTGAGTTATCATTTTAAAAGATGTTTTTAATTGTTATTGTTTGATGAAACAAATATATCTCGATCGCTCAGAAAATAATATTTCATCATATTTCACTGCTTATTTCACCTCCCCAAAATGCTATAAAAAAAAGCTGTAGCATCTACCCCCTGATCCTACAGCTTAGTCATCTAACATCGTCCTCTTAACACTCATTGTACATCAAATCATTTCTCCCTATGTTCTCCCTAATTTATAGATTGATCTGATGCAACTTTATTCTTTAATACGTTTAATTAGTTTGACAAGACAAATATATGTGGGGCTAGCAAAAAATAATATTTCATCGTATTTCATTACTTAATTCATAATCCTCAAACACTACAAAAAAAGCTGTAGAATCTACCCCCTGATTCTACAGCTTAGTCATCTAACATCGTCCTCTTAACTCTCATCACACATCAAATCATTTCTCCCTATGTTCTCCCTAATTATAGATTGATCTGATGCGACTTTATTCTTTAATACGTTTAATTAGTTTGACAAGACAAATATATGTGGAGCTCATAAAAAATAATATTTCATCATATTTCACCTTCCTAAAATGCTATAAAAAAAAGCTGTAGAATCTACCCCCTGATCCTACAGCTTGGCCATCTAACATCGTCCTCTTGACATTCATTTAGCATCAAATCATTTCTCCCTATGTTCTCCCTGAATTATTGATTGATCTGATGCTGCTTTATTCTTTAATACGTTTAATTAGTTTGACAAGACAAATATATGTGGGGCTAGCAAAAAATAATATTTCATCATATTTCATCACAAAACAAAAGAGCAGTAATCACCTGATTTACTGCTCTTTGATATCTTTTTTATTTTCAGAAACTCTCTAAGTCACTAATGCATTTGCGCTAACGGCACCTTTTCTTCTTTGAATAATTCAAACAGATCACCGGCACTCTTGGTATGCTCGTCGTATGGGATCAATTTAATTTTTCCTTCTCCATCAGTTTCGGGAGGAGATTGAAGACTTTTAAGCACAAAATACTTTTCTCCGTTAAGCTCGGTTACTCCATCCAACAATACTCGATTAAGGTCATTCATAAAAACCGGCCCTCTTACTGTTCTTGCCAGACCACTAGTTTCCTTTTGAGCTTCCTGAAAAACACGAAGTGCTTCTGCAAGAGGTACCCTAAAGCACGATTCTGGATTATGATCTGCTTCTACAAACAGATAGTAGGGCACTAGACCATTCGCTATTTGATGTTTCCATAGCGCAATAAGATCCTCTGGAGTATCATTAATACCTTTTACCAGGGGCCCTTGACAACGTATCACGGCTCCTGTCTGTCGTATACGTTGGATAGCTTCTTTTACCACTTCATTTTCCAACTCTCTTGCGTGCGTAAAATGTGCACAAAAGTTCAAATGTTTTCCTTTGGATTGTATGTATTCAAAGAGCTCTAATAATGGCTCAGCATCTTTATCGGTAGTAAATCGGTATGGCCACCAGGCTAATGCCTTAGAATTAAAACGAATAACTTGTACCGATTCTATTTCTAAAACAGGATCTATATATTCTTTAATTTTTGATGCTGTCAACACCAATGGATCTGCACCAGTAAATAACACATCGGTAATTTCTGGATTAGCTTTTAAATAAGGTATTGGATCGTATGGATCTCTATACGCAGTCTTTTTTTGAGCTTCTACATTATCAAACGCCACCCATCTGAAGCAATAAGAGCAATACGCATGGCAAGTCTTTACCATAGGATCAGGAAACAGGTTTAATATGGTTGGAAAATTTCTATAAGCTCCGGTAATAATCTTGCCATCCATTTCGGGATACCCAGTATCGGCATGCTTTACTTCTGGATGCATTTTTTTTCTGACGGCTTGTACAAAACTATTCCTGGTTTTTGCATCCATACCCAATTGAAACAATTGTTTTAGGTGCTCAAAATCAAAAGCACTTAACATTTCCTTTCTTGGGAAAATCAACTTATAAATTGGGTCTTCTGGAACCTCATCCCAGTTAATCAGGTGTTCTAAAACATAATTATTTGCCTTAAAATGAAAAACAGTAGATAAAATGTCGAAAACCTCTCGCTCTCCTTCTGGTAATCTGTCGTAATATGGGGTATTTTTAAAAGTTTTATTGTTGAATGATTTGAATATCATAAGATGTGTTGTTGTTGATTAAATAAAGATACTTTTAGGATTGAGTTGGCTTTCAGACAATTTATTGTCTAACCACCCCATTTTGACGGGTACATCATATAGTCTCCCTGGTCCCGTCCTTCTCCAGAAGTGACGCAGCCCCGGCGCTATTACTTTTACAACGGGCAAACCTACATCCCCTTTTGTCAAATCAAGAAACAGCACTTCCAGATCATTTCTTTTTGCCGTTTGAATACAAAAATTTAGTGCGCTTTCTAAATCTGGATTGCACAAGGCAGGGTAATCTGTCTGAAGATTCTTCTTTTGAGTTGTAGTTGGCTTTAAATATTGATCTGTTTCTAAAGTTGCTGTATTCAACCAATCTATAAAAACAGGGTCCTTTGTGAGATAGGTTTCTGATTGAACAATGGGTAATAATTGATTTAACTCTATTACTGCTCTCTCTATGGCAATATTGGCATCTACATGTGTACCAAACGCATAAATGATGTCACCTTTCTCAGCATTAATCAAGGATGAAATTGCCACAAATGTGGGTATATTTAGGTCAGAAGTAATATCCAAAACATAAATGGTACGGTCTAAAGATCTGTAATATTCACTTACCGTTTGCAGATAAGGGTTTTTTGTAGTCGACAAATCTACCTCGGGCCTTCTAATTCGGTTATACCACCAAATAGCGGCAGCATCTCTTTCTACCAGTTCTAAAAAACCTTGTAAAATAGCTTCTTTTATAGTATTTCCTGCAGCACAACCATTAGAGTCGGGATACGAGTACAGTTTGTTTTCGTCTTCTGCCGGATATTGAGAATAGCTAAAACATGAAGGTAAGTGTTTATGTTTTTGATGGGTTAAAGAATAAAAAGAAGTCCATTCCATTTTTTCTTTACCATCAAAAGGTTGTGGAACATACGCATAAAACTTGGAAGTATTCTTGTTAATTTCTTCTCTGTTCTCAAATTGCGCTTCACTAAAATTCATGCATTCATTTGGCAAAATAGCATCCTCTAGATCCTCATAAGACGCCATAAAGCTATATTCATCACCATGATACATCAAACTGTAGCGTTCGATAGCTTCGCAAAGTGCTCCTGTTTTTGCTTGACTACTATTTTTTCCTTTACCTCCATTTCCACTTCGCAAATGATGGTTGAGCCAAAATAATGAAGTGCTTTGTAATGCTCTGTTACGACCAGAGGCAAAATTGAATATAGGTGTACCTTCCTTTTTATGGTATGGTGATACCTTGGGCACTACTCCTGTGATATTACTTATATGATGCTTATATTTTTTAAATGTTTCTTCGGCTGGAACGGTTCTATAACCTCCCAAAGTATTGCTAATAGTTGTCGCTGCATCAATAGTAATTGGAGTGGTCTTTTTCTTAAAAATATGTTCATCACCACATGCTTTACACTGTGGTCGTTTGGTGACTGTATGGAGTGTACTTTGCATCGTTTTTGTATCAAACGAAACAATTTTTCCTTCCAGTTTGTGATTTTTTTCTTCGTATAACCATTGTATGATTTCCATAGCTACCATATTACTGGTAATACGATTAGAAATAGGGTGTTCGGGACGTATTTGATCCTCCTCGTTATACCCTGTTGATTTATAAAACTGCTTAAACGGTTGGTTAATCATCAACCTATGATGCAAGCATTCCCAACATGCTGTTTGACCTGGAACAAAAATTGGGCCTATCATAGTTTCAACACCTGTGGGTTGAACCATTAACCATGTTTTCTTCTCTTTTATAAACTTCTTGTTGAGTTCTTTTAAGGAGTTATGACTGTAATCATCCGTTATTACAATAGTAATTGAAGATGGATCCGTACTAATTCGTATTCCTGTTTCGCCGCAGATGTTTTTTAAAACAGTATCATCAACGTTCCCTACGGTATGGATTTGAATTGATTTTTCTGACAATACTTTTTTTAGCCTTTCTACATCAAAGCCCAATTGCTCCCAATACGCTGTTTGTTCGCTTGAAAAAGAGGAATCACCTTCTCTGATAAATCCTTTCCATTCGAAAGAGGATATAATTTTAAAAATTGAAATGAAATCTGACCGATCCAAAAAGTTTTGAGCAAGTTCCTGGGTAGAAAATTTACCCTTTCCTATTTCTTCTAAAACATCTATTTCTAATGGATCAGATAAGGTAATAATATCATGATCAGAAATTACATGAAGTAATTTCTGATCAATTTTTGTGATATTAAGATTAGATTTTAACCTAGGGTTGTCAATCATAAATTCTATAATGATTACTATTTAACAGCAAGTCATGATGATTTCTGCATCTGCTTTTTCATTAGCTTTAATTGTTAAAAGCATATCCGTATTAGGTATATAATTTGGCATCACTAATGTTTGATTGTAATTATCCAAATCTTTAATTCCCAAATTCATAGATGCGGTAGGTTTATCCTTATTCACTTTTGCAATAGTTTGGCTTTCACCTCTATCGCTTAAAACTACTTTTTCTACCACCATTGGAGATTCCTTTACTGTGATAATTTTTTGATGATCGTCATCCGCAAATTTTTCTTTTGGCGTAACCAATAATGTAGGCCAGGCAGTGTGATGATCCAAAACGATTTCTAATCCTTGCTTTGGAAGCGTCATACCTACACCTTCAAAAGGTATTTTTTCTTCATCATCAAAATAAAACACATATTTACTCTGGTCGTGTAATTTCCCATCGGTTAAAAAAGCGATCGTCTTTTTAGGATTTGTGAATGCATCATACAGGTCACTATCCTTGGCACAGGCTAGACATAGTTCGTAGTATTTTCTACAAATTTCAAAGATCTTTTCCTGGTCATCTCCCCATGCAATTTTTTTTGACACTGCAGGTTCTGCCTTATTGATAATACTTTGTAATTGATCAGTTTTAGAGTTTTCCATTTTTAATTATTTAGATGTGAATACTTAGTTCAATGATTCTATCCGTTTGGATATAATTTCTTCTTTGTGTTGATCTTTAACCCAACTTTTATATGCATTACATGCATGTAGTTCAAGGATTCCGGCGCCTTGTTTTTTGGCAATTTCTATTGCAGTTTCAAAGAGTTCAACTTCGGTATCTGATATTTTTCCTTGTTTAGCACATTGCGCGTTTGCGAGCATATGATATAATGAGGATAAAAACGCTTTTTCATCACTATCCTCACACCATTTTATACCGTTTTTAGCTCTTTCTATCGCTTGATCATACAATTTCAGATTACTCAAAGTGTCAATCAAAACTCCCTCCAGATAAGAATGTAGATAGGTCTGTTTTGAAACAATCCTCATCTCAGAAAAACCTTCTTGATTTTCCGTTTTACCTATCCTCCAGTAATTATATACATTGGAGTACTCTGCCAAAAATCCCATTTCGGGATACTCTTCAAAAAATGTAGTACTGATATCGTTAAGTTCCTCAATCCACTTTTCATCTCTGGTTAGCCAAGCGATTTGTATAAAGTACACATTTGTGATCGCAATAGAAGGTACATGTTCTATTTGTATCGCCCAATCACGACCTTCTTTGACATGACGTTTGGCCGCTTCAATATCTCCCTGTAGCGCTAAACTAAATGCGTAATTGACATGCGCATGAACTTTGGGATCAATCCCATTACGAAAAGCGATTTCTACATCCAAATCTTTATTATATAAGGACAACGCTTCTTCAAAATGTGCAGATGCTTCAGGCAGAAAACCATCGGTAGTCACAAACATTCCCATAAGAGGTAGACTATCCAATAAATTTTGTCTTGTTTCTGTTTTCCTGGCTTTTCTTATCATTGCCTTACACAGATACATCGCTTCCTTTCGATTAGAACGCATATGATGATACTGCGCTAATCCCCAGTTACTGGTATGATCCGCACCACTGGATTGGAAGGTTTCCATAAAATCAACATCGTCTTTGAGCAGCTCTTCTAATTGCATTGCTCTTTTCGAAAACACTTCAATCTGCTCACTACCATATCCTTCTAAAACCATAAGGGCTGGAATAATAATTCGATTGGTTTCCAACTCATTTTTCCATGAGGTTATTCCCTCATCACATTGCTCAATCCATTCCAGACATTTTAAGGATTCGTTATAGGCTTCTTGGTTTAAGGATCTTCGTATAGAGAATTTTGTTTTGTTCAGCCCGTGGTGTATGGCTTTTTCGTAAGACCTGGCATGTGCATAATGCTCTGCAAGTTCAAAAGGATTATCTCTCACCATATCATCAAAATCACTCTCGATGGTCTCTGCAATTCTACCATGGACCTCCTGTTTGAGTAAGGACACCATACTATCATAAGCTGCATCCCGAATTAAAGCGTGACGAAATACATACTTTTCATTTTGCACTTTACGATGATGATAAATCAGATTGGCATCCATCAGCGCATTCAAGTTAGTTTGTACCATACCCTCATCGTGTAGTGATGATTTTACCAATAAATCATAAGTAAACTCCCGTCCTATGGCAGCAGCTAATTGAGCCGTTTCTTTAGCAAAACCGATATGATCCAATCGAGCATTTAACAACCCTTTCAGTGTTACAGGAACCGAAGTAGCATCAAAACTTTGTGCCAACGTATATGTTCCCTCTTCTTGAACCAAATACTTTTCTTCCAACAACATGCGGGTCAAATCCTCTATAAATAATGGTATCCCGTCTGCTTTCTCTACGATATAATCTAGAGCAGCAGACGCTATTGGTTGTTGTGATAATATATCTTTAATCAGAGATTCTGTAGCTATCTGATCCAGTGTTTGCAGTGATATCTCGGAAATGTTTTCAGAATTCCAATCGTACTCAAACTCTGGACGGGCGGTTCCTAACAAAAAGAAGTTTTTCTGATCCAATTTCGAAATTATCGTACTCAAAAAATCTAAACTTGTTGGATCAATCCAATGCAAATCTTCGACGATGACCGTAAACTTTTTATGTGTATCTATATGAAATACTAGTTTTTCTAAAGCATCATATAAGATCTCCTTTTGTTCAGCAGGGGAGGCTTCAGAAACTTGATAAGAGTCTCCTAATGGAATAGAAAACCAAGAACATATGATGGGGATCGCTTTTTCAGTATCGCAGTTTGCTTCTTTTAAGGCTTCCTCTAGATGTGGGATCACCAATTCTGGATCATGTATCCCAATATCTCTTTTCAACATTTCAAAAACAGGATGCAACGCATTGTTCTGATGCTCTGGAAGGCATCGACACTCACGTACTACAAACCCACTATTGATCAGTTGTTTTTTGGTTTCGTAAATCAACTTGGACTTTCCTATTCCAGCTTGTCCTTTGATTACTATCGCTTTTCCGTTATCAGGTTGTATAGATTCCCAAGTGGCAAAGATCTGTTTCTGTTCTTTCTCACGACCAATCATCTTTTGATCGGCGCTACGTGGACTCAAATTAGAAAGAGCCTCGGTCTGGCGCTCTCCTGTTAACAAATACACATCTGTCGTATTTACAATTCCAGAGAATTCTTTGGTAGTAAATTCTTCAAATTCTAAATGTGCATCTAGTAATTTTCTGGTTGTTGCGGTTGCCAGAATCTGTCCTGGTGGGGTTGTATATAAAAGATTAAAAGCAGTGTTGGTTACCAATCCTTCAGGAGCTGTATTGTGTTTAATTAGTACTGTTCCAGAATTCATGGCTATTCTGATTTCTAACGCAACTCCATGATTTGCAAACAACAAAGTACTTCTTTTTTGTAGTTGACCTATCAGTTCTAGCGCTGTTCGTCCTGCCCTTCTAGCATCATTATCGCTTCCTTGAGGATAGCCAAAACACATGACAATCGTATCTGCCATAATCCCCGAAATATGTGCTCCAAAACGAACCCCTACATCCTTGCATAAATGCAACTGATCTTTCTGAATCGTTTCTAATGTTTCCATATCCATCACTGCATGATCGGATACAGATAGAATGAGTTTTGCACACAGTACTGTAATCTGTCTTTTTTCGCTATGTGCACTTCGCCATACTAATTGATTTACTTCGGTAGCGTCATCTGATTGTAATGCAGTTTCCTTTTGAGGTTGTACTTGCCCTACCAGAGTATTAAAATTGATTTTAGAAAACTCTTCGTAAGCCAATGCAGCACTAGCAATACGTCTCGTATGATTTTTTTCTAAAACACGATTGAGTACTTTACCCAAAGAATGTCCGAAAATTGAAGGAGGTAAAGGTACATCTGCCGGGTTTAATTGTTTTTGAAATACCTCTGCTACATTTGATCCTTGAATCGCAGGTTGGCCTGTGAGGCATTCCAGTACAATTAACCCCCATGCATATAAATCTGATTTTACCGTGGGTGGTTCTCCTCTTAGCTGTTCGGGGGAACTATAGGCAGGGGTACCAATCACCTCATGAGTAAGTGTAATATCTTTATAATCGTCAGTTCTGAAATCATGGGTAAATATTCCTATTCCAAAATCTAATATCTTAATGTGTGACCTGGTTCCGGTTTGGGTCACCATGATATTATGAGGTTTAAGGTCGCGATGAATAATCCCTTTGGCATGTGCTGCTACCAGAGCATCCAGGACTTGTCCCATAAGGACACCCGTTTCATCAGCAGACAAGCCGTTATGTAAAGTGATTAAATCTTTTAAAGTCTGCCCAGAGATATATTCGAAGACAGCAAAAGGCTCCTGATTGGCAGTAAAACCCTTATCCAATAACTTTACAATATTGGGGTGATTAATTTCTGCACAAAGCTTTGTCTCGCGATCAAAACGAGCAATTTGTTGCTTTATAGATTTTTGATCCGGTATTTCTTTAAACTTCAGTATTTTGATGGCTACGGTCTGGCCCGTACTAATTTGTTTGGCCTTATATACAATTCCGTAACCTCCTTCACCAATCTTTTCAATTATGCTGTAGTTTTCAAGTTCAATATCGACATTGGGGGTATGCTTAGTCGAGGGATTTTCCATGATTTAGTTTTAAATTATTGTCTTTCCGTATTTATTAAGTTTATAATTCCATTTAATTTGCTGTTGCTAAAACTTCACCAATACACTGATCTTCTTTTAAGATTTGAAAAAACTGATGAGCAAAACGTATTTCACCATATCGTCTTTCAATAATATTAGAGAAGAGGTAACCATATGGTTTTGTTTCCAGTAATAATTTTCTGATGCGATAAATTTTTAGATTCAAGTAGTAAGGATCTAATTCTTTACCAAACTCCTTGCTCATGTCTTCCAGTAAATCTTCGATTGACATCCAGCCCTGATCTCCTATAACAGCTCCCATTTGTACATCTTCTAATCGTTTTCTGGCAAGTGCCAAGAGAATATAATTATGAACGCGTTCTCCTAAATCCAGTTCAAGATTTTGAGTAATAATCTTGATATTAATATGTTCTTCATCAGAACTCAAGATAAATTGGAAGTAGGCATTGTTTACCACATACCCATTATCCATAGTATCTTCTAAGACTTGATTTTCGATAAAGATGTATTCTTCATCATCAATGATGTAGCTGCTATTCTGAATCAAATCTATTATAGTTCCTTTTTTTTCGAGTTTCCAGATAGCATCTTCAGGATAGATCAAAATCTCTGGTTTTTCTTCATTTGGAAATGCATGACCCGAGGTAAGTTCTATTACTTTGTTTGGGTCTTTAACAGATCTAAGATAACTGGATGGAGGATCCACATTTAAGATGTCCCATTGTGTTGATTCGTGCTCTCCAAACTGTATTTTATGTCCTTTGGAAAGCTTTACCGCTGTATTGTTTATATACTCTCCATTTACAATAGTACCATTTCTACTATGATCTTGAAGATACCAATTACTACCGCGCCATGATACTAGCGCATGTGATTGAGATATATCCTTTTCTGCAATATACGTATTAGCAACGTTGCGATTTCTCCCAAATGTATGTTGGGTATTAAGGTATACAATTTCTCCAGTACTTTTATTTTTAATGATTGCCATTACGTAACTAGCCCATGAAGTTCATTAAAATTCTTATCAGAATAAAATCGACCTTTTAAATTTCGGATTTCATAATCTACAACAACTAAGCTTTCAACAAACAAGAAATTTAGTTTATGATCAATGTATTTTCTAAGCAAATTTTTTAAATATTTTCCTAAGGTTCAAAATAGAAACCAACTATAATCCTATTAGATTCTGTGAGTTACATTTTGATGTTAAATATTATCCCTAATCCCTATCAAAAATCATCTTTTGAAGATTGTAAAGTATCTTTCTTTAACATAAGCCCTTTTCCCAAATATAAAAAAGAATCTCACTCTTTTTATCATTAAAACTAAATTATGTGATTAACAGATTATATTTTGCGGTTTACCCGTATTATTACTGCGTTAACAGCGCATTTTTGAATTTAATTGACCGATCATTTTTGGCATTTTCTTGTAGTATTTGAACCTTGTGAGACCTGTAATTTTAGAGCGTTTTTTTTGAATTCTGAAGGCAATTTTGCGCATGTAATTTGCTGATTACAAAGCAATAGACAAGATGTTTTTTATGAAGAGTTTGCGTCCAATTATACTTGTAAAAATTCAAATATTTTGAAGATTCGAGTTGAATGATCTCAACATAGAGGAGTAATTAAATTCTTGTTTTTTTAATGAATATTTAATCTACTATTCTCTAACATTTCGACAAACACGAAATCCCTGATCTGGTCCCACCCCATTCGCTTCAAAATAATCTCTATCATTATTTTTCATAAACATTTCGATACCTATCCAACCTCCTCCTCTATGACTCCGAAAATGTCCTGAGGGTATCTCTTGGTTTTCAAACCAATCTTCGCACCATTCACGAACATTTCCCGTCATATCAAAAAGACCAAGTTCATTTGGTATTTTACTAGCCACTGGCCTTGTTCTTCCATGATTGTTCTCTAGAATTTGATAGTTCCAATTTTCAGTTAAAAATTGATCTCCACAATTCCTCCAATACCAGGCTATAATATTCATATCATTACCTCCGCTATACGTATAACTCTTACTGAGTTGTCCTCCTCCTGCGGCATACTCCCATTCTATCTCTTTTGGTAATCGATACCCATTAGAAAGTGGATATATACTAACCGCCCATTTCACAGTATCATACTTAGACTTGTTGAACTCATCAATAGTGTCTTTGAAGATTTTGTAATACGGTTCCAATCCTTCCTGTTTACTTCTTTGGATGCAGTAAGCGATGCAATCATACCAACTCACCATTTCTACAGGAAGATCATCTCCTTTAAATTTAGAAGGATTAGTACCCATTACATTTATCCATTCTTTTTGAGTGATTTCGGTTTTACTGATGTAAAAATCATTGACACGGACGTTTCGCTTATAGAGATTTGAGTTTTTATTGACAAAAAAACCTCCTTTTACCAGAACCAAATCATTAGAAACAGGCTTATCATCTTTTATATATGTACAAGAATAAAAAAAGAGCACACCTAAAAAAACAACTAGTTTTTTCATAATTATCCTAAACAACAACTTAAGGCCGTTTGCAATAGCAACGGCCTTTTTGATACTTTTTTATACTAGTTTTTACCAAACGGTGGCGTTAATCTTTCCCCAACCCTGGCTAAAAGACTCTATCCCGAATACCTGATAATCAAAATCTCTAAGGTTACCCCATTGCTGTTGGTGTCCTCCATGCTGATTCCAGTGATTGATATGGGTTTGCATACTTATTTTCTTATTGCTACCAGTACCGACGTTTCCGTGTTGACTGATGTATTGATTAAATGTTTTGGTTCCCAAAATAGAAGGTGCATTATATCTAGTGTTTTTCTTGAACTTGTAATTCCGGCCATTGGCATTAAAATTTTTGTTTTGATCTTGCCCGGCAATATTTCCCCGTTCTACGATATAGTATTCTATCAGAGGTGTTCTTGTCCAACCATAAACACCTACAAAATCATAGGAGCCTTGTAAAGATCCTACGTTATAGTTGATCGTTCTGCCACTTCCTGTTCTCCAACCTTTTCCACCAACAATATCCTTATTGTCTTTATATTCGATCTGAAAATTTCCTGCATATTGATTGGCATAAGGAAAGGTAAGTCTTCCCCATCCTCCTTCTTTGTAAATGGTCCAAAAATACCCCTGGTTATAACCATCGGTACGGTTATCACTAATATAACCATTGGCATCTATGAATTTTTCTTGTGCTTCTGTATCTTCTGGTAAATTATCAGTGTCCAAGGCATCTGAACAACTAAAAAACATAAGGGTAAAACATACGGCAATACTTGCTATTCTTTTCATAATTAGATGATTTAAGTTAGAATACTACTTCGATTTTGGATCAACAATCAAATTTTACCTTTCGGGAACATCTTGATTATCAATACCACTTAGTTTGTGTTAAAAATTTATAAGTATCCTAAAGTAAATCTTGAAAAAATAAATATTTGATAATTGAAGTGTTTTAAGAATTAATTCCACGAAATATTTTCGTAAAAACCGCCTAACCATAATCAGCTGATTATCAAATATCCAACAGTAACAAGTTGGTATTTTGATCATGTTACATCTTTTTGAAAGGTAATCGATAACTCAAAACAGAGATGTTTCGCTAATGAGAGCTTGTGGCAAGTAGAATAACCTTAACAAACTTTATGATTTACCTACGGGATTGGGAATAGATTTTGATATAGGTCACGATACCTTAAAACCTGATTAAATAACCCCAAACTAAACGTAAAATGTTCTTTTTTAGAAAAAAAGTACCCAGGACCTTGTCTCAAGTAGACAAATTGTACAGAAAAGTGATCTCAAAGCTTCCTGATGCTAATCGTATTGATTATTGCGAATCATTAGTATACAGGACAGAGAAAGATGTGGCTGAAACCAGATGTAAAGTAAAAAAAAAGAAGCTTAAAAAATTATTACATGCTGCTCGGTTGGAACGAAAAAACCTGATGAGCTAGCTCATCAGGTTCTCCTTCTGGAATATAAAATAAAATAATTTGCCTACCCTTTTTATCGTATATCCAGCTAACTATTCCTTTATCTCTTTTCAAGGTGAAGAATTAGCAACAATTTGATTCACTATTTGCTTCATCCTTGCGTTCAGCTCTTTGATATCTCCTGATAATGCAGATGGGTAATATTTGTACTCTTCTCCATTAACTATTAGCGTGGTAACGGATCTATCTTTTCCTTTATTCAAAACCACTTTTTCAAAAGAACCTTGATCAATCATATTTTTTAAAGCATTGAACTCCTTTTTTTTCAATCTGCTTTTTATTTTTCCTTTTACTGAAACATAATCTATGCCAGAATACAAAAAGCTTCCATCCTGATATACCCAAAGATCATATACCGGGCATTTACCTAAACACCTTCCTTTGGAATAATACACCAAAACTTCTGGATCTTCAGTTACTGATTTTGAAGACTGACATGAAAAGTTCAGCAGGACCAAAAGCATCATCAAATATTTCATACTTTTCTTGTTTTAGAGTTTCTTAATTTCCTATTTGCTTACTTTATGTCCATGACTACAATGAGATTTATGCTTATTCCCAAAAGTGTTAGCTCTTCTCCATGCTCCTGGTGCTGGTAAGAAACTTCTACCACTCTTGGCAATATTACCTCTGATATAATCTCTTAACTTCACCATTTCTGTACTATCATATAGCAATTGGATTTTCTTTTCGGCTCCACTCGTCCCATTTACCCCTCCGGCTCGGGTAACAAATGTGGCAAATACTTCGGCTATATCTTCTCCTGGATTTGTAGATGCATACTGAGTAACAAAACGCTCTCGATACTTGTTATAAAAGTTTTGTGCATCAGTTTCCGTATTTACATCTTGAAACTCACTCCAGATATCGGCCCAATGGTTTTGGTAAATTTTATTGATGTGGGATTCATCTTTTGCGCATCCTTCACCTGTAAAGTAGGTTTTACAATTTGTGGGTAACACCGCAGAATCTACTTGTTGTTTTTCTAAAGTAATGATATGGCCAAATTCATGGATAATTGTGTATGCTAGCTCCCCGTCTGCGTTAAAACCTCTTTCATACGCATAATCGATTGCAATTCCCATTTGCCATTTAGCTAGATCTGGTGTTCGCTCTACTACATATCCCAATACACCGCTTTCTCCACCCAGATAAATCATAAACTCATTCATTTTGGATCTATAATCCAGTGGAATTATCTTTTTTGTTAGCTCCCAAATTTCCTGATGTTTCTGGGTATCTTTTTGAAATGCTAATGCTTGTCCCGTAACTTCAAAATCTTGGTCTTTTATGATATTTTCTCCATCCACCTTATAGCGTGTGATATTCTTGATATCTTCTCCATCTTCATCTCCCGGATCGGTTCCTACGACCGGTGTATCCGTGGGTCCAGTTGCATCATCATCTTTGCTACATGATTGTATGCTAAGCATTGCCATAGCTACAAAAATCACTAGTAAATAATTCCACCTCACTTTTTTCATAATTAATGATCTTTAAAAAATTAAACGCTTTTTTATTAGAACACAGAATTATGAAGTCACCCTAAATTTTTTGGATATTTTCTAATCCACAGACTATGTAAATAAGAGAAATAAAAAAGCCAGATCTTTTACCAGATCTGGCTTTTTGGGTATAGAAACGGACCATTTGCAATCTTTGTTCGCTGATCAAAAAAATCATTCACTTCTTAATGAATAGCGTGGGGCGAGTGTATCATTTTTTTGACCCAAAAACAAAGATTTAACGTAGGTAAATAGTGACTTGTAATAATTTTGATGCACACTTGTTAAAGCACACACAAATACTTTGCTATCAGTTAATTAAAAATAAATTTCTATATTTATTCTACCAACTATTTATAGATTTTCTTCGAAAAACACGCTGTTAGATTGATCAAAAATCAACCAAAAAAAGAGTTTATATGATAAATATTTAAAAGCTTCTTACTATATTGTGCATGAGGAATAAGAAAGACTCCATCGATACATACAAACATTTATAGTAAGATTTACTATAGCTATATTCAAAAAAGCATATCAAGATTTTTTTGAATATATCTATTTAATAAAATCCTTTAATGGTTGATTTTTTTTAAATCAATCGTTATTCAGACCCTGCTTTTGTTGGCTCGCCAAAGTTTTACAATTGCGGGGTTGTTTTTATTTATACAATATCCAAATTTCGCCACTATTGTACATAAATAGGGCGAAATTCAAAATTAAAATTAATAAATGACAATTCCTTACGGGAACCCGTAAGCTCCATCTTTTGTTGCTATAAAAGACCCAAATCTTTGGTCATTGCTACCAAATGAATGGCATTTCTAGCTTTAAAATTAAATTTTAGCTTGTTCAATCGTTTTTCGATAGAACTAATACTGTTTGGAGAGATATGATTCTTTTTAAAATATTCTCCAATCTGTTCTTGTGTAAGTCCATCAGACAAATGTTTCAATAACAAAAGGTCATAATCCTTAAGCTCAAAAACATTGTGCTTACTCATCATATTAGACAATCGTTGCGAAATAAATCGATTCTCGTTGTACACTTCGTACACCGATTGCACCAATTCATTCAGCCCATAACGACCTTTACATACATATCCGTTAATATTATGTTCATCAAAAAGAGATCTCACTTTTGCAGGTCGATCCTCCATAGAATAGACAATGACCTTAATATTGGGTTGTATAAGACGTACAGCCTCGATAAGTTCTACTCCTGAAACTAATTTTCGTTCTCTATGACTTTCTTTAAAAGACAAGTCAGTTACTAATAAGTCAAATGGGGTTTGATCTTTTAGTGCTCTTCTAAATTTAAGATAGGCATCATCACAATACTGTGCTTGCTGTATCTCCTTTATTCTCGTTCTTTCATGAAGGATGTTAGCTACTCCATGATTAATACTTCCGAGATCTTCGTTTACTAAAACTTTCTTAAACATAGCTCACTATTATTATTAATTCGGGAAATGTACTGTGGCTTTAAAGCCTCTCTCCATTTCTGAATCAAATATAAATGATCCTCCGATCGTTTTTATACGGTTTTCCGCATTTCGCAATCCACTGCTGTAAATTATCTCATCTTTATCTACTCCAACACCATTATCAGCATAGGTGATTTTTATATTTTTTTGCTCCTTCTTGAACGTGATCGCTACCAAGCTTGCCTCACTGTGTTTTTTCATATTGATCATCAGCTCTTGCAATATTCGATACACAATGATCTTTTTTTCTGGAGTAATAGACTGCCAATTGATTTCACTTACGTCTTTAATGATGATCTTGGTGTAGTCGGCACTATAACTACTCAACATATTACTCAACTCCAAATGGAAATCTCTTACTTCATTAAAGCTACTATTTTCTCTGGAGATATCACGAGTGCTATTATAAATGTCTTCTAGTTTGTCCAATACTTCTTTGCGACTTTGTTCATTTTGTATTTGGATCATCACGTTATACACGTCATTGGCCAGCTCATCATGCAACTTTTTGGAAATCCTGGCCTCCGCATCATAGACATTACGGATAATTTGTCTTTTGTGTCGTTGTTGAACCATATAAAATACAGAACCTGCAATTAATACGATAAGAATAGAGCCAAACAGGTAAATAATACGTTGTCTTTCTTTTTTGGCAGTCTCTGCTTTTAAAACCAGATTTTCTGTAGTGAGCTTGTCATTTTCGTACCGCGTAACGGCATATATTTCTCGGTTGCTTTGATTGATCTTCCGCAACTCAACACTAACTCTATCATATTCTTCAGATTCTTCTTTGGAAGCTGTTCTTAATTTAAAGATAAACCCCAAAGCCTCTATTATAGAAGTTAAACTACTTCTTCTTTTAGCATTGGTATATGCAGCTTCTGCATATTGTAAAGCTTTAGAATTATCTTTATCTAAATAGTATTTTGTGAGATAAATATTGCTCGCAATCAATCCTTGTACATCCTGATCCTCATTTCTTATTTGTAAAGCCTCTAATAGAAACTTTTCGGATTCGGTATTTTCTTTGTTTTTCAGCCAAAGCGTATGTCCATGGTTACCCAGTATTCTAGCATACTCTTTTCGATTGTTTTTAATTAGAGAATCTTTTAGAAGCTCCACAAAAATAGCTATTGCCTCTTCATACTTCTTTTGATCGGTTAAAATATTACCTGTAGTATTTTTATAAGCTAAACTCCTGAATTTATTCTTATTGATTTCTAAAGCTCGTTTATTGTACTTTAATGCTTCATCATAATTCCCTTGTTCTCTATTTGCTACCGAAATCATGTGATAAACACTAGCTAAACTTCTTTTATCTTCTGTGTTTTCCAAATAAGCAACTCCATCAATAGCAGTGGTTTTACTTCCCGAATAATCTCCTAGGTTTTTTTGAATGCTAGCCATATAATTGAGACTTCTTCCAGCCATCACACTATCATTAACCATTTTATAAACTTTAAATGCTTCATTAAAATAGTTAAATCCTTTTGATAGTTCATGGTTATTCCTATGATAAATCCCTAATTTAATATACGATTTACCCATATAATCAACATCATGATTTTGTTTTGCAAGATGAAGTAACTGCCTAGAATAAATAATTGCACTATCATATCTTTTCATTCTCCCTAACAACATTGTTTTTTGCATCAAACCGTTATAAATTAAGGAGTCTGTATCATAAAATGGAGCACCTTCTAAAAATAAGTTAATATTGCTTAATCGCTCCTCTAGTTCTAAGGATTTATTCTTACTCAACTCATAATATTCCAAAACACTATCGAGTTGTATTTTAGTTAATTTAGATTGTTTTTTTTCTTGACTAAAAGCAGAAAGACATATACAAAAAAAAAGCCCCCCTATTTTTAACCATTGTGGGAAGTAGACACGCCAAAGTTTCATGCATTAAAAATAATAAATTAAATCGGAGGAACTTCGTTTATTTACGGTTTGTCTTCTCCCGATTTAATTTATTAGTTTTAAATGGCTGTTTTATTAATTTCCACCTTGATCTTCTTCAGTTACATCTGTATCTCCTCCTTCTGTTGCATGAAACTCAAAAGAGACATCTTCGTCGGCAACACTATCTGTTGTACAAGAGGTGAAACTTCCAATCATAAAAAGGGCTACTAGGGTATACAATATAGTTTTCATACGTTTTCATTTTTTAGGTTTATACATAGTGGTTCCTGCCAGGGTTGACCCGGTATTTCTAGGCAGGGGTGATTAATAAGGGAGTACTCCTATTTTATTTTTGGAAAGTTGAAAATCCAGAGGCGATACATTATGGCTACTTTCCCGGTGCCATCGGCATCACTTTACGGATTCCCGTAACAAGTAAGTCCATACATTTACTATGTTAGCAATATGTAATCGGAACAAATTGTTAATGTGAATTTACTAAGAACCCAAATCTATGTGCATAAACAATTCCAGGGATTCCAAAGATTCCTTAGAAATCCTATAGATTCCAATAATTTAACACCATTATGGAGAGAAAAACGAGTGTTACTTACAAGAATGAAATTCTTGAAAAGTACAAAAGGGAAAAAGGCGGAGAGATGAGTAGCTATCTTCTCCAACCTACTAGAAAGCAGATTAAAGAGGCATGTATATGGCTATTGTCTCGAAGAAATGAAAAGTATGATGAGGGTATTCTCAATCGCTTCTTTAAATTTAAAGAAGGAGAAAACAAGCTTCATGCAATCGAAAGGGTTAAAGGTGACAAATTTAAGCCGATCGTAAATTTCTTAAACGGAGAAACAAAATCTACAACACCAGCAAATTTGGAATTAATAAGCTGGTTAATTGATTTTAATCCTAGGCCATTATCAGTATATTTAAGGTCGGACTTTGTGAGAGAAGATCCTAAACCGGTTCAGTTTATGAGTCAAACGGATACGTTGTACAAGAGAGGAAGCCCTTTGCAAATTAAAAGGGATAATGAAATAATCGATATTCCAGAGACTAAGGTGATTCAACAAACCGACAAGAGTATCACGATCATTTCTCAAATTAATCCTTCACTCAAAATTACAACCATCGTGTCTCTATGATTTATTAAAAAAAATGCTATCAAAAACAAACAACTTATTTGATTAAAAAATTACATTCAACAAACGAAAAACGGTCAGGGTGTTTAACCTGACCGTTTTTTGTTTTAAAAATAGTATTGCTACTAGTACTAACAAATGCTCTACATTGGAACTATAGTAAAAGTTAGTTTGTGAGAATTCTGATTTTTATACGAAAGAGGTTTACAAAATTTACATTTTAGACAACCTCTTTCTTTTTCTCTCACCCCAATTCGTTGTACCTTTACCTCATTAGTAAATAAAATTATGATATCTGTACAGCAAGCCCTTCAATTCATAGAACAACATACCCAAAAGACCAGCAATACTATAACAATTTCGGTATCCGAAGCTTTAGGTTGTGTGTTAGCAAAAGATGTTTTTTCTCCTATCGATATGCCACCATTTCGGCAATCGGCTATGGATGGTTATGCACTAGGCTCTGTTCAGGAAACGACCTATACCTTGGTTAATGAAGTGAAAGCAGGAGATACCGAGGATCCCGAAATAAAGGAAGGACAAGCTATACGCATCTTTACCGGTGCTCCTGTCCCATCTGCTGCAAAATCGGTAGTTATTCAGGAAAAAGTAGAAGTCTCTAACCATCAAATAACGCTTCAGGAACCAACTGTGCCCATGGCCAATATCCGAGAAGTAGGAGAACAAATTAAGAAAGGAGATACTGCATTATCAAAAGATACAAAAATTACTGCCGCTGGTATTGGATATCTAGCTACGCTTGGTGTTACCGAAATTGAGGTGTACAAAAAACCAGCTATTGCTATAATCACTACAGGGAATGAACTTATAGCTCCCGGACAACCTTTATCATACGGGCAGATCTACGAAAGCAATTCTTTGATGCTGGTCAGTGCATTGCAAAAGTCTGGTCTTTCTGCAGTGAACACCTACAAGGTGTCTGATAATTATGAAGCAACTCAAGCCCTACTAGATAAGACCATTGCAGATCATGATGTTATTCTGATTTCTGGAGGGATCTCTGTTGGCGATTATGATTTTGTGGGCAAAGCCCTTCGAAATATAGGTGTCGAAGAGGTATTTTACAAAGTAAAACAAAAGCCAGGAAAACCTTTGTTTTATGGAAAACATAAAAACAAAACCATCTTTGCCCTACCCGGAAATCCCGCATCTTCTTTATCCTGCTTCTACATTTATGTATTGCCTGCAATTCTTAAACTTTCAGGGTATACCAACAATCATCTTGAACGCAGTAAAGGGATTGCAAATACTAATTTTACCAAAAAAGGAGAACGAGCTGCTTTCCTAAAAGCTCATAATGATCTTGGGCAAATTACCATTCTAGATGCGCAAGCCTCTTCAATGTTACGATCTTTTGCCTTGGCCAACGCTTTGGTATATCTTCCTGAAGATACCACAGAAGTAACCATTGGAGATACTATCGAGATCATAAACTTGCCATAAAAAGACCTTAAATCATAAGTAATTATTAAAAAAACTCCCCTCTAAATCGTTTTTTGCTAAAATTTAGATAAAGAAAGTTTCGTCAGAAAAAATCGTTGTATCTTTAAAAACCAAACGGTTGTTTATGGACTACAAAATAAAAAGCAGAATCTGGATCGAGACTGAAGATGGAGTATATCTTGGAGAAGGAAGAGTGCGGCTATTAAAAGCTATCGATCAAACGGGTTCGCTAAGCAAAGCGGCCAATGTTTTGTCGATGTCCTACAAAAAAGCCTGGAATCTCTTAGACAGCATGAATAAGACTGCCAAAGAGCCTTTGGTGATTACAACAACCGGAGGGAAAGGAGGTGGAGGCGCTCATCTTACCGAATATGGAAATAAAGCCATACAAGCTTTTGATAATATCAATCAGAAATGTTGGGATTTTCTGGATAAAGAGTTTGATCAAATTTCATTATGACTCAAAAAGAAGAGCATACAGGAATCATATTAGCTGGAGGCAAAAGCTCTAGAATGGGTGAGGAAAAAGGATTGCTTTTACTAGATGATAAACCTTTTGTACTACATATCGCAGAGGCGTTACAACCACTTGTAAAAGAAATTATTATTGTAAGTGATCAGGAGGAGTACGACCAATTTGGACACAGAAGAGTAGAAGATATCTTTAAAAATGCTGGCCCGGTTGGAGGGTTGTATGCTGGTCTTTTGTCTTCTATAACTAGTAACAATTTTGTGATCAGCTGTGATGTTCCTTTGATTACCACAGCTTTGCTTTCAAAATTGCAGAACTCAGACAAAGAGCATTTTGATGTGATTCAGTTTCAGCTTCGAGCCAAATCCATGCCTTTGATCGCTCTGTATAAGAAAAGATGCGCTGCTATCTGTAAAAAACAGTTAGAAACAGGAGAAAGGCGATTGCGAAAACTAGTGGCTTCGCTATCAACCAAGTCTATTCCTGTAGACGAAAAAGAATATATTCTGGTGAGTAATATCAACACCCCAGAAGACCTAAAAAATGTTAGATATGCAATTAACGATTAAATATTTTGGCATGATTGCAGAGGCAACTGCTATGCCCGAAGAGCAACTGCAGATAGAGCATTGTTCGGTATCAGAATTGCTGGAAAAATTAAAAATCGCCCATCCAAAGTTGAATCATATGGATTTTAAGGTAGCTGTTGATCAACAATTGGTTCAGGAAAATTATACAATTACCAAAGAAGCAGAAATCGCTTTACTACCTCCATTTGCTGGAGGTTAAAAATTGCCTATGGATTTTAATTCAAGATATCACCGCCAGATCATACTGCCAGAAATTGGTGAAGAAGGTCAAAAAAAACTCAACGCTGCCAAGGTATTGGTTATAGGTGCAGGAGGCTTGGGGTGCCCTGTATTGCAATACCTATCTGGAGCAGGCATAGGAACTATTGGCATTATAGATTTTGATGTTGTAGAAACTTCTAATCTACACCGACAAGTACTCTATGGAAAGAACGATGTGGGTACAAATAAAGCACTGGCCGCCAAAAAACGTCTAAGTGATCTTAATCCAGATATCGTTATCAATGTTTATCCCGAAAAACTTACGGTAAAAAATGCATTGACACTTTTTGCTGATTATGATATTGTAGTAGATGGGTCAGATAACTTTTCTACACGATATTTGGTTAACGATGCATGTATTATCACCGGCAAACCGTTGGTATACGGTGCTATTTTTAAGTATCAGGGCCAGGTATCTGTGTTCAATTACAACAATGGACCAAGTTATAGATGTCTATTCCCAGAACCGCCAAGTGCAGGCACCGTACCTTCTTGTTCAGAAATTGGGGTGCTTGGAGTTTTGCCAGGAATTATAGGTAGTTTTCAAGCGAACGAAGTATTAAAAATGATCTTAGGAATTGGTGACGTGCTCAATGGAAAACTAATGATGTATGATAGTCTATCGACCCAATTTTCGACATTCTCGATTCAACGTGTTGCTTCTCAAATCGAAAGTGTATTAGCTACTGCTCCACGTTTTGACGAAAATAACTATGATCTGTTTTGTGGAGTTGAGTATATTCAGGAAATTTCTGCCGAAGAGGCTTATCAAAAAGAAGATGTACAGTATCTTGATGTTCGCGAACCTCATGAACATCCAAAAATAGATCACCTTTCTCCAACACTGATCCCGCTAGGAACTTTGGAGAATGAATTACATCAATTAAATAAAGAAAAGGAGTTGATTGTCTTTTGTCAATCCGGTATACGAAGTAAAAAAGCCTTGCAAATCTTATCACAATATGGATATACACGCATCGCTCATGTAAAAGGAGGGGCCATTGCTCTTAATGAATTTCAAACTACAAAAATCGAGTAGTCATACTATGGAAAAAACGAAACTTAAAAACGTCTTTGTTCAGGGAGCTATTTCTTCTGAGTTTATTGGCAACTCCATAGCCAAACATCAAACCAAAACTACAATCGGAGCTCATAATATATTCCTCGGCCAAGTACGAGCAGATGTTATTGATGGTAAAACAATTACAGGGATTGAATATACTGCCTATGAGGAAATGGCAAATCTAAAATTCCAAGAGATACGTGAACGTACGTTTGCCAAATTCGATCTTACCTGCATGCACATCTATCACAGTCTAGGTACTGTAAATGCTGGAGAGATCTGCCTGTTTGTTTTTGTGTCTTCGCCAAGGCGTAGAGTCGTTTTTGAAGCTTTGGAATATGTGGTAGAGGCCATAAAAGCAGACGTTCCCGTTTTTGGTAAAGAAATTTTTGAAGACGAAACCCATCAGTGGAAACAAAACACCTAAAAGCATAATACCCTCAAATTGAGTAATTACAACCGATATCAAAGAAATATTTCAATACAACACCTATCATGGTAGACATCACACATAAAACCTCAACATTACGAATTGCAACAGCTCAGGCAGTAGTAAAAGTAAGTACCCAAGAAACCATAGAAGCTATCAAAAATGGCACGGTTCCCAAAGGTGATGTGTTTGCTATGAGCAAAGCGGCAGGACTGCTCGGTGTTAAGAAAACTCCAGAGTTACTGCCCGATTGTCACCCACTACCCATAGAATATACAGGTATTGATTATGAGATCAATGACCTAGAGATAACCGTTTTGGTTACCATCAAAACCATTTACAAAACAGGTGTAGAAGTAGAGGCTATGCATGGAGCAAGTATCGTTGCATTAAATATGTACGATATGCTGAAACCCATTGACAAAGGAGTTGAAATCCATCATATCAAATTACTGAATAAAAAAGGAGGGAAATCCGATTTTAAAGACCGTTTCAGAAAGGATCTAAAGGCAGCTGTAGTTGTTTGCTCTGATACCATTTCTGAAGGGAAGAAAGAGGACAAAGCAGGTAAAGCTATTATTAATAAACTTGAAAGTTGCGGAGTAGAAATTATGGATTATAGCATCATTCCTGATGAAATAGATAGTATTCAAAAGAAAGCTTCGCAATATAAAGAGAAAGGTGCTGACCTTATTATTTATACCGGAGGTACCGGTTTATCCAGCAGAGATGTGACTCCTGAAGCACTAAAACCGTTGTTAGACAGAACCATTCCTGGTATAGAAGAGGCGATTAGAAAATATGGCCAGGATCGTATGCCCTATGCCATGTTATCCAGAAGTGTGGTGGGTACCATTGGCAGCACCCTTGTTATGGCATTACCGGGATCTACCAATGGCGCAAAAGAATCTATGGATGCTATTTTTCCTGAAGTACTTCATGTTTTTCGAATCTTAAAAGGTGTGCGGCATGACTGATTTAAAAACATCCAACATACTTACCGATACCTTTGGTAGAACGCATAATTACCTGCGTATATCGCTTACCGAACGATGCAATCTTCGGTGTACCTATTGCATGCCTGCAGAAGGGATTCAACTCTCTCCAAAGGCAAATATCATGACTTACGAAGAGATTTTTACCATTGCTCAAGAGTTTGTAAACAGAGGGGTAACCAAAATACGATTAACTGGTGGAGAACCTTTGGTACGAAAAGATGCTGCAAAGATTATAGAACAGCTTTCCTCACTCCCTGTAGAACTTACCTTAACTACAAATGGAGTTATCGTAGACCGGTTTATTGACCTATTCAAAAAATGCGAAATACAATCGCTAAACATAAGCCTGGATTCTCTACATTCCTCAAAAAATCAGCAAATCACCAGAAGATCTTATTTCGAAAAAGTATATCAAAATATCCTTTTGCTAGTTGATGAAGGTTTTGAGGTAAAAATTAACTGTGTATTGATGAAGGGATTTAATGACGATGAGATTATTGATTTTATCAATCTGGCCAAAGATCTTCCCGTTCATATTCGTTTTATCGAATTTATGCCTTTTGATGGAAATCGTTGGAATATGGACAAACTAGTATCTCTAAAAGAAATATTGGATCATGTCCATACGCATTTTACAAAAGACGAGGTTCATAAATTACAGAACGCCCCCAACGATACTGCAAAAAGCTATCAGATTAAAGGATACCAAGGTACTTTTGCGATTATTAGTTCTGTTACCAATCCCTTTTGCGATGGGTGTAATCGAATTCGACTTACTGCCAACGGTAGAATCAAAAATTGTTTGTTTTCTTCAAAAGAGTCTGATCTATTAACTCCTTTACGAGACGGAAAACCAATCACTTCGGTTATCCAGAGTGCGATTCGATCAAAATTAAAGGTAAGAAACGGAATGGATACGCTGGATAAGTTCAAAGACACAGATGGTCATAACAATCGAAGTATGATCCAGATAGGAGGATAGTTTCGATCATTTCACCATACAAACTGAATTTATATTTCCTTGATCATCGTATTCTTTAACCGGATTGTCCGGATCCAAAATCCAAGTATCATCAACAATAAACTTATAATGATGCTTCCCTCCAGAGAGCATGGTTCGATACACCCAGCCTTTTTGGGTACGGGTCATTTCGTACGCACTCTCTGACCAATCGTTAAATGAGCCCGCCAGAATTACTTTTTCTGCATCTGCATACCCATTTAATATAAATGATGCCGGAGCCTTAACATGAACTACAGAATTATAACCGTGAAATTCATTTCTCCTTTTATCAGGATTCACAGGATCCTCTATCCACTCTCCATCGATAATAAATTTATATTGATATTCTCCCGGTCGTATTTTTAAAGTAATGCTCCAACAATCCTCGGTACGCTTCATTTTAAAAAGATCCTCGTTCCATTTATTAAAACTACCACTTAATATTACCTTACGTGCATCTTCATGGCCTCCCAATGTAAAAGTTACATTACCGCTATCATCTGGATATGCAGCATAAATCTTGAGATTATATGCCGGTAATGCATGACCATTTCTGAAAGCTCTAACTACATTTGCGTACTCTTTTGATGGTTCTGCCCACAAGGCATTATTGACGACAAACTTGAACTCCCACGAAAACTCGTCATCAAAGTCCTTCAGGTTCTTTCTTAGTTCGTATCGATTTTCATCGATCTTAGACATCTTCCAGTTGTATTTTGACCAATCGTTGAATGAACCTGCCACCACCACATTTTCTATCTCAAGATATTCAAAATGATATCGTCTGTTTTGTTTATCGGCCATGGCAATGCTATAGTCTCTCTTGTCAAAAATAAATACGATCTCATCTCCTTCAATTTTATATCCTTTGAAGCTTTCAGTTTGTGCCAACACCATTTCCCCCGCAAAAGCAAGGAATAAAAAAATGATATGTAATACTCTTTCTTTCAATTTCTAAGTATCGGATATTTTACAAAATAAAGCTTTTCTTTCTGATAATTGATGATTGTTCTTTTCTGCTGAAAAAACTCATAGCCCAAAACACCATCGAGTTGCGTGCCAAAAGCTTCATTCATTTTATTCAAATTGGTGAGTACGGTATTCATCGGACCAAAATACACACTTTTGCTTAGTCGTACTCGAAACAACTTTCCTGCAATCACTTCAATTTTATGATCCCCGGCACCGGAAAGCAATAACCTTTTTCCCGGATAAAAATATTTAAGTGCCTTTCTTCCTATCTTTTTATTGATTTGGTTGAACTCTGCAGCAGTGTCTAATCCAAAAATAACCGGTTTGTCACCTATATGGCCATTAAGTACAATGGTATGGTGTCTCAGTTTAAAATCAACACTATCTGTAATTTTCTCTGCATACACCTTTTGGTCATATTTATCTCCATTTTCGTCCACCTTACTTAAGGTCATTTGATTAAGGTGCATATCGATAAAAACCTCGTAGTCTTTTAAGATATTGTATCCTATCACCCCGAGAAGTCGCATTTTTTTTGCTTTTTCGATATGTGATAGATTAACAATATCAGAAGTTTTATTCTTGAGATTAAAATTTTGAAGGATAAACTCTTTTACATCTTGCTCAAAGGTGTCATCCATTACCTCTATGACTCCTGATGTATTTCTTTTTCTGGATTGATGCTGATACTTTAACGGGAAATGAACTTCATTCAATATCATCGTATCGGACCCGGTATCGATAATAAAATCTCCTTTTTTCCCTAATAACTCTGCCTCTACTACGATAAGTCGATCAACCAACTTAAAAGGAATACGGGCGGTATACTCATTAAGAATTTCAGCTTTAGAAAACACAATATCCTCTGAAGAGAAAAACGAATGTCTAGGTGGGTTTTCTTTGGCTAACCCTCCCATCATACAAGACAAACATAGCACTATGCATAGTAGCATCTTTCTCATACAAAATATGACATCACTAATACCAAAGTTGTTACAATTTTGATGCCATATCTGAACAAGTTTAATATAATATTAAGAATTCTACCCCAGCTCCTAGTATGACTAATATCATTTTTATTGAATCCCATTGGGTATATCTTTATTCTCATAAAATAGGATGATCATGAAAAATATTTTGCTTCCCACCGATTTCTCAGATAATTCCAAAAATGCTATTGCCTATGCCTTGCAATTCTTCAAAAATGAGGCGTGCACGTTTTATATTCTTCATGTTCAAAAAGCATCTACCTATACCACAGATGATTTAATGGCAGCTCCTGCAAATACATCTATACATCAATCTGTAGTGGGAGGCACCAAAGAGAAACTTGAGAAACTATCACAACAGCTAGAATCAGAATATTCAGAAGAAAATTACACATTTCATACCATTACCGATTACGACATCTTTACCGATGCCATCAAACAGGTTATAAAAACCAAAGCAATAGATCTTATCGTTATGGGCACAAATGGCGCTACCGGAGCCAAAGAGGTGGTTTTTGGCAGTAATACCATTAATGTAATCCGAAAAGTAGATTGCCCTCTACTTGCCATCCCCGAGGGATTCTCTTTTACTCCCTTACAGAGTGTATTGTTTACCATTGATTTTTCTGAGAACTTTACTACAAAAGGCATAGAACCTTTGGTTCATCTTCTCGAAAAGCATAAAGCTATTTTACGAATACTGAAAATTAAAGAAGATGATACGGTGACCAAAGCTGAGTTTGATGATAAAAATCGAATGAGTACATTTTTTAAAGAAATTAATCATACCTTTCATTCTATCATAGCGGTCCCAACGGCTTTAGCCATAAATAGTTTTGTGCAAATTATGGATGTTGACATGACAGCTATGTATATTAAACAAGATACCTTTATAGATCGATTTTTTAAAGGATCTAAGATGTCAAAAATAAGTTATGGCACCAGAGTTCCTTTATTGATCATGCATATGTAAACCCTGCTAAAACGTGAATCAACCGATCATATTCACCATTTTATCTGTTACGTATATCCTGGTAGGGGTATTTATTATAGTACGGTTACTTTTAAATGGTATGAGGCCCACCAAAACTCTTGCTTGGATGCTTGCCATTTTTACGATTCCTGTGGGAGGTATCCTCTTGTATTTAATGCTGGGTAGAAATCGCAGAAAAAATAAACTTTTCAAATTAAAACGTACGCCAAAAGTTAATGCATATATCCAAAGGGCATTACAACACTACGTTCCCATTTCTAAGCAAGAATATAAGGAACATCAAAAGTTAATCTCATTAATTACCCAAAACTCGTATTTCGCCCCCAGTTCTGGAAACCAATTAACTTTACTAAAAAATGGAGAGCCTACATTTAGCGCAATTTTTGAAGCCCTAAAAAATGCTAAGCATTTTATTCATCTGGAGTATTACATTTTCGAAGAAGGGGAATTGACAAAAGAGCTATTTCAGCTTTTTTCTGAAAAAGTGAAAAGTGGAGTCCAAATTCGAATCATTTATGATGGTATTGGCAGTCGATCGTTAAGCAAAAAATACATCAAAAAACTCAACGAAATAGGAGTAGAAACAAGTCGATTTCTTCCTATTCGATTCGGTAAACTTTTGAATTCTATAAACTATAGAAACCATCGTAAAATTATTGTTGTCGATGATGAAATCGCCTTTACCGGAGGTATTAATGTCTCTGACAAATATGTAAAAGGAGATCCTAATCTTGGGGTGTGGCATGATACACATTTACAAATCCAAGGACCAGTGGTACATAGTCTACAAACCATATTTGCAATGGATTGGTTTTTAATAACTGAAGACGAAGATATTTTGGATACGGCTTACTTTGCGCCAGATCAAAAAACAGGAGAAGCCACTGTACAAATTGTTCACTCTGGACCGGATTCGGATTTCTCGGCTGCCAGACAGCTTTTTTTCTCTATGATCAATGAAGCAAAAGACTATGTGTATATCACCAATCCTTATATCATTCCGGGAGAAAGTATTTTAGAATCCCTAAAAGTAGCTTCTTTGAGCGGTGTAGATGTGCGGTTGTTACTCTCCAAAAAATCAGATAACCCAATTGTAAAATGGTGTGTACGATCTTATTTTGAAGATCTGCTTCAAGCGGGAGTAAAAATATATTTATTCCCAGAAGGTTTTGTACACAGTAAGACGATCGTTGCCGACGATACTGTTTCTTCGATAGGAACTACGAATCTTGATATCCGAAGTTTTGAACAGAATTACGAGGTGAATGCCGTGGTTTATGAAGATTCGTTTTCTATTGCCTTAAAAAATGATTTTTTACAGGATTGTAATCATAGCATTGAACTAAAGTATGATACCTTTGTAAAAAGACCTTGGCATCACAAATTAAAAGAAGGAGTAGCTAAAATTTTTAGCCCTGTACTATAACACAATATGCTATGAAAGAGTCAAAAAACATAGGACTAGTTTTATCGGGAGGAGGATTTAAAGGAGTAGCCCATATTGGTGCCATACAAGCTATAGAAGAAGCCGGAATTGCTATCAAATACATTTCAGGATCCAGTGCTGGGGCTCTTGTTGGTGCCATGTATGCTGCAGGGCATTCTCCCGAAGTGATCAAACGTTTTTTTCAAAGAACCTCTTTGTTCAATTTCAATAGATTTACCCGCAAAAAAGCTGGTTTTCTGGATTCAGAGAAGTTCTATCATGATCTCATTTCCTTTTTCCCAGAAAATACATTCGAGTCATTGCAAAAAAATATGTTTGTCACTACTACCAACCTGGTAGAGGGAGTAACCGAGGTATTTAGCAGCGGGCAACTCATTAAACCCTTATTAGCTTCGGCAGCTTTCCCGGGAGTGTTTACTCCTGTGATGATTGGTGATCAGCTGTATGCAGATGGTGGAATTTTGGATAATTTCCCGGTAGCGCCGCTACAGCAAAATTGTGACTTTATTATTGGAGTGGATGTTTCCCCTATCAAGAAACCAAAGATTTCAGATTTTAAACACTCCTATAATGTTATGCAAAGGGCCTATTATTTAAGAGCCGTACCTAATTCTGAAACCAGATTTTCACAATGCGATATGATCATACAAGCCAAAGCATTAGCCAATTATGGTCTTTTTAATAGCAATAACCTGGATAAAGTATATGATCTGGGATATAATGAAGCGAAAGCAAAAATCGAACAATTTCTAAGCAGCTAACAATGATTAACGGATTACAGCAAAACTATGGTGATTTTTTTGAATCAGCACTTTTAAAAGAAATCACAAACGTTGGCACTTTTAAAGAAGTATCAGAAGGGGATGAACTTATTAGGGCAGGTAGTTATATCAAATCCATGCCATTGATCATTAATGGTGCTATTAAAATCCTAAGGCAAGACACTGAAGGTGATGAATTACTACTATATTTCCTGGAACGAGGCGATACTTGCGCAATGACATTATCTTGTTGTTTGGGGCATCATAAAAGTGAAATTAAGGCGATTGCCGAAACTGATGCTTCATTGGTAATGATTCCTGTAGAAAAAATGGAAGAATGGACTACCAGGTACAAATCCTGGCGAAACTTTGTTTTTGATAGTTATCACAAAAGGTTAATTGAAGCCATAGAAACCATCGACAGCATTGCCTTTTTAAAAATGGATGATCGTTTGTTGAAATACCTACACGACAAATCCAAAGTAACCAGTGATAATGTATTAAAAAATACACATCAGGAAATTGCCTATGATCTTCATACATCTAGGGTAGTCATCTCCAGACTTCTTAAAAAGCTTGAAACCAAAGGAAAAGTAAAACTCAACAGAAACAGTATTGAAGTAATAGATCTTTGATGGTTCGGTAACAAATGTTACTGTAGTCCCCTTTTGCTCAAGTTATTTTTGCTGAAAAAATGTAATGGAAATAACTGAAGTTATTGGGTTTATTGCAGCATTAATTATAGGTATTGTATTAGGTTTAATCGGTGGAGGAGGTTCCATCCTTACCGTACCCGTATTAGTATACATATTACATATTAACCCTATAACGGCAACAGCATATTCTTTGTTTGTTGTAGGAGTTTCATCCAGCGCGGGTGTTATTCAAAATCTAAAAAAAGGATTAATCGACTTTCAAACCGCCTTAATATTTGCGATACCGTCCCTTTTAGCAGTATATGGCACCCGAAGATATATAGTGCCTGCAATTCCCAACCAATTAATAAGCTACAAGAACATAATCATCACCAAGGAAATTGGACTGATGATCTTTTTTGCTCTTATCATGTTTATAGCATCAATATCCATGATTAGGAATGATAAAAGGAAAACAAAACCTCTCGTAAAATCCAACACATCATATACCTTGATCTTTATAGAAGGTATTGTGGTAGGGATTTTAACTGGGTTGGTTGGTGCCGGTGGTGGTTTTTTAATTATCCCGGCTTTGGTACTTATGGCAAAGTTACCCATGAAAAAAGCGGTAGCAACATCCCTGCTCATTATCGCCATAAAATCCCTTATCGGTTTTCTGGGCGATGTAGAAAATTTAGAAATCGAATGGCATTTTTTATTGCCATTTACTCTTGTTGCCGTTTTAGGTATATTTTTGGGCACTTATTTTACCCGATATATCGAAGGAAAAAAACTTGAAAAAGGATTTGGATGGTTTGTTTTGCTAATGAGTATCTACATCCTCCTCAAAGAAGTTACCTAAAAAAAGCTTTGTAACAATAGTTACTGATTTCAAATAATAATTGGCTTATTTTTGCATAATACTCAATCAATAAACTATATTTCCATCCTGAGATGGATTATATTCAAAAGAAGAACAAAATGACGATAGAACAAATATATACAGGATGTTTGGCCCAGGGGGCATATTATATAGAAAGTAATGGTGAAGTTGCTATTATTGATCCTTTGAGAGAGGTAAAACCTTATATTGAAAAGGCGAATGAAAATAACGCTAAAATAAAATACATTTTTGAAACGCATTTTCATGCGGATTTCGTTAGCGGACACCTCACATTAGCAAAAGAAACAGGAGCCGAAATTATCTATGGCCCGCTAGCCAACCCATCTTTTGAGGCTACAATCGCCAAAGACAATCAAGAGTTTCAACTTGGGGATATTACCATAATAGCATTGCATACTCCTGGACATACCATAGAAAGCACCACTTACCTCTTAAGAGATCCAAACGGAAAGGATCATGCGATATTTAGTGGAGATACCTTGTTTCTTGGAGATGTAGGTCGCCCAGATCTGGCGCAAAAGGCAGCAAATATGACCCAAGAGCAACTTGCAGAAACCTTGTATGATAGCTTGCGGAATAAGATCATGCCTCTGGCAGACGATGTTATTGTATATCCCGCTCATGGTGCTGGTTCTGCCTGTGGTAAAAATATGATGAAAGAGACTGTGGATACCCTAGGCAATCAGAAAAAAATGAATTATGCATTGCGTGCAGATATGACCAAAGCAGAATTTGTAAAAGAAGTTACCGAAGGTTTATTACCTCCTCCATTGTACTTCCCGCTGAATGTAAAAATGAATAAAGAAGGGTATAAGGATATCGATGAAGTAATAGAACAAGGCGCCAGACCATTGTCCGCTTCAGCTTTTGAAGCTTTGGCTAACGAAACAGGTGCGGTGGTACTAGATGTAAGACATCAAAATGAATATGTACAAGGACACGTCCCAAGGTCTATTTTTATTGGTATCGACGGAGGCTTTGCACCGTGGGTAGGAGCCTTAATTGCCGATGTACAACAGCCCATTTTATTAGTAGCTCCAGAAGGGCGCGTTGAAGAAACCATTACGCGTTTATCTCGTGTTGGTTTTGATAATACCCT
This sequence comes from Aquimarina sp. AWH4_224, assembly GCF_056160245.1. NCBI lineage: Bacteria > Pseudomonadati > Bacteroidota > Flavobacteriia > Flavobacteriales > Flavobacteriaceae > Aquimarina > Aquimarina sp. AWH4_224. Next base: position 265,797 of record NZ_JBSWWU010000004.1, on the reverse strand, counting down.
GGGGTATCTTGAAGGCGGATTCGAAGCCTGGAAAAAGGCCAATAAAGAGTTTGATACCATCACTTCTATCCCGGCTTCTGCATTTAAAGAAGTACTAGATAAAGACGAAATCCCGGTCTTTGACGTAAGAAAGGAAAGTGAATTTGTAGCAGAACATATAGACAAGGCTAAAAACTCTCCTTTGGATTATTTGAATGACTACCTACAGGATTTTCCTGAAAAAGAAACATTTTACATACACTGCGCTGGTGGATATCGTTCGGTTATAGCTGCTTCAATATTGAAGAGTAGAGGTATTCATAACCTAGTTGATATTGCAGGAGGTTTTAAGGATATAAAAGGTGTAGGTATTGCTACCACGGACTACGTTTGCCCTACTACACTCAAATAATTTGAACATAGACCCTTTGTAACATTTGTTACTGATATCCCTTTTAAATTTCGATTTCTTTGTTTTCAAAAAATAGAAATCATGCATTGGATATTAGAACCTTGGCCTTGGTATGTTTCAGGGCCACTACTCACACTGGTAATGTTCTTGTTAATTATGACAGGCAACAGGTTTGGAATGTCTTCAAACTTAAGAACATTGTGTACCATTTGTGGTGCAGGTAAAACTTCTGATTTTTTTAGATTTGATTGGAAAGCACAAAAATGGAACCTTATCGTAGTATTAGGAGTGATTATTGGTGGATATTTGGGTTCTAATTTCTTATCCACAGATCATGCAGTACAACTTAGCGAAACTGTGGTTTTAGACCTTAAACAAAAAGGTATAGACAGTGCTGGTAAGGTCTATATGCCCCATGAACTGTTTTCAAATGATATTCTTACCGATCCCAAAATACTCTCTCTACTGGTAATAGGGGGTATACTAGTGGGCTTTGGTGCTCGCTATGCAGGAGGATGTACTTCGGGACATGCCATCTCGGGATTAAGTAATTTACAAATACCATCGCTAATCGCGGTCATTGGTTTTTTTATTGGTGGGCTAATTATGGTTCATCTTATTTTTCCTTTAATTTTTTAACAGTATGCATTCAATTATATATTTAGTGATTGGTATCTTGTTTGGTATCGTTTTGATCAAGTCAGAAGCGGCATCTTGGTTCAGGATCTATGAGATGTTCCAGTTTGGATCTTTTCATATGTATGGTATTATTGGTAGTGCTGTTTTGCTAGGGATACTTTCAATTCAATTTCTTAAAAAATATAATGTAAAATCCTTTTACGGAGCTCCAATCCATGTAGTTCCCAAAGAAAAAGGGATAAAGCGTTACGTTTTAGGGGGGATTATTTTTGGTTTTGGATGGGCCCTTGCGGGAGCTTGCCCTGGCCCTATGTTTGTTTTATTGGGAGCTGGATATTTACCTATGGTAATTGTGATTGCTTCTGCTATTTTAGGTACTTTCTTGTATGGTGTTCTAAAGAACCGACTACCCCACTAGTTCTACGGTAAGCTCATTTTCTGGAGTTTTATTTTCTACCCAACTATTGATATTGTAAAACGTAGTTTCGGCAATGCTGGTTAATGCTTCATGTGTAGCAAAAGCTTGATGCGGTGTTATCAACACATTCGGAAAACTTAATAGTTTTTGTAGCAATTCATCTTTGGAGGCATTTTGAGAGTGGTCGTAAAAAAACAATCCATTTTCGAACTCATACACGTCTGCTCCGTAGGCCTTCAGTCTTTTTGCACTCAAGGCTTCGATAAGTTCTTTGGTATGGACCACTGCTCCCCTGGCCACGTTGATCAAAACCACCTCTCTTTTCATTTGTTCTATCGCCTTTTTATCAATCAAATAATGGGTCTGGCTGGTAAGTGGAGTACTTAAAAAAATCATATCACTATGGTGATACACTTGTTCGAGGTCAAGATATTCTACATTGAATTGCTCTGCAAAATCTAAATCCTTATTGGGATCGAATGCGATAATCTGGCATCCAAAGCCATTCATAATCTTGGCAATCGTTTTTCCTATTCGTCCCATACCTATAATCCCTACTGTTTTTTGATAAAGATCAAACCCCACCAGGTTACTCAAAGAAAAATTAAAGTTCTGTACCTGTGTATTAGAAAGTATCAGTTTCCGATTTAAAGCTAACGATAATCCTACTGCATGTTCTGCAATAGCGTATGGCGAATATCCCGCGGCATTAGCCACTTTCATTCCGATTTTTTTGGCCTTGGCCAGATTTACATTGTCGTATCCCGTGGATCGTAAGGCAATAAATTTTATCCCAAAATCCTTTAATAACCCCAATACTTTGGAAGAAGCATCATCTGCCGAAAAAATCGATATTGCATCAAAACCTAATGCTAGTATCGCTGTTTGATCGGTAAGGCGATCAGGGATATATTTAACCTGATGTACCTCGTTGTTCGCTTTTTCCAAAAAAGGAATCTCAAAATCCTTGGCACTATAAATCAAAATCTTCATCGATAAATTCTTCTATAATTAATAATTGCTGTGCTTTTAATGCCCAAATCACCACTTTTACATAATCGCCTACTGCTTTTCTGGTATTGTCGGGCTCAGTTACATCTATTGATCCTTTCCAGATCAATTCTTTGGCTTTGTCCGGACATATACAATACAAAGACGACTCTGCATGAAAAATCTGGTACTCTTCGTAATATTCTTGATCATGAAAGATCTCCTGATTGTCGAAATAGTCATCCCTGAAGTTATTGAAGGTTCTATCCAAATTTCGATATGCTTTTACTACAGTAACCTTGTCTTCAACTCCTACTACTTTTGATAACAAAATAGCATCAAAACCCTGTTCGATCAATTGAGATTCCAAACCCATAATTTCAGCTTCAGTCTTTGGAGAAGTAGTAAAGTTTTTTTCAAAAAAATCAATACTTTTTACTCCATTTACACCATTTCTCCCTAGTTCTGAAACCAATTTCCTTTCAAAAAACTTACGGTTATCTTCATTTGATGTAATCCCGATCACCAATACTTTTTGAGCTTCAAAAGTTTCTATATCTGGATTTTTCCAGTTCTCGACCAGCTCACTTGAGGAACATCCACTTAATAAAATGACTAACAATAGTAATATATAGTGTTCAAACTTATTCATGTCTTGAAGGTTTATGTATGATTTGATTTAATTGATTTACCACGATATCCGTGTATTGATGTGTTTTTTCTATAATGGATTCTCCCGAGATCACATCAACGTCTTTCAATGTGATATGACTACTTCCAACGGTAGACAGAATGATCAATTTATCCAATTCGTTTGGGTGATCCTTTATAAACCGCTTAACATTTCGCGGAGGGCTTCCATACTCCCAGGAGTTGATAATGACCAAGGCATCCCATTTGTTAATATTAACAGTAAATAAGGTATAGACATCGATTACTTTAAAATAAATAGTATCCTTATCATAGTGTCTTATGATTCCTTGTACCAAAGAATCTTTAAATGGACTTCCTTGAGAAGCCACCAATACTTTTGTGTTATTTTTGGGGCTATTCACTTCAAAGGGGATTACCGTATCCATGCTGTAGGTATACTCATACCATACCCAAAATCCAGCAAAACCAATCAAAATCACAATAGCAATAATTTTTAGATATAGTTTCATTCTGGATTTGGTTTTAGCTTGCTAAAAAGGCAGAAAAAACTCCTCTTTCCTGCCTCTTTACTTTTTAATTAATATCAATTACCTTTTTGGCAGATTCTTTTGTATCTTCTTTTTTCTTTAAGAGAAGTTTTAAAATTCCATCTTCGTAAGTAGCCTTTATTTTTTCGTCCTGATTAACTGTTGAAGGTAATTGTAATTTTCTATCAAAGGAGTTGTAGCTAAACTCTTTACGTGTGTAATTTTCATTTTCTTCTACTTCCTCTCTTTTTTGTTTGGCGCAAATATGAAGTACATCGTTTTCCATAGTGACTTCGATATCTTTTTTAGAAAACCCAGGAACCGCCAATTCGATTTCGAAATCGTCCTTGTTTTCTTTTACATTCATAGCCGGAAGATTTCTTTCTCGAATAAAAAAATCATCGGCAAAAAAATCATCGGTGTCCAACCAAGTTGGCACTTTGTCATTAAACCAGGGGAATCGGTTTTTGTTAAATTTAATTAGTGACATAACATTTGGTTTTTTTAGAGTTATTAAATGATTTACCTCAAAACTAGTGGTATACGGTATCGTAAAAAATGATATTTATCAGATTACATTTATTACATTAATTTTTCCTACGTTTCAATATGTTTGCTGCGTAGGCAAAGACATCCGCTTTTAACTTTCTAAAATTTTTATAGAATTTTTCGAAGGTTACATTCATGAGCTCATGTTCTTGATAATAAGAATGATCCTCGGCAATAGTGTCGCATTCTAATATTCCTCCCAGCTCACTTTCGTGCTTTCTGATACTTTTCATAAGCTGGTCAGCTTCGACTACAATCTTACTGAGCTGTTCTTTGTACTCCTCTAATCTTTCAAAAAGATTCGGCGTATTAGGTTCGAATACATATGAATTCAGTAACTGTTGTATGAACTGGATTTCACCTTTTATAAACTCAAGGCTAGATTTCCATTCCAAGGTTACAAAATGTATATGCTTTAATTGTTTTTCGGTAATTTGTGTTATTGCACTCATCTTTCAAATTGGTTTTTATGTTCTCTACAATGTACTGATCATCACACCCTTAAAAAATGATATTTATCAGGATAGAATTATCGTTAACTATATTAAATCTCTATCTATAAGTGATCACTTCATTAGCTCTATTTTGGCTTTCATCTTCTCCACTTGATGCTTTGTAAACTCTTTACGAGAATTGGATTTTAAGTAGCACATGATATTATCTTTATTCGTAGAATGAGGTAATCCTAATGCATGTCCTATTTCATGTGGCGTGGTTGTATTAAAAATATTCTCATCGGTAACCAAAAGTCTCTTGTCGTATCCCATCCCGGCTATTGCATAAATATTAGATCTCCTAATTATAAACATCTTTAATTTCGTAGGGTCACAATAGGGTTTCGTTTCATTTAGAAAAACTCTTTCTTCTCCTCCTCGATTATCTCTGAAATCGTATAGTTCATCATTTTCGATAATCGTAATATCTCCCAATCGAATACCAATATCGTAATGATTAAAATACTTTGTGTTCAGGTCTTTTAATAGTTTATACTCATCAAACTTACATATGCCGTTCATTGTCTTTGCACTCTTTACATATATGATATCCAGAGTAACTTGATAATTGGCATCATAGTGGTAATATTCTTCTTCAAAAACTGGTATTTGGTCTTCTTCAACGGTACATGAAAATAGCACTATCGTAAAAACTAAAAAGTATAAATTTCTCATCTCATCGGGGTTTTAATAAAGCCAAAGGCTTTGGTTATACATACTGCAATTACACAGGTGACCTGTAGTCACTCCATCAACTAATCATAAACAAGGTTTCCGGACCACTCTCAAACTGATAAGAAGTAAGACTTATATAGTTCAAGACTAATACAATGGCTATCTTGTTTATTGATTTCAATTTTTAAATTCCCTGATATCTTCCTAGGATGGATATCTGCATTTTTAACTTTGCAAATACTTAATTAAGATTGTGGAAGAGAGATAAGCATAAAATGAATATTCACTGTTTTTGTGAAGTTGGTTTCAACATTTTGTTTTAAGATATTATCAATTTACAGTAAACATAGGTCAAAAAGAATGATAATTGTCATAATATCAATTACTTAACCAAAAAAGCAACTCTTCAACGAGTTGCTTTTTCATCTTTTTAATTGGATAAACTATCTCTATACTACACCTTTATTCTTTTAAAATGATCTCTAACCAAAGCCTTGGTTTGATTTTCTGTCATGCTATCTGCCTTAAAAACACCTTCTACCTTTACTGCGATATCCTTGTAGTTTTGATCTAGTTCTTTTTTAAATTTTTCGCCTGCTTCAGCAGGTCCGAAAATCACAACTTTATCCGCATCTTGTATAAAAGTTATTAGTGTTTCAAAGTAGGTTCTAAATTGATGCTTTTCTCGTTCGAGGTATTTTCTATCTTGTACTACATCTTGTGGCCCTCCTTTCATTCGAGTTCCAGATCCTCCATGGATCCGAAAATCTTCAATATTAGAAGGTATTTTATCTATATGCTCTTTTTGATCTTCTATGGTGATGATAAACGCTTTTTGCTTATCCATCCAAATGCCTATGTTTTTCATAATATATTGATTTGGTTATACGTCATGTAATGCTAATACGGGTACTCGAGAATGGTATCCTAAATTCTTTACCATGGGTTTGGAGAATATACTTCCAAAGAAGCTGTGCTTCCTGTTGATAAAAGTGACCATATCGCTATCTCTACTTTCTACAAAAGCACTAAGTCCTCCCTGTACATCTACATTGTGAAGTGTGTGAAAAGTATATTCTAAATTTTCAAAATTCTCTTCCAAAAGTCGTTTGTTATTTTGTTGATCCTCATCCAACCCGGCTGTATCTACGATATGTAATACTCTAATGACAGCTCCACTAATTTTGGCGATATCCATAAGATGTTGTAATTCTCGTCTTTTGAACGGGGTCTTGTAATCGGTAGGAAACACAATCTCCTTAGGTTTTTTGAAATCAGCTTCTTTTGGTATGGCCATTACCGGGCAATTCCGAATTTTCTCCATGATTAGTATGGTATTACTTCCATATACGATACTTGCAGCATCGGTATCACCCTTGGTGCCCATAACTACCAGTTCGATATCTTTTTTGGCAATCATATCCTTAATTCCCTCTAGTAAGCTATTGAACTGAGAAACGGTAAAGAATTGATGTTTTGGATTTTCATTCCTAAAAGAAAGTCCTTTTAGCATCTTAGCCAATCCCATTTCTGATTGTTTTTTTGCTTCTTCATAAAAACGTTCTCCTGGTTCTGGAACCATCATACTTTCTAATGCATAACCTGTAGCATTAAATGTATTGAGTATATAAAATTCACAAACTTCATCCTTATAAAGTTCTATCGCGTAGGTCATCGCATTCCATGCGTTTTTAGAAAAATCGGTTGGTAATAATATCTTCCTTTTCATTACTTTGTTTTTTAATGGTTTATGAAATAAATGTATAAGGAAACACGCCCAAAAACTATGATAATTGTCAGCTCTTCACCGGAATTACCAAGAAAGGAATGTCAATACGAAAGCCCATCTTTTTTACTACAGGCTCATGAGTTATACTTTCTGTAATGCTATGCGGATATCGCAACATGGTGAGCATATCAATATTCATTTCTTCGAGAAACATCTGAATAACTTCTGCCTTTTGGTTATCCTTTGCCAGCCAATGCATACTTAGTTCTACGCCTTCAAAAAGTGTTCTTAGAATTTTGAAATTTTGCTCCTGTTCTTCGTTCAATAATTCATTTTCATGAATGTGCAACACCTTTATCGAGGCCTTAAACATCTTGGCCATTGATATAATAGGTTGTAACTCTTCTTTGCTGTAAGATCGTCCAAACCCCGTAGCAAAAGCAATTTGTCTTGGTGATTTAAAATCAAGTTCATCAGGGACCAAGAGTATAGGGCATTGCTTGACATTTTGAATGGCCTTGACTGTGTTACTGCCAATAAAAATCTCTTTCAAACCACTGGCGCCTTTGGTTCCCATAACTATCAAATCGATCTCCTTACTCTGTACGGTCTTATTGATCGTTTCTGTCAAATCTTTGGAAACTGATATCGTTTCAAAAGTATGCTCAAAATCTTCGGTATCTCTTACTATGCAATGAAGGGTTTCGGTAAGTTTATCTTTGGATGTAGCGCTTAATTGTCGGTATAATGCATCTCCTTTACTAGTATCGATTCTGCTGGTTAATACAGGAGTATTAACATCAAAAGTGTTTAGAATAAAAAAGTGACAAGGTTCATTTTGAAAAAACCGGGTTGCATAGAACAGTGCACTATATGCATTATTAGAAAAATCTGTAGGAACTAATACTCTTCTCATGATGTTTGGTTTTTATGAATTATGACATAAAACTATACACCAAACCTGAAGAATACTATGACAATAATCAGTTATCCGCTGGGATTACCAAAAATGGGATTGTGGTATGAAACGTCATTTTTTTAATCACAGGTTCTCGAGTTAATCTTTCTATAAAACTATGCTTGTATTTGATCATCATCAACATATCAATCTCTAGCTCTTCTACAAATGCCTGAATTGCTTTTTTTATAGTTGAAAAATCTGAAATAACATGAAATTCATAGTTGATCTCTTTAAAATATTGTTCCAAAGAACTTGAATTGAACCGCTGCATATTCGATAATTTTGGGTCGTCATATACATGAATCATTCGTACGGTTGCATCCTGCGATTTTGCCAAATTCACTATAGGAACTATCTCTGATTTGAAATACACACGTTCAAAATCGGTTGCAAAAGCGATATTCGAAACCTCATTAAAAGAAGATTCTTCTGGCACAGCCAAAACCGGACAATTGTCAACACTCTTGATTACGTCTTGTGTATTGCTCCCCATGAAAAACTCTTTGGCTCCGGTAGCGCCTTTGGTTCCCATCACTATCAGATCTATATTTTCTCGTTTGATAATTTCTTTGATCTCGCTTGTCAACATACCAAAGATGGATAATCTTTCAAATTGATGTTTTGGATTATTAAACTCTGTTATAATACTTTCTTCAGTTTTGGCAATATTCTTTTTTGAATTTATCAAGGCTACCTCTTCCAAACCATAAGGAGTTGGATTTTCAATAAGAAAATCAGCACTATACGAAGCTGGGGTAAAGGTGTTTAACAAATAAAAAGTAGCACTATCTCCCTTAAATAAATGCATGGCATATCGTATGGCATTATATGCATTTTCTGAAAAATCCGTAGGTAACAAAATTCGTTTCATCTTTTCACATTTTAATATCGTTGCAAATTCTGCATGGTTAAAAAAGGGATCTTAATATGCAGCCCTATTTTATCTATTGTGGATTGATACAATATGTTTTCGAGATAAGAATGCCTGGAATTCACAAGGATTAAAAAATCAATTTTATGACTTTCTACAAAATTGTTGATGGCCTCGGTAAGCGTATCGGATGCAATCGTATGAGATTTAATGTCTGTATCGAACAAACATTCTTTCAGAAAGGCTTTGTTATCTTCTTGTCGTATCGAAATCTTTTCATGTTTAGAAACATGGAGTAGATGAATAGTAGACCTAAAGCTTTTGGTCAATGTACTCACCAATTTAAGCTCTCTTCTTTTATATGGTAAAAAATAATCCGTAGGGAACAATACATTTTTCGGTTGCTTCCATTTATACCCACTAGGTATAGCCAACACAGGGCATTTTACATATTTTAGTACCTGCAGTGTATTGCTTCCAAATGTGAGATTTTGGTCATTTCTTTTCCCTTTGGTACCCATGATCAAAACATCGATGTTCTCGCTATCTACGATAGCATTGGCTTCATCAATTAATGTCCCAAAAGCAGGAATTACTCTGTATTCGTGCCTGGGGTTTGGAGATATTTGATCAATAATTTTAAGGGTGTCTTTTAACTCTACGATACAACTATTCTTTACAATTTCTTTTAACTCCTCAAGAATTTCTCTCGAAACTAATGCATCATGATCATACACCTCATCGGCATAGGCATGCATGATATAGAAAATGCTTTTCTCGTACTTAAAAAGTTCTAATGCATACCGAATGGCATTCATTGCATTTTCTGAAAAATCGGTTGGAATAAGTATCTTTCTCATAGGTTCTACTATTTGATATCTTACGTTCAAAAGTAGATAAGCACATGATCAGAAAATATGATTTTTGTCAGTCTACACTTATGTTTTAGCGAATTCTTATGACAAACTGTTTCCAAAAAAGGGTATTTTGTAAATAAAAAGTGTTATGAAAATTTCAGCGATAGCTATGGTAGTACTCACCTCGATTATGCTCTTACTTGTTACTATTTTGGTGGTAATGAATATTCATTTTAGTTGGGTATTTTACCTCACTTGTTTAGGTCAAATCATGATCATTGTAATGGTTTATAAAGTACTTAGAGACAACTACACAACCGATAAAACTTTTAAAGATTTGTATGAGGATTACCCCATTGATAACCATCAGTAACATCCACTTATTTCCTGAAAAGGGCAAAACATGATAATTATCATATTCTTTTACCCTTAACTTATGCATTTTTGCAGCAAAACAGTGAGTTTATGACACAATCAACTTGTTTTCACTGTGGAAATAATTGCGATAAAACAGTTATCAACTTCGACCACAAAACCTTTTGCTGTAATGGCTGCAAAACTGTATATGAAATTTTTTCGAGTCATGATTTATCCGATTATTATGACTTACAATCTGCTCCAGGAGCGATTCCTAAAGAAATTGAAGGAAAATACGATTATCTCAATAATCCTGATATTGCTGAAAAGCTAATAGAATTTTCAGATCAGAATACTCAGATTATTACGCTCTACATCCCTCATATACATTGTAGCTCTTGTATCTGGATTTTAGAAAATCTACATAAATTGAAATCGGGAATTACTTCTTCTCAAGTGAATTTCCCTAAAAAAACAGTTAGAATCACCCTCAATTCAGAAAAAACAACACTCAAAGAAGTAGTGGTTTTAATGAATTCCATTGGATATGAACCATACATTAGTCTGGGCGATTATACGAGTACTCCAAAAAACAACAATCATCAATTACTGTACAAATTAGGAATCGCTGGGTTTGCATTCGGTAATGTGATGTTTTTATCATTTCCAGAATACTTTGAAGTATCAGAATACTGGTTAGAAAAGTACAAACACCTTTTTCGATGGTTGATGTTTGCCTTCTCTTTACCCGTTGTATTTTATGCCGCACAAGAGTATTTCATTTCAGCATACAAAGGCCTTCGAAGTAAACTACTAAATATAGATATCCCCATTGCATTAGGGATTCTTGTACTATTCATAAGAAGTTCTGTAGAAATCATATTTGATCTGGGAACGGGTTTTTTTGATAGCCTTACCGGGTTAGTTTTCTTTTTACTGGTCGGAAAATTTTTCCAACAAAAAACCTACTCATTTTTGTCTTTTGAAAGGGACTATAAATCGTATTTCCCTATTGCAGTGACCCGAGTATCCAAAAAAAATGACAAAGAAGAAAGTATTCAGGTTTATCATATTAAAAAAGGAGATCGTTTATTAATCCGGAACGAAGAATTAATCCCGGTTGATGGTATCCTTATCGAAGGGGATGCACAAATCGATTATAGTTTTGTTACCGGAGAAAGCGATCTGGTAACCAAACAATCCGGCGATAAACTTTTTGCAGGAGGAAAACAGCTGAATGGCGCCATATTGATTGAAGCCTTAAAATCTGTTGAGCAAAGTTATCTGACTCAATTATGGAGTAATGATGTTTTTAGTAAAAACAAAACATCATCCTTTACGAATCTTACAGATACCATTAGCAAATATTTTACGATCATTATTTTATGTATTGCTTTTATTGCAACCAGTTATTGGTTAATTGCGGATAGCTCAAAAGCGATGAACGTATTTACCGCAGTACTTATTATTGCTTGTCCCTGTGCACTAGCACTGGCCAGACCTTTTGCATTAGGAAACATGTTGAGGATTTTTGGGAAAAACCGTTTTTACCTAAAAAATGCAGATGTGATCGAACAATTATCAAAAGTCAATACTCTTATTTTTGATAAAACAGGTACCATTACCTCAAACAGGAAAAATAAAATCGAATACCATGGCAAACCACTTTCCCAAAAAGAGGAAGCCTTATTAAAAAGTACACTTCGCGCATCGAATCATCCGTTAAGTAGGTCGTTGTATCAAATTTTGGAAGATCATGATATTCTCACTTTGGATGAATATCAGGAGCATCTCGGTAAAGGTATTGAAGCTCGATCAGCCCAAGATAGTATTAAAATCGGTTCTCAAAATTTCATAAAAAATTCCAACGGAACTAATGCCTTGAATACTACGGTACATGTTAATGCCAATGATCAATACAAAGGACACTACGTTTTCTACAATCAATACAGAAAAGGGGTTAAAGAACTATTCGAGACCTTATCAAAAAACTATCGCCTATCCATTTTGTCGGGAGATAATGAGGGAGAAAAAAGGCATCTAGAACAGCTGTTACCTAAGAATACTAACTTACTCTTTAATCAAAAACCAGATGATAAACTCGAATATATCAAAAGCTTGCAAAACCATGATGCCAATGTAGTCATGATAGGTGATGGCCTCAACGATGCAGGAGCACTGGCACAAAGTGATGTTGGAATCGCAGTTTCTGAAAATGTAAACGTCTTTTCTCCTGCTTGCGATGCCATTTTGGATGCATCAGTCTTTGAAAACATCAATCATTATTTAACCATTTCCAAAAGGACAATGGGCATTATTAAATCCAGTTTCATACTATCTTTCTTCTATAATAGTATAGGATTGTATTTTGCGGTAACGGGTCAATTATCTCCTGTTATTGCGGCTATTTTAATGCCTTTAAGTTCTATTTCTGTGGTTGTTTATGTAACTGCACTCACTAATATCCTGAGTAAAAAAGTAAGCGTAAAAACAAATGAATGAAGCTACTGATCATAATCCTATGCAACACTTTCAACAGTGGTTTCATGAAGTAGACACTTCACATCCTGAAGAAGAGACTAATGCCATGCAATTAGCTACCATAGGCACGGATGAATTTCCAAAAAGTAGAATTGTTTTGCTCAAGAAATTTACCTGGGAAGGGTTTGTGTTTTTTACCAATTTCGAAAGCGAAAAAGGGAAATCTATTGCGCATCATAACAAAGTCGCCTTACTTTTTAATTGGTCGTCGGCAAATCGAGAGGTTTTTATTTCAGGAACTGCAGAAAAGATCGCTACTGATCTTGCCGAAGGGTATTTTGAATCCCGCCCAAAGGGAAGTCAGTTGGGAGCCTGGGCATCCAAACAAAGCACTGAGATTTCTTCGCGAAAAGTGCTGGATGAGCAACTAGAATTTTTTGAAAACAAATTTGAAAACGGTACTATTCCTATGCCAGAATATTGGGGAGGATATATCGTAAAACCCAGCAAGATGATATTTACTCAAAAGTATCCTACGGAAGCCTTTAGTAAAGTTACGTCATACACCCTAAGATCAGATTTTATTTGGAATAAGAACATTCATTTTAATACGCACACAAATGAAGCTTATTGAAAAGCTGTATGCTATTACTTTTTTGTATTTAAATGTCTACTTCTCAGGATAGGGAGAAAATAAATCCAAGACCATATCTACGATTCCGGTATTATAAAACAAATAAGCAACTATAATACCTATACCGATAATTAACAATCCAGTAGTGATTTTTCTTCTCAGATCAAGGGGGGTCGATTTAGATTTCATAACTAAAAGTTTTAAGGGTTATTGACTAATGAAAGTTCATAAATAAATAGCGATTAAAACCTGACAAATGTCATTTTTTAAGAAAAGTTGGGCTCCTACTTTTGATGCATAATAAAAAAAGTATGGGTGTTATCTATGTACTCTTAACAATAAGTATTGTCGTCGCGATCATCTTTTTTATTGCGTTTATCTTTTCGATAAGAAACGGTCAATATGACGATGTGTATACGCCTTCGGTTCGAATGCTTTTTGAAGACGAGCTCATAAAAGAAAACAACGAACAATCTTCTGCAACCCCTAAAACTAAACAATCATAAAATGGAAATGGAACAATTCTATTACGATAACAAAATCGTAAAAAAATTCTTGTACGCTACAATGCTCTGGGGTATTGTGGGAATGTCTGTTGGTTTACTACTCGCATTCCTGTTTTTATTCCCAAACCTTACAGATGGTATTTCCTGGCTAAGTTTTGGTCGATTAAGACCACTGCATACCAATGCTGTAATTTTTGCCTTTGTAGGTAACGCAATTTTTGCCGGGGTTTATTACTCTACCCAGCGTTTATTAAAAGCCCGAATGTTTAGTGATGTTCTGAGTAATATCAATTTCTGGGGTTGGCAATTAATTATTGTAGGGGCCGCAATTACGCTACCTCTTGGATTTACCACATCAAAAGAATATGCAGAACTAGAATGGCCTTTTGATATTGCCATTGCGGTCATCTGGGTGGTTTTTGGTTGGAACCTTATAGGGACTATTTTAAAAAGAAGACAACGACATCTTTATGTTGCCATATGGTTTTATATCGCAACCGTGGTTACCGTTGCGGTGCTTCATATTTTTAATAGTCTTGAGCTTCCCGTAAGCGCCTTAAAAAGTTATTCGGTATATGCCGGGGTACAAGACGCTTTGGTGCAATGGTGGTACGGACATAATGCGGTGGCGTTTTTCTTGACTACTCCATTCCTGGGATTGATGTATTACTTCATCCCAAAAGCGGCGAATAGACCTATTTATTCCTATCGATTATCTATCGTACACTTTTGGTCATTAATATTTATTTACATCTGGGCAGGACCCCACCACTTACTCTATTCGGCTTTACCAGATTGGGCCCAAAACCTTGGAGTTGCCTTTTCGGTAATGCTTATTGCACCATCCTGGGGAGGTATGATCAATGGATTACTTACCCTACGAGGGGCTTGGGATAAAGTGCGTACCGATCCTGTTTTAAAATTCATGGTTGTTGCGATTACCGGATACGGTATGGCCACTTTTGAAGGGCCTATGCTATCCTTAAAAAACGTAAATGCCATCGCGCACTTCAGCGACTGGGTAATCGCACACGTTCATGTTGGAGCCTTGGCTTGGAACGGATTCTTAACCTTCGGAATGGCCTATTGGTTAATTCCTAAACTATTCAAAACCAAATTATGGTCTACGGGACTAGCAAACGTACATTTCTGGTTAGGTACTTTAGGAATCATCATGTACGCTCTACCTATGTATGTTGCTGGGTTCGTACAGGCTTCTATGTGGAAACAATTTAACCCTGACGGAAGTTTGGTTTACGGTAATTTTTTGGAAACCGTAAATGAGATTATCCCGATGTACTGGATGCGTGCCATTGGAGGAAGTATTTACATTCTGGGAATCTTCATCATGCTCTACAACGTAGTAAAAACAGTAAAAAGTGGTAGCAGTGTGAAAGATGAGCTAGCTGAAGCCGCTCCTTTAACCAAAGTAACCAGACGCAGAACAGCAAAAGAAACGTATCACACCTGGTTAGAAAGAAGACCAGTAAAACTGACCATTTTTGCTACTATCGCTATTCTGATTGGTGGAGCAGTACAAATCATTCCTACACTCATGATTGATTCGAATATTCCAACGATCACTAGCGTGAAACCATATACTCCTCTTGAGCTAGAAGGTAGAGATCTATACATCAGAGAAAGTTGTGTTTCCTGCCATTCGCAAATGATACGACCTTTCAGAAGTGAGGTAGAACGCTATGGCGAATACTCCAAAGCGGGAGAGTACGTATACGATCACCCATTCTTATGGGGTAGTAAACGTACCGGACCCGATCTGCACCGTGTTGGTGGCAAATACTCTGACAACTGGCATCTTAATCACTTTTATGATCCCCAAAGTACCTCATCGGGGTCTATCATGCCAAGCTATAAGTGGTTAATCCAAAACAAACTCGATCGTTCACAAACCGAGGCAAAAATGGAAGCCATGGTAGCACTAGGCGTGCCCTATACTACCGAAGAAATTGCCAAAGCACAACAATGGATGGATGAGCAAGCAACACAGATAGAAAAGAACCTATACACCGATCCGGATTTTGCAAAAACCTATGAAGCCGATAAGAAATATGCACAAGAGAATGGGTTAGACTTTGTAGAAATGAGACATCGTGAAGTAGTTGCCTTAATCGCTTATATCCAAAGATTAGGAACCGATATTAAGGTGAAAGATAATACTGAGGAAACTGTAGTACAAAATAAAGAATAAAGCCATGCTAAAATTTGTAAAAGGACATATGGAGAGTATTGAAGGTATAGAAATCTACCCTATGATTTCGCTACTCATTTTTTTCATCTTCTTTGCTGCGCTCTTCTGGTGGGTTTTTACCGCCAAAAAAGAACATATCAAAGAAGTGAGCAATATACCTCTAGAAACCAATAAAGATATCACATTATGAAAACCACCGCATCTTATATACGCGTACTTACATTTTTAATTCTAGCTTATATACTTATAGAATTAACTGTTACTACAGATTCTGGATCTGCTTTTATCGAGCAGCCTCTAAGCTGGTTGGGGTTAGGAATAGTCGCTTTGTTTGCCATAGCTATAGAAATAAGTCTCGCCGCATTACAGAACATACTATTTCAATCTTTAAAACCAGATGCTCAAGAACGCTATTTGTTGGCTCAAAAAGCTAAAAAAGAAAAGCAATTTAAATGGATTAAGGATATCTATCTAAAACTGCTTGATAGCAAACCAGTAGATCAGGAAGATGAAATTATTTTGGATCACAATTACGACGGTATCAAAGAGCTGGACAACAACCTTCCACCTTGGTGGGTGTATGGTTTTTATGCTACTATCCTTTTTGGAGTGATCTATATGGTACGCTTTCATGTGTTTAATGACTATACCCAGTCAGAAGAATATGAAACAGAAGTAGCCGAAGCCAAGATTGCTATCGAAAACTATAAAAGGACCGCCAAAGATCTGGTAGATGTAAACACGGTAACCTTGCTTACAGAAGCTGCTGATCTTGCTAAAGGAAAAGCCATTTTTGCTACCAATTGCGTGGCTTGTCACAAAGCTGATGGTGGTGGGGGTATTGGTCCCAACCTAACTGATCAATATTGGATCCTAGGCGGAGGAATAAAAAATATATTCCGTACGATTTCAGAAGGAGGTCGAGACGGTAAAGGAATGGTAGCCTGGAAACAAACTTTGAAACCTGCAGAAATGGCCCAGGTAGCCAGTTATATTATGACTCTAGAAGGCACCACGCCTGCAGAACCCAAAGAACCTCAGGGTGAGATTTGGATAGATCCAGATGCACCCAATGAAGAAGTATCTACTGCAGTGTCTGATTCGATCCCGGAAGTAGTCAGCGAATAATTAAAAGAAACACCTTTGGAAACACCTACAAACGAGAAATTCAGAGATTCGATAGCCACTGTAAATGAAGAGGGAAAACGCGCGTGGGTGTATCCTAAAAAACCAAGTGGAAAATTCTATCGTTACCGAAAATGGGTAAGTTATGGGCTATTGATTTTTCTGTTTTCCGCGCCTTTTATCAAGGTCAACGGAAATCAGTTTTTGATGTTCAACGTTCTGGAGCGAAGATTCAATATTTTCGGCGCTCCTTTCTGGCCACAGGATTTTCATCTGTTTGTGATTTCCATGATCATAGGGGTCATTTTTATCACATTATTTACCGTTGCTTTTGGGCGGTTGTTTTGTGGTTGGGTATGCCCCCAAACCATTTTTATGGAAATGGTCTTCAGAAGGATTGAATACTGGATTGAGGGAGATCGAGGAAAACAGATACGATTAGATAAGCAACCCTGGAATGCTGAAAAAATTAGAAAACGAATCACCAAATGGAGTATATTCTTTTTGATTTCCTTTCTAATTGCGAATGTGTTTCTAGCCTATCTTATTGGTAGTGATCAACTTTTACAATATGTAATCGAAGGCCCATCTGCACACGTCAGCACTTTAATTTCGCTGCTGATTTTTACCGCAGTATTCTACTTTGTATTTGCGTGGTTTAGAGAACAAGTATGCATTATAGCATGCCCGTATGGTAGATTACAAGGGGTGCTTTTGGATTCAAAATCTATTGTTGTTGCCTACGATTATAAGCGTGGCGAAAAAGAAAAAGGTCGCGCCAAATTCAAGAAAAACGAAGACCGGATCGCTTCCGGAAAAGGAGATTGTATTGATTGTTTCCAATGTGTTCATGTTTGTCCCACTGGCATCGATATTCGCAACGGCACACAACTGGAGTGTGTAAACTGTACGGCGTGTATCGATGCCTGTGATCACATGATGGAAAGCGTAAATCTTCCAAAAGGATTGATTCGCTATGCCAGCGAAGAAAACATTGCTAAAAAAGCGAAATTCAAATTTAATCCCCGTTTAAAAGGATATAGTGGAGTGCTGTTGATTCTTACAGGAGTATTAGTTGGAATGCTTTTTCTACGAAACGATGTAGAAGCTACCATTTTAAGATTGCCCGGACAGCTGTATGAACGAAAAGAAAATAATGTGATCAGTAATGTATATACCTATAAACTGGTAAACAAAACCACCAAGGATATTACGGATGTGCATTTTGAACTCCTATCCCATCATGGAAAAATTGAAGAAGTGACACATCAAAACTTTCAGGTCCCAAAACAAGGCATTGCCGAAGGCACTCTGTTTATAGAGATCAACGCTTCTGCCCTAAATGGGGACAAGGATAAAGTGAAGATTGGCGTGTATAGCAACGATCAACTCATAGAGACAACTATTAGCGCATTTTTAGGTCCACGAACCTATCGATAATTGTAAAACAAGGTATAACTCAAAAGTCAAAAAAATGAAAATAAACTGGGGAACAGCAATTGTATTGGTATTTGCAGGGTTTATCTCTTTTATACTTTTTTTTGTTGTAAAAATGAATACCAATGAAAAATACGAGCACGATCTGGTAACCGAAGAGTACTATAAAAAAGAGCTTGCTTTTCAAAAAGAAATTGATGCAGAACAAAATGCAAAAAATCTAAAAAAAGATATCAGCGTACAAAAAACGCCTGAAGGTTTAAGCATTCAATTTCCTGAGGATATCAACGTCGATGGAATTTCAGGAACTATTTTGATGTATCGGCCGTCCAACAAAAAGCTTGATTTCGAGATTCCTATTCGTTTGTCGGATGCCGAATTGAAAATCCCTAACGATCAACTTATCGAAGGTAGATGGAACATGACTATTGATTGGACATATGAGAATACCTCCTATCTATTTAAACACTCATTTACCTATTAAATGATAGCAACTGCATTCATATTAGGTCTTTTAGGAAGTTTTCATTGTATCGGAATGTGCGGCCCTATTGCTTTTATGCTACCTGTGCATAGATCCAATGCAACACAAAAACTATTTCAGATTTCTTTGTATCATCTGGGGAGATTACTGGCTTATGGTATGATTGGTTTTTTCTTTGGATTGGTGGGACGAAGCTTGCATATTTTTGACATCCAACAAGGAATCTCTATTGCTATGGGAATATTAATGATTGCTGTTGTGGTACTTCCAATAAATCCATCAAGAAAATATGCATTTGCTGCTCCTATTTATAAAATCATCAGTAAGGTGAAAAGTGGATTGGGAAAAGCACTGCAAAAAAAGACTCCTGATACCTTCTTAACCATAGGATTCTTAAATGGTTTTTTACCTTGTGGATTAGTATACATGGCAGTTTTTGGGGCGATTGCTTCTACCCATGTTTTTGAGTCAAGCTTGTATATGTTGATGTTTGGATTAGGGACTGTTCCGCTTATGACCATAACAGTGTATGCTGGGAATTTTACTTCAGAAAAACTGAACAGATACATCCAAAAAGCAATTCCAATAGTTATCGTTACTATTGGTATACTCTTTATTCTTAGAGGTATGGGATTAGGTATTCCTTATCTTTCTCCAAAACCGATTACTGAAATCGTTTCGGCAAATTTGGAATGCCACAGGTAAAAAATACTATCTATTCCAGGCAACATAACCTCCTTTTAGGTCATACACTTTGGTAAAACCCATTTTTACAAGTCTTCTAGATGCCATTTTGCTTCTACCTCCAGAATGACAATAAATGTAAACAGGTTGCTCTTTATCCAATTGGTTAAAACTTTGATCAAATGCGATTTTCTTATAAAAATCAATGTTAATTGCTCCCTGGATATGACTACCATTATATTCTCTGGGTGTGCGTACATCTACCAGTTGAACCTTACCTTGGCTAACAGCTTGTTTAAATGCGGTGACATCTAATACTTCAATTTTATTCGTGTCTTGGGCTTGAAATAGCGATAATAATCCTGAAAACAACATAAATAACCTCATAATAATGCATAAAGATTTTTCTCTCTACAAAAATATGAGGTTAGCTTTTTAATTTTTGTAACAAAAGTCACAATCAACTGGATTACAATTTTGAAAGCTATTTACACTGTCATAGAAAATAACTGTGTTTCTGGCTGATTACGTTGTAGTCTTAAATCAAAAGCCATGCAGATATTGCGAACAAAAGGTCTTCCTTTATCTAATATTTTAATTCTTGAGCCTGAAATTTCGACCAGATCATCCTGCTCCATTTCGCTTAACTTACCCAGAACCTCTGGTAATTCTTCAAAATATAAATCCTCACTGCATTCCGTTTCAAAATGGCACATCAAATTCAATATATGCTGTCTAATAATCTGGTCTTCCTGATCCAGAATATGACCCCGAAACACGGGAATAATGCCTTCGCTTACCAAATGCTGATACTCTTCGATATTCTTTACATTTTGAGCAAAACCATACCAACTATCGCTTATAGAAGACACTCCTAAACCAATCATTAGTTGTGTTTTTGAAGCGGTATACCCCATAAAATTTCGATGTAAAGTTTCATTCTCCATAGATTGATATAAGGAATCGCTTTGCACAGCAAAATGATCCATTCCAATCTCTACATATCCAGCATCGGATAACATCTCTTTTCCCATCTCATACTGCCTTCTTTTTTCTTCTCCTTTGGGTAAATCCTGATCATTATAGCCGCGTTGTCCATTTCCTTTTTGCCAGGGCACATGGGCATAACTGTAGAACGCCAATCGATCCGGAAGTAATTCTTTTGTTTTTGCAATGGTAGCTTTTACCGCTTCTTCCGTTTGAAAAGGCAATCCAAAAATAATATCGTGACTAACCGAAGTATACCCAATTTCTCGGGCGGCTTCGGTAACCTTTTTTACATCTGCAAAGGATTGTTGCCGATGAATTGCTTTTTGAACGGTTTCATTATAATCCTGAACTCCAAAACTCACTCTTCTGAAACCAACATCATAAAGCGCTTGTAGATGCTCCGAAGTTGTATTGTTGGGATGACCTTCAAAACTAAACTCGCAACCCTCTGCTTTTTCGGCATGCCAAAAAATCCCATTGATCAAGTACTGTAAGTTTTCAGGAGAAAAGAAGGTAGGTGTACCCCCTCCTAAATGTAGCTCTTTGATTTTAGGTTTCGAATCAAAAAGAGCAAGGTATAATTGCCATTCTTTCAAAACTGATCGAATATAGGGCACCTCTACTTCATGCCTTTTGGTGATCCGTTTATGACATCCACAAAATGTGCACATACTTTCGCAAAACGGTAAGTGAATGTATAGACTAATCCCTTCTGTACTATTGCTTTCTGTAAAAGCTTGTTGTACGGATTGTGTCCAACCCTTTAAAGAAAATGTATTCATATCCCAATAAGGAACCGTTGGGTAACTTGTATATCTAGGCCCCGGGATATTGTATTTGGTAACCAAACTTGTGCACATATTATTTTTGTTTGTATTATTCGTGAAGTACTAAAAACGGAACATCAGTGTGATAGCTGATCGTTTCGACAGTAGGATGAAATAGGATACGTTGAAAAAGATTGAGATTCTTTGCAATCATGGTGATCATATCTATATTCCTACTTTCTACAAAACATTGAACGGCTTCTTCAATTTTGGTGTTCGAAAGAAAATGAAAACTATGCTCAATCAAATCGTTAAGATGATCATCAAGCAAATCCTTATTTCGTCTTTGTAACTCCGAAAGCTCTTTTTCCTTTTTAGAAACATGCAATACTCTTAAAGCAGCATTATTTGTAGAAAGAATATTCGTAATCGTATTTAAGATTTTGCTTTTATATTGCTGGTTGTAGTCGGTAGGAAAAGCAATTTCTTTGGGTTTTTGATATCTCGCTTTTTCTGGAATAGCCAATACCGGGCATTTCACTTTGGTGATCACATCACCAGTATTACTCCCAACGGTCATTTCTTTGAGTCCAGAGGCTCCTTTGGTACCCATTACAATGTAATCGATTTCCTTATCGACGATCTGCTTTCGTATAGCATCAATAAAGAAATGATGTTCATACACAGTAAAGAAACGATGTTTTGTATTAAGCGGTAGTTTTTCAATACGCCCCAACAGTACCTGCATTTGTTGCTTGTCGTTTTGGGTCACTTGATCTACCACTGTCTCTCCCGAATCTAAGAAACTACCTTGACCAATAATCTCATCATAGGGCGAAACATGTAATAAATAGAAACTACATGTGATCTTATTAAAAAATGATAATGCATACGCAATAGCATTCCACGAGTTTTCTGAAAAATCTGTAGGAATCAGGATATTTTTCATGTCTAATACGTTGTAATGAAAACAAATGTATCAGAACGAATAAACTAAAAGTATGACAAAAATCAGTTTAGGTGATTTTATTCTACCATTTGTAAACCGGATAAGTCGAGAATCCTAATATTACGGCCTTCAATTTCGATGAGTCCGTCTTTCTTAAAACTAGACAATGTGCGGATCAGACTTTCTGTTGCAATACCAGCTACGCTGGCAAGATCATGTCTAGAAATCTTTATATTATCTTCTGCTTTTTTATTGAGAACTTCGGCAAACTGTAAGATGGTCTGCGCTGTCTTTTTACGTACAGAACTGTAAGCCATTTGCAGTAATTGCTCCTTAATTTCCGAAAGGTTATCAGTAAGAAGTTCCATCAACTCCAAAGAAATATTTTTGCTTTTCTCGAGAATATCTTTTAGCTTACTTTTAGAAATTCCTGCCAATTCTACTTCTTCGACAGCAGTGGCCGACTCCTGATAAGGAACGTTATCCACAAATGAGGTAAATCCTAAAAAGTCATCGGCTTTATACAATGCA
This sequence comes from Aquimarina sp. AWH4_224, assembly GCF_056160245.1. Taxonomy (NCBI): domain Bacteria; kingdom Pseudomonadati; phylum Bacteroidota; class Flavobacteriia; order Flavobacteriales; family Flavobacteriaceae; genus Aquimarina; species Aquimarina sp. AWH4_224. The sequence goes on along the minus strand of NZ_JBSWWU010000004.1, from coordinate 242,888 downwards.
GTAATCAACTCTTTACCGTTTTCATCCATTTTGTGAGATTTTATCACTCCTTTTAGGATCAAATAGATGGTATTGGAGTGCTCTCCTTCTTTATAAATACTCTCTCCCTTTTTACAGGTCGAAATTTCCCCATAATCATCAAAGAAGTTTTTGAGTTCATTCAAATTTCTTAATCCATCATCTTTCTGCTGTACCTCTTTGGGTGCGGATTGCTCTTCGATAATATTTGCAATGATCTGAGCCTTTGCCAACCGACTTTCGATAGCGCTCAACAACTCCTCTTCTTCAAAAGGTTTCGTCAAATAATCATCGGCTCCCAAATCCATTCCCTTTCTGATCTCTTTGTGCTCAGTCTTGGCCGATAAAAAGATAAAAGGAATCTGGCTAGTACCCGAATCAAAAGATAATGCCTCCAAAACCCCATATCCATCTACCTCTGGCATCATAATATCACAAACAATAATGTCTGGTTTTTCCTTTTTTGCCTTTTCTATCCCTATTTTGCCATTAGGAGCACAAATCACATCATAATCAGAAAGCTCAAGGAGTTCTGCTGTGTTTTCCCTTAGTACTGTATCGTCTTCAATTAATAAAATCGTTTTCACTGATATCGATTTTGGTTGTTTATAAAATTGAGGCAATAAACATTGGTTTGGTTATGGTTGGATCGGTATTTCTACAGTAAAAGTAGAACCTACTCCCTCTTTACTCGTAAAAGTAAGAGTGCCTCCTAAGTTTTCTAAATGATTTTTTGCAATGTTTAGTCCAATCCCTGTACCTTGATTGAGCAACGCATTCTCTGCTCTGAAATATCGTTTAAAAATGAACTCCTGCTCTTTTTCTGGAATTCCGATACCCTGATCTGAAATTTTGAATACGATCTTATCATCTTCAAAACTAACCTCTACATCTATAATGGTATGTTCCCCAGAGTACTTTACTGCATTATGGATTAAGTTAGACAACACCAACTCAAGAATTTTCTCATCAAAATCAACGATATACTCATCGATATCTTTGGGATAGTTGATGCGTTGTCCATCTTTTAGTGACATATTGGCGTTATACACCACCTCATTTACCACCTTACTTAACGGAAACTTGCTGAACTTGTAGGTTACCTTACCGGTTTCTAAACGTTCTATAGATAAGAAGTCACTGAGAATGTTATCCAGATACTTTACTTTATTCTTAATAGTTTTAAGGTGCTTTTCTCTTTTATCCTGTTGCTCTCCTTTGGTATACTTCCCCACAAGGGTAGCCGAGGTAAGAATACCACCTAAGGGTGTTTTAAATTCGTGTGATACTAATGACAGAAACTTTGTTTTTAACTCATTAAGATCTCGTTCTTTTTTCAAGGATTCTTTGGCCTTGGCTTCCGCTTCTTTTCGAAGTTTTACTTCTTCCTTTAGCTCTTGAATCGATTGGTGGAGTTCTTCGGTACGTTCTTCAATTTTTTGTTCCAGTTCACTGTTGAGTTCATGAATTCTACGTTCTTGTTCCTTACGCTCGGTAATATCTATTACCAAAGCCATGACATAATTATTGTCGTAGATAGAAAAAGGATTAAGTCCCGCTTCTAGAGGGAATTCACTTCCATCTTTCCGTACTCCATGGATATCTCTCCCTCTACCCATATGCCTCTTTTCGGCATTATTCACAAAGCTTTTAAAATGAGCCCCATGATTATGGTGATAGTTCTGAGGGATGAGCACATTAAGGGATTTTCCTATAAGTTCTCCTTGATCATATCCAAATATTTCATTGGCAGAACCATTGGTAGCTACTATAATTTGTTCTTTATTAACAACAATTATTCCTTCTGAAACTGCTTCGGAGAGAATTTTAAAAACATTATCCTGTTTTTCAAATACCTTCATAATTCAAATGTACGCATTTATACTATTTCCAATTACTGACGGATGTCATAAAAAAATCCCAAAGCGCCTTGTAATTTTATCAAATAACTCATAAAAACAACATACCATGGATACTACTCAAAATATAGGATTAGCATTTTATCAAAATCTCGGAAAACTATTCTATGCCATTGCAGCTTCAGACAAAGTAGTTCGAAAATCTGAATACAATTCTTTGCGAAAAATTGTAAAATCAAAATGGTTGCAAGTAGATGACGTAGTGGACGAATTTGACGTAGATGCTGCGTTTCAGATTGAAATTGTTTTTGACTGGATGGACTATGAAACTCCTTCTGCCGAACCTTGCTTTCAGGAATTTGAGTCTTTTTATACAGATCATAAATCTCATTTTACCAAAAGTATCAAAGGACTGATCTGGGAAACGGCCAATAGTATTGCCGACGCTTTTTCTGGCAAAAACAAATCCGAACTCATGATGCTAGGAAGATTGAAACTAATACTGGAAAACTGACATTTATCATATTTTAAGAATCCTCTACACTATAATTTTACCTCATCATTAAAAAGCTAATATTATGACACTATATGCAAAAATAAACGCCGATTTTACCGAAAACTACACAGGATATTCTGCTTTGGCTATTATTGTTTCTACCTGTTTAGGTTCTATCGCTATTATGACTACATTAATGAATGGTAACGCTCCCCTACAAATGTTTCTGGTCTTTCTAAGTGTTGTTGTTTGTAGTGCACATAATGCAGCTATTCTTACGGTTCAAAAACCTAAATTGGTTCTGGATCTTTTGATCACAAGTCTGGTGGTTAATAGTTTAATCATCATAGGAAACGGGCTTTTTTAACTATACTACATATTATGTTCGTCAAAGGTGAGTTCTTTAAGAAGGCTCACCTTTTCTTTTGTCCCTTACACCTATTGATGAACTGATCAATATCATATTTTTTTGGTTCATTCTCATTTATATTTATACCCATATAAACCCTTAAGAATGCCCAGACCAAAGACCAAAGAAGAATTAATTACCCTAAGTAATGGCAACTACAAAAAACTGTTGGCATATATCCGTTCGATGGCTCCTGATGAATTACATGTCGAATTCCCTGAAGGATATCTAAACAGAAATGTTCGAGATGTATTGGCTCATCTTCATCATTGGCATTTGATGATGTTGGAATGGTACAAGGTAGGAATGACTGGAAAAAAACCGGATATGCCCGCAAAGGGATATACCTGGAAAATGACTCCAGACTTGAATCGGGAAATTTGGAAAAAATATCGAGATGAAGATCTGGAAATAGTCATTTCAATGCTAGAAAAATCCTTTGCCGATTTGCAAAAAGTAATACATAACCACACCGAAGAAGAGTTATTCGAAAAGCGAAAATATAAATGGACAGGAACCACCTCATTGGCTTCATATCTTATTTCGGCTACATCCAGTCACTACGACTGGGCATACAAACTCATCAAAAAATGTAAAAAATAAAGATCTTATGAAAACTCTAATTGCTTGCCTTATTGTACTCAGTGTTTTGGCCTGTAAAAAAAATACATCCTCAGAACAGGTGGTAAATACGAACACCGAAAGTGAATCACAACACAAAAGTAAAGATCAAAAAATGGAGGATTCTTTGGCCGTTTTTTCAGAAAAAAACCTGGAAAAAAATCAAGAAAGCACAACATCCATCAAAAGAGAACAACTGATCAAAGCCAAAGATGATAAATCTCAACTACAGGAATTGGTAGTCTCCAAAAAATTGTACAAAGAAGATGATCTATATATTATCGATTATCAATATCCTTATCTCAATGAAACCATAGATCCAGGATACTCAGCTTTCAATAGTTATATAAAAGAGAATTATCTGGATATCGAAAAAACTCAAAATCAAATCCTTGAAGATAAAGAGCTCCTATGCGACACTTTAAAAATTAAAAAATTCAGGGACAAAAGGATCATCGACTATAAAATATACAACGCCAAAAACGACCTGATCAGTGTTGTTTTATATAAGGAGAACTATTACTCTGGGATGAAGCATTCTACCTATCTTTTTGATTGTATTAATTTTGATCTCAACAATCACAACTTTGTTTATTTTGACACTTTTTTTGAAACCGGGTCTGAAGAAGAAGTATATAGGACCATCAACACTATAATCAAAGAAAGTATCAATTCTGGAGAGCTATATTACGACTGTTGGGAACTATCCAAAGGGGATTTTCAGGTGTATAAAAACAACTTTGTGGTTGATGACGATATGATCAAATTCTATTTTGACGATTGTATCATCTGTCCCTCTTATACGGGAACCTATTTCATAGAAATCCCTACAACCAAAATCATGCATTTACTCAAAAAATACAATGCCCCTCCAGAAGTGAGTTAATCACGGTATCGTTGATCATTTATCAAATCAATATACTACCTTAGCCATAAAATACAGCTTATGAAAAGCAGCTTTAGCAATATCATCAATTCAGAAAAACCAGTATTAGTAGACTTCTTTGCCGATTGGTGCGGCCCGTGTAAGATGTTATCGCCAATCTTAAAAGAGGTAAAAGATGAGCTGGGTGATCAGGTGAAAATTGTAAAGATCGATGTAGACAAAAATCAACCCTTGGCAGCCAAATATCAAGTTCGTGGGGTGCCTACCATGATTTTATTTAAAGACGGAAAGCTACTTTGGAGACAATCTGGAGTGTTGCAAAAAAATGATATCATTGCTACCATTCAATCTCACCAATAGTTTTGGAATTGAATCCATACATAGACCATACCCTATTAAAAGCATCTGCTACCGTAGATGACATTAAACACCTATGCTCTGAAGCCAAAGCACATCATTTCTATGCAGTTTGTGTAAGTAGTTATTATGTTGCTCTGGCACATAGTGAACTAATGCAAACTGATATCAAAGTGGCTGCTGTAGTGGGGTTCCCTTTGGGTTCAATGACTACTCGTATTAAAGTTCTTGAAGCACAACAATGCGTGGATCAGGGCGCTACAGAAATTGATATGGTTTTAAACATTGGCCTACTAAAATCCGGATATCATAAAATTGTCGAAGACGAAATCAGATCCATCAAAAAAGCTATAGGTAATCACAAATTAAAAGTCATTTTTGAGAACTGTTACCTTACTACAGCAGAAAAGAAAATGGCCTGTAAGTTATCATTGAATGCAGGTGCAGATTTTATCAAAACATCTACCGGTTTTGGTTCTGGAGGCGCAACTCTAGAAGACGTAAAACTTATGAAAAATGAAGTCGGAAACCATATGCAAATTAAGGCATCTGGAGGAATTCGAGATAGAAAAACAGCATTGCAATATCTTGATTTAGGCGTGTCCCGAATTGGCACGTCTTCGGGAATAGTAATCGTAACGGTTCCTTAGTTAGTATTTACTTATAATCATAAAAAACTGGGGAAACTAACTTGGTAGCAACCCCAGAATTGGTGTGAAACACTTTATTAAATCCTAAAGGTCATCACAGGCCTGTTGGCGTGATTGGCAACATCTTCACCAATACTTCCGCTAAAGAAATGCGCTAATCCCTTTCGCCCATGGGTGGGTATGGCGATAAGGTCTGCATTAATTTTATTACTGTAGTTGAATATTCCTTTCTCTACTGTATAATCGTAATAATGTACTACATCATTAAATCTATCCAGGTTACCTTCATCTGCTTTAAAAAGAAATTCCTTTACGATTTCTTCTATTTGTCCTGAGCTTTTAAATCGTTCTCCGGGAAGGTTAACATACAATAGGTCTACCCTAGCTCCAAAAGATTCGAATATCTGCATAGCATTATGATAGGCACGCAGATTTTCGATTTTAAAATCGCAGGCAAAAACTACTTTATTAAGCTCAAAACTATCTACGGGATTTTTGATCACCAGTACAGGAACATCACAGCTACGAACTACTTTTTCTGTATTAGATCCAATAAAAACCTCCTCTCGTAGTCCACTCACTCCATGTGATCCCATCACAACAAGGTCAACGTTGTTTTCGTGAACTACATCATTAATTTCGCTGAATATTCTATAATTCTTAACCAATTGGGTAACCGCAATACCCTCCAAATATTTCTGATCCAGGAAAGTATCAAATCGTGTTTCGGCCAATTTCATATAATACATGGCTTCTTCGACTTCCTGACTTTCATTTTTGGTTAAAATCGCTTCTGAAAGACCCAACATATGCAACACCAAGACCTCAGCTTGTTGTTGCTTCGCAATTGTTGCAGCAGCTTGTAGTGCATATTCTGAATATTCGGAAAAATCAACAGGGACAAGAATTTTTTTCATCTTTTCAGTTTTTAAAATTTCATACATCAAATGTACCCTGTGTGCTGATCTTTAAATATGATAATTATCATGCTTATCACAATTTTGTAGTATCTTTCATTATCACAGATTTTCACTTTCTTGATATGACAAAACATTATAACATTACTGTAAAAGGAATTGTACAAGGCGTTTGGTACCGCAAAAACACTCAGGATAAAGCACGAGAACTAGAGATCAAAGGATTTGTAAAAAACTTGCCCAATGGGGATGTCTATCTTGAGGCCGAAGGAAACGAACAACAATTAAAATTACTATTGGATTGGTGTGCAATAGGTCCAGAATACGCTAGGGTAGAACAAGTGTCTTTTGAAGAAGCAGACCTAAAATCGTTTTGTCATTTTGAGATTGAACGATAGATTATAATAAAAAAACAGATGATTTTATACCATCTGTTTTGTTTGTCGAACTAAATATGAGATCGTCAGCAAGCTGATCATCTACATATAAGGTTTCATTTCCTGTTTACGTTTTTGTAGCTGTTTTTCTACATCGCTCAAAGATTCTTTAAACGCAAGTTCAAAGTTCTTTTCGTTGGAGGTAGCAAAGATTTTTGGACCGGGTAAACTAAGCTGTAGGTCACAAATTTTCCCTTCACCCTTTGGATCATTCTCTTTCTTGAAAAAAACATCCGATTTGATGACCCATTCGTATTTTTTATAGAGTTTATTTAATTTTTGATGTACATATTCTTCCATACTTTCACTAGTTGGCATTTGTACAAATTGAATATTGGTTTTCATAGACATTAATTTAAATTTTTGATGTATTTCTTGTTTTTTACACCATCCAAATATAGACCCAGTACCAATCAATAACTATGATATATATCAGATCTCTATATACATCACATTGACATTTGTCATAGTTTACCGTATAGTTTTTATATAGGTTTAGCTCAAAATTAGAAACCATGAGAACTACGGTAACGATACAAAACTTAAAATGTGGTGGCTGCAAAAGCACAATTGCAAAAAAGCTACATCAACTCCCAGGGATACAAGATATCGATGTCGATACAGATAATTGTACCGTTTCTTTCTGCTATCAGACCGATAACGGGATAGAAACGGTCGAAAAAGAACTATCCAAATTAGGGTATCCCATTGAAGGTGAAATCAACACAATAGAAAAAAAAGCAAAGTCTTATATTAGCTGTGCATTGGGTAGATTCAATACGTAAACCACCACTATTAAACCTAAATAACATCATCATGAAAGAAACTGCAAAAAAAGAAGCCTCGTCCAGTAAGGTATATGGTCTTGGCTTTATCGGTTCTGCTATCTATTTTATAAGTACTGCAACCAGTTTTTGGATGGGTGTACTTGGAGTTTTAAAAGCTATTGTTTGGCCCGCCATTTTGGTATACGAAGCGTTAAAATATCTCAAAGCCTGATCGTTTTTTAGTAAATTTTTCCTTTCTTGTTTTGAAATGAAGATCTCTCTTAACTTATAAGTAAAGGGAATAGTTTATATTTACTAAAAAACATACCCAATGTCGTCTCAATCCCGACTAGATCGTGCATATAAAAATGCCAAAGTTATTGAGTTTAATGATAGTTCAAAGTTTGTCTTATTTAGTGATTGTCATCGTGGGGATAATAGCTTTGCAGATGATTTTGCAAACAATAGAAATATCTACTTTCATGCACTAAAACACTATTACAATCAAGGCTTTACATATTGTGAACTAGGAGATGGTGACGAATTATGGGAAAATCTTACGTTCGAAACCATTTTCAGAGCGCATAAAAATGTTTATGAACTCCTTCAGTTATTTTTTCAGGAAAATCGACTAGAAATGATTTGGGGTAATCACGATATGGTTTACCGGGATCCTAGTTACGTAAAGAAGCATCTGAGCTCATATTTTGATCAAAAAACAGATTCTACCGTTCCCCTTTTTCCTGATATCAAGTACCATGAAGCGATCATACTAAAACATCAGGACAACGGTCAGGAAATCTTCTTACTGCACGGGCATCAGGCTGATTTTATGAATTATATAGGCTGGCGTATCAATAGGTTTTTGGTACGAGTATTATGGAAACCTCTTCAGGTTGTTGGTATTGCAGATCCCACAAGCCCTGCCAAAAATTATAAAGAAACCATTAAAGTAGAGCGTAGAATAAAAAAATGGATCGCTTCAAAAAACAACTTATTTACAGTAATCGGGCATACGCACAGACCACGTTTTCCCGAGGCAGGCGAATTGGCCTTATTTAATGATGGGAGTTGTGTACATCCTAGATCGATCACCGGGATGGAAATTGAAAACGGATGTATCACATTGATCAAATGGCAAATCGCAACTACAGACGATGGAGTATTACAAATCATCAGAGTTCCTTTAGAAGGTCCACAAAAGCTTACTGAATTTATAACAGAATGATCTGTTGAGATGCGAGCAGAAAATATTCAAGATATTTTAGACCAAATCCCTATTCGGCATGATATAGCCTCATATATCATGTTTTTGGGAATCGTATTAGGATTGTTGGTAGGAATACTCATTCTAATAAAAACCAACAAAAAAAACGTAGCCTTCAAATTTTTAGGTGTTTTTCTAATAGCTCAAGCCATTATATCACTAGATAATTTTTCATGCTATACTGGGCTGATGAAATATGCTATAGCATTTAATGACGCTACAGAGCCTCTCGTACTTATTCTGGGGCCTAGTATGTACCTATTCGTGTATAGCTTGCTCACAAGAAAACCGGTTACCATCAAGAATATTGGGGTTCATTTCGCACCAGCCATTTTTTATGGCTTGACCCAAATCGGGTATTACCTACATCCCACTCCTGTTAAAGTCAATGCGTATTTGGGAGCCTATCACGATCACTTAACAAAGGCAATAATCCCTGATGGCACAACCTATAATTATTTATGGATCAAGGATGAGTTTCGTTGGGTAATTTTAGGGAGTTTGATCGTTTATATTATACTGTCATTTCGTGTTCTATATCATTATCTACGTCAAAAAAACATACATCTTACCCGAAGCACACTTCATAATAAATACTCATTTACCCGAAATTTAGTGCTCTCGTTTCTAACTGTTTTCGTAATCATTTTTGCAGTGTATTGGAATTTTGAAGACGATTCTGGAGATCATTATATTACCACTTTTGTGAATCTATCCGTGGTAGCGATTACATTAATTATGGTATCAGAATCCAGATTTTTTCAGAATTCATGGATTTCGGATAAATATGAAACGCTGAGCTATACCCATCAAGAAATATCTATTGAAAAAATTAAAGAGTTTGTAGAAACTAATGGCTTTTATCTTTTGGAATCTGCATCACTAAAAACGCTTGCCCAAGAATTGAATTCTAGTGCTAATTATATCTCGCAAATCATCAATACTTCAACAGGGCTTAATTTTAATGATTTTATCAATCAATATCGAATTGATTTGTGCAAACAACGTTTAGTAGATCCAGAGTATAATCATCTTACCATAGAGGCTATCGGGAACTTTGCGGGGTTTAAATCCAAATCCTCTTTTTATAATGCTTTCAAAAAACATGTACAAATGTCTCCAAAAGCATTTGTCACTCTTCAAAAGTCTTCTTTCTAAATATTTGAAAACGTCCAGAATTACAATTCTGCACCTAATTACCGCGGATTTTGATCAAATCAACCCAGAATTATTTCAATTTTGGACCTCATCAATCTTGAAAAATATGGAACAGAAAATTCGACGTTACGACATTGACTGGTTACGGGTCATCGTTTTTGGATTATTAATTTTTTATCATGTAGGGATGTTTTTTGTACCCTGGGGATGGCACATTAAAAACAATGTCATTTATGATTGGCTACGTTGGCCTATGCTTTTTTTAAACCAATGGCGTTTACCTATTTTATTCGTCATCTCTGGAATGGGAACGTATTACGCACTGTCCTCGCGTAATCTTTGGCAATTTAATCTGGAACGATATCTGCGTCTGGGAATACCCCTGGCGGTAGGAATGTTACTTATCGTTCCCCCTCAAGTATATGTAGAACGTTTGGCAAATCATGAGTTTACTGGCTCTTTTTGGGCCTATCTTCAAGGACCTGCTTATGTTGGCATCTATCCCGAAGGAAACATCAGCTGGCACCATCTCTGGTTTTTACCCTACTTGTTTGTGTATTCTTTTTTGTTATCTCCTTTTTTAATTTTTCTGAAGAGAAGAAAGACTAAACTAATGAGATGGATTACTAAATTATTACAAAAACCATTAGGATTTTACCTATTTGTAATCCCATTGTATTTTGTTGAAGTCTTGATAGAACCTTTCTTTCCTATAACGCATGCGCTGGTTGACGATTGGTTTACCTTTATCAATTTCCTCATTTTATTTTTCTATGGATTCGTTTTACTGGCTACCGGAAATGTATTTTGGGAACACATAGATCGAATCAAGAAAAAGGCACTTTGGATCGGGATTATTGCTTTTTCATTGCAGACCACCATTTGGGTAATAGGGAAAGACAGCGTCCTTATTCATTTTACTGAAGGGATGGTTAAAGTAGTCAACTTATGGTCCTGGATTTTGGTCATATTTGGATATGCAGCAAAATATTTAAATCACAAAAGCAGAACTATAGCATACTGCAATAGAGCGGTCTACCCTTTCTATATATTACATCAAACGATCACCGTTATTATTGGGTATTTTATAATGAATTTGCACTGGGGTTTTATTGCCAAATTTACGATTATGGTGATAGGAACTTTTCTGGCAAGTTGGATACTATATCACTTTATAATACTCAAAATCCCTTTTCTACATCCATTATTTGGATTAAAAAAGGGATATCGTAATACAAATAAAGGTTCTTAAAAAGAACCTTTATTTGTTATCCTATATTTAATACTTCTTCTATTTGAGGAGCGTATTTTTTGATCGTCATTTCTACTCCAGACTTCAAAGTCATCTGATTAACGCTACAACCTACACAGGCACCTTCTAGCTGTACCATAACCCTCTTGTCGTCTTCAATAGAAACCAAAGAAATATTACCTCCATCACTCTCTAAAAAGGGTCTAATCTCATCCAACGCCTTTTCTACATTTGCTCTTAATTCTTCTGAAGTCATTTCTTATTTTTTTACAGCAGAACATCCTGCCATTGTTGTTATTTTAATCGCTTCGGTAGGAGGTAAATTTTCATTTCTGTTTACCACTTCCTGAACCACACTTTTTGTTATTTCCTCGAAAGCTTTCTCGATAGGAGTAGCTGTTTGCAATGCTGCTGGTCTACCCACATCTCCCGCTTCTCGTATGCTTTGTACTAATGGAATTTCTCCTAAGAAAGGAACCTCTAGATCCTCTGCTAAATACTTAGCCCCTTCTTTTCCAAATATATAATATTTATTGTTAGGAAGCTCTTCTGGAGTAAAATACGCCATATTCTCGATAATTCCTAAAACCGGAACATTGATACTCTCTTGCTGGAACATTGCTACTCCTTTTTTAGCATCTGCCAGTGCCACATTTTGTGGAGTACTTACTACCACAGCACCAGTAATTGGTAAGGATTGCATTATAGATAAGTGAATATCTCCTGTTCCTGGAGGTAGATCCAAAAGTAGAAAATCTAATTCTCCCCAGGCAGCATCAAAAATCATCTGATTCAATGCTTTGGCAGCCATTGGACCTCTCCAAACCACCGCCTGATTAGGCTGTGTAAAAAATCCTATCGACAGTATTTTTACTCCATAATTCTCGATAGGCTTCATTTTGGATTGATTACCCACTTTTACCGAAAGTGGTCGTTCTCTTTCTACATCAAACATAATTGGCGCAGAAGGACCATATATATCTGCATCTAGCAATCCAACATTGAATCCCATTTTGGCCAACGTAACCGCCAGGTTTGAAGTAACTGTAGACTTTCCTACACCTCCTTTACCCGAAGCTACTGCAATGATATTGGTAATCCCAGGAATTGGTTTCCCTTTGATTTCATTTTTTTGAGGCTGGGCAGCCGGTGCTTCTATTTTGATATTGACTTTTACTTTTGCCTTTTCATAAACATGCTCATGAATCGCTTTCAGTATATCTACCTCAGCACGTTTCTTGATATGCAATGCTGGTGTTCCTAAAACCAAATCGACGATGACCTCATCTCCAAAAGTGATTACGTTTTTTACGGCACCACTCTCTACCATATTTTTTCCTTCTCCTGCAACCGTAATAGTCTCTAGCGCTTTTAGGATCTCAGATTTTTCCAATTTCATGCGTTTCTCTTTTTCCTTTTTAAAACAAATCAATTCGAATTTGTTCTACATGCAAAGATAACCCGAAAAGTTAACATTATAAAGCCCAAAAATCGAAATGATCTATCGTACCATCGTCTTTGATAATATTATGTTTTTGAGTATGGTATGATTTATGTGTCTTAGGCTTTTTGAATTTTCACAGCAAACCACAATGAAAAAAACAGCATTAGTTTTAGCTCTCCTAATGATATTCAGTATATCCAATATTATGGGGCAAGGAAAACTCGAAAAAGCAGAAAAAAGTATTTCCAAAAAAGAACGACGAGAAAGTCGAGGTTCAAGATCTCAAAGTACAACTGTGGATTATGATGATTATCAAGGTAGTTTTATTGAAGAAACCTTTGCTGCCTTATTCGTAGATGTGGTTTTATTTGGTTCGTATTATGCCATGATCGAGACACCCATCGAGCAAGAGTATTCAGCTAGTATGGCATCGATCACCAAGTATCCCTATCTTGATGGAAATAAGGGCAATTATGCGTATCAACCGGGGAATGATACTCAAGGGTTTCGTACTACTTTGTCTAGTCGTTTTGTTGCTGAAAACAGTAAACTTTATGGAAACCACCTTAATTTGAATATGCGATTTCTACAAAGAGTCGGTGTTGAAATTGACTACCTGCAACTCTGGGAAGAAAACACCAATTTTGGTCGTAATTCCTTGGCGTTGTATACAGCATTAGCAAAATATCACAGAGTACGCACACAACGCTTTGATGCCTGGTGGGGATTAGGAGCTACCTACATTGATGGCGCTATAGACGAATGGGGATTTACCTATGGCGTAGGAATCGAGTGGTTCTTTGCCAAACCCTTCAGTCTGGAATCTAATTTCAACCAAACGTTTATCAACGATGAAACTATTAATAAATTTAATGGGCTGGTAAATTATCACATCGGACGCTATAAGCTTTCTGGAGGAATGGAACATTTGAAAATTGGAAACACTGATTTTACCATGTTCTCTGCAGGATTAGGTATTGCTTTTTAGAGTTCCTTCATAGGATCCCAAAATATTTTATCAAACTCCTGTATTTGATTATCGATAACTTCTACCCCTTCGCTTTCTAAAAGTTGTTGCATCAGATTGGTACCTTGAAAATGATGTTTCCCGGTAAGGATTCCTTTTCGGTTCACGACTCTGTGCGCGGGAACATCGTCCCTACCATCGCAGGCGTTCATCGCCCATCCTACCATTCGGGCGCTTCTGGCCGCTCCTAATGTTTTTGCAATCGCTCCGTACGAGGTTACTCTCCCATATGGAATTAACTTCGCTACTTCATAAACTCTTTCAAAGAAGTTGCCCTCCGATCCTGATTCGTTGTTCTTTTCTTTTACTCCCATGTATAAATAATTCGTGCCAAGGTAATCACTACCAGAATTAACATCAAAATCCCCATAAAATAATTAGAGTATTTGGTGATCGTTGCTGTTTTCTTTTCAATTTTCAGAAAGGAGAATACATAAAAATAAAGGGTTACAAAAGTTCCCGATCCCGCAGCAATAATAAAAGCAATAATTCTTGGCGCATCGTATTCTATCTTACCACTAACACTCATCCCTGCGGCAATAGCCACAAAGTAGGGTATAGGCAAGACATTAATAGCAGACATCATTACTCCCTTAAAAAAACTCCGAGTGTTATTATGTCTGTATACCTTTATCTTGGTTTCTCTTTGTTTTGCTTTGGCAAAGAAATAAATCGCCATCAAAAAAAAGATTACTGCTCCCGTACGAAGTAGTATGTTTTTTACAAATGGGCTGAAAAAGATATATTTTGCCAATAGAATAGCTACCAATGCTTGAAACACAACAATCACAGAAGCTCCTATAGCCACCAAAACACCATTCTTTTTACCTCGCTCAAGACAGGTGCGGGCAACCGTCATGTTCACCAATCCTGGAGGTATTACCCCAATCAATGACGCAAAAAAAGTGACAAGAAATAGTTTGGTTGTTTCCAAGATGGTAAGGCCGATTAAGTAATTTTAAATTGAATGTAAGTTATGGGTTTATTTTCTTCTAAATATTGTTTTTCATAAAAAGTTTGTATGGCTGTCACCACCTCTGGAGCGCCCGAATTATGGTACACATTATGATTGGCATAAAGCACTTCGTGCCCCTCACCGTGCAGTAACCCCAAAGTGTATCCATGCATAAATTCACTATCTGTTTTTAAGTGTACCAAACCTTCAGCTTTCAATATTTTCTTATACCGATTCAGAAAATCGTGGTTAGTCAAACGATGCTTGGTCCGCTTATATTTTATCTGCGGATCAGGGAAGGTAATCCAGATCTCATCGACCTCTCCTTCTTCAAAAATATATTCGATCAATTCTATTTGGGTTCGTATAAAACCCACATTATTCATTTCATTTTCTATGGCTGTTTTGGCACCTCTCCAGAACCTGGCACCTTTGATATCTATCCCGATAAAATTTTTGTCAGGATATCGCTCTGCCAACCCAACAGTATATTCACCTTTACCACACCCCAATTCTAATACAATTGGGTTTTGATTTTTAAAAAATTTCTCCTTCCATTTTCCCTTATATCCCAAGGAATTGTTAAGCACCTCGTCTCGGGTAGGCTCGATTACATTTTGAAAGGTTTTATTCTCGTTAAAGCGTTTTAGTTTATTCTTACTTCCCACGTATCCACTATTTCTTTTCTACTAGTCTCAATTACTAAATATTCGTTACAATCTCGATAATCTACAAAAAGTGTGCAATTATGAGTGTCGAATTATATTAAACATAATTTTTTGGTAAAATTAAGGAAATATACGCATAAGGAAATAGGATTACTTTTATTCTTTAGAACAAATAGTTAGTCGGTCTAACAAACTAAAAACTAAGACATTTGGACAAAAAAGTACTTGTAGCTCCTCTAAATTGGGGATTAGGCCATGCAACGCGATGCATACCTATTATCAATGCATTAATCGAAGAAGGATTAGAACCTGTAATTGCTTCAGATGGAGCGGCGCTTGCGCTATTGAAAAAAGAGTTTCCTTCTTTACAAACCAAAGAACTTCCTTCGTATAATATTGAATACGCAAAAAAGGGAAGTAACTTTAAGTTAAAGATGCTTTTGAATAGCCCAAAAATTGCGCATGCGATTAGTGCCGAGAAAAAGGCCATAAAAAAACTAATGGAACAGGAAGAATTTTGTGGGATCATCTCTGATAACCGTATGGGGGTTAGACACAAAAAAATCCCTTCGGTTTTTATTACGCATCAGCTAACAGTACTTAGTGGAAATACTACATCTTTCAGCACCAAATTGCACAACAAATACATCAAAAAATTTGACTTGTGTTGGGTGCCAGATATGGCAGACGATCCTAATTTGAGTGGCGAGCTAGGACATCCTAAAAAAAGCAATGTACCTGTAACCTATTTGGGTCCGTTAAGTCGATTTGAGTATAAAGCAATGCCAAAAAAGTATGATATTATGGTACTGCTTTCGGGTCCGGAACCGCAACGTACTTTACTCGAACAAAAACTATTTAGAGAATTTGAACAAAGTGATAAAAGTATCGTCTTTGTACAAGGTATTATAGAAGATACGCATAAGACCTATGTAAAGAATAATATTACCATCCATAACTACCTGATGGGAAAAGAGCTTGAAGATACCATCAATAGCAGCAGCTTAATCATTTCTCGCTCGGGATATACCACGGTAATGGATCTTGCCAAATTAAAGAAGAAGGCATTTTTCATCCCTACTCCAGGACAGTTTGAACAGGAGTATCTGGCACAACGATTAACGCTTAATAAGTTGGTACCCAGTTGTAATCAGCACGAGTTTACATTAAAAAAATTACATGATTTGAATATGTATAGAGGACTAAGCAGTTTTAGTACCGACATCGATTACCGGGAACTTTTTCACTTTTTCCAGAGTAAATGAAAACTCGCTTCCTACTCTATAGTCACTTTCTACATAAATACGTTCGTGATGTGCTTCGATAATGTGCTTTACTATGGCTAACCCGAGTCCCGAACCTCCTTCTTTTCGGGATCCACTCTTGTCTACCCTGTAAAAACGTTCGAACAGTCGAGGGATATGCGCCTGCGCGATACCTTCGCCATTATCGGTTACCCGAACAATAACTTTATTGCGGATCAGATCTTCGATACTTACCTCTGTAGTACCGTCTTCTTTTCCGTATTTTATAGAATTGACCACCAGATTCGATAACACTTGTTGTATACGTTCTTTATCGGCGTGGACCATTATTGGATCTTGATAATTCATATCAAAAGCCAATGCTATATTCTTTTTGGAAGCTTTCATTTCGTACAAATCAAATACACTCTGCACCAATTCTACGATATCAAAATTTACATAGTTTAAGTTCAAATCCCCCGTTTCTAACTTGGTAATCATATCCAGGTCATTCACGATATAAATCAGACGCTCTACTCCTTTGCCCGCACGATTCAAGTACTTTTCCAAAATTTTGCGCTCGTTCATAGCCCCATCCAACAAGGTTAGGATATATCCCTGTACTGTAAAAAGAGGAGTCTTAAGTTCGTGAGATACATTTCCCATAAACTCTTTACGATAGGCTTCTCGGATTTTTAAGGTCTCAATTTCTGTTTTTCGTTGTTGAGCAAACTTTTCTACTTCTTTAATAAGTGTCCTCATGTCTGTAGTTACCGGACCATCATTGACCTTATCTACCTCAAGCATTTCGATATCGTCGTAAATACGTCGAACTCTGCGATAAAT
Organism: Aquimarina sp. AWH4_224; assembly: GCF_056160245.1. Lineage (NCBI taxonomy): Bacteria > Pseudomonadati > Bacteroidota > Flavobacteriia > Flavobacteriales > Flavobacteriaceae > Aquimarina > Aquimarina sp. AWH4_224. The sequence goes on along the minus strand of NZ_JBSWWU010000004.1, from coordinate 225,610 downwards.
AAAACGCTCTACTCGATACTGCACCACAATAAAACACACCGCATAGCAACCCACAGCAAATGCCAAAAGAAATAAGAAATTCAGCTGTGATTGTATGAATAAAAAAACGCTCAATGCGAGCGTTAATACTATCGTTATGTATAAAGACGACAGGTATGCAAACCTATACGACTTCCTGAAGTTTTCTGCCATTTATACTACAAACTTATATCCGACACCTTTGATCGTTTTAAAGCTATTGTCTCCTATCTTTTCTCTTAATTTTCTAATATGTACATCGATGGTACGTCCTCCTACAATAACTTCATTTCCCCAAACCTTATCAAGGATATCTTCTCGCTTAAAAACCTTACCTGGTTTGGAGGCCAATAAAGATAGCAATTCAAACTCTTTTCTGGGTAAAATGATCTCTTTTTTGTCTTTAATGATCTTATATTCATCTCGGTTAATTACCAGATCTCCAATTTTCACCACGTTATCTGAAGAATCATCTTCTTTAAGCCTTCTTAGCAAAGCTTTTACTTTACTAATCAATACTTTTGGTCGAATTGGCTTTGTGATATAGTCATCTGCACCAGCATCAAAACCTGCTACCTGAGAATAATCTTCTCCTCTTGCGGTCAAAAATGTAATAATGGTGTTTTGCAAATCCGGAACCTTACGTATTTGTTCACAGGCTTCGATACCATCCATCTCAGGCATCATAACATCCAGAATAATTAAATGTGGTTTCTTTTTCTTTGCAATTTTTACGGCTTCTACACCATTTTCTGCGGTAAGTACATTATACCCTTCTGCAGTTAGATTGTATCCAACGATCTCTAGAATATCAGGTTCGTCGTCTACTAATAGAATGGTAATATCCTTTTTATTCATCTTTTTATTGAATTAGATCACTTCGGGTAAATATACTATGTTCGTTTGAAAGTTTTGCCTCTAAGCTATTAGGAAACACTAAACTAACACAAAAATCTCATAAGGATAACAATTCCTTAACTTTACAAGATGTGCTCTAATCCTGATGATCCCTATACGCTGCTAATAAATTCATGGTTGCCGTAATCAGGTCTTTGGTCTCTGTGAGCAATCCAAAATACAGGGTTGTATTTTTAGGACTACTTTCTTCTGTTCGGGTTCTGGCAATTTGTTTTGAGATTTTGGTGCTTACCAATGTGTATAACTCTTGTTTTTCTTCGATAATACCGTTGAGCTTACCAAACTCTTTTTCGTCAAACACCGTTTTTATGTTATCAAAGAAATTGCCGAGTTGGTTCTCGATTTCTTTAAGGTCTTTAATTTGATTAAATCGTAAACGTTTGTGATTATTGTTCACGTGCTTATGACTTACTTTGGCAATATATTCTAAAGATTGTGTGATATCTTCCAAATAGCCCAAAATGGAAATATAGAAATCACTGGCTCCAACGCTGGACTCGTCTAGATTTTTAATAAAGTAAAAGATACTATCTCTTAGCTCTTCTACTTCGGTTTCTAATTTGGCAATACCTTTTCTACTCTTTTTAAGCGCTGTCAAATCATATTTTGCAAGGCTCTCGATCGTATTTCCATAAATCTTATTACTTCTATTGATAAAAGATCTTACATTATCAGAACTTTCTTCGATCACTCCTTGTATAGAACTACTTTCGGATTTCTTTAATCGATCTTCGGCGCGCTCTGCTCTGGTCTTATTACGATACTTAATGGTACTTCTGATAATTAGTAACAAAGCAACCAACAACAATACACCTGTCATTATAGGTTGATGTATATTAATCAGAAATGCAATCAAAGCCGCTGCCAAAAACGCACTAATTGCGGTAAAGAACCATCCTCCAATTACATTAAGTACTCCCGCTACACGATACACAGCACTTTCACTTCCCCATGCACGATCTGCCAACGAAGTACCCATGGCTACCATAAACGTAACATAGGTAGTAGACAATGGTAATTTCATAGAAGTAGCAATCGATATCAAAATACCTGCCACCATCAAGTTTACAGCTGCTCTTACTAAATCAAAAGCAGGCTTATCTTCTTTTTTTGAAGCAAAGAAATTCGTCTTTGTCGCTTCTTCATCAAATTGTTTTTCTACAAACCCTTTAAAAGAACCAGGTGTAATTGCAGAAATCCATTCGGATATCGATATGGTAGTACGTACTATCCCTCGAGACAAAAAGTTAGGTCTAAATTTTTCGTCCCCTTCTCCTTGTCGAGATAAATCAATAGATGTTTTTACAACGTTCTGCGCTTTTGCCGAAAACCATAAGGTGAGTACCATAATCAACCCTGCGGCTAACAACAAAAACGTTGGTGTAGCTACCTTTGATGCTAACACCTCCATTGTGAATGCATCTGCAGAAACTCCAGAGGCGGACCACGCTTCATAGGATTGCCATGCTGCAATAGGTACCCCAATAAAGTTCACCAAATCATTACCTGCAAAAGCTAATGCCAATGCAAAGGTTCCAACGATAATAATAATTTTATAAATACTGGTTTTGAAAACAGAAATGATCAAATAAGAAAGTATCGACCAAAAAACAAACCCAACAGCTACAATCAACAATACATTGGTTTCTAAAAACCCTCTTAGCGTTATCGCTACAGTTCCTGCGTTAGCATCAATAGCAAAAAGATCCTTTTTGGCTTTTATCAGTTCTTTTACAGATTCGTATGAACTATTAAAGTAAGCATTTGCCCAATCCAAAAGTCCTTCGGCACCACCATTATAGACAACATCAATTACAGATTTTGCATAATTGGTTCCTTTGATTCCTTTGATAAAAATGAAGTATAATATTGCCGTTAGTGCTACTCCACCAAATAAGGCGCCTACCCATTTGGCTTTCTTTTCAAAATTAAATGATAGTAGTAATCTGGATATATACTGTACAATTGCTCCTACCGAAAAAGCCACTACAACCGATAGTAGTATCCCGGCAATAATTTCTCCGGCTTTCTTTGTATTGATATAATTTCCAAGATCAGCAATAGATAAGGAAGAATCAGCAAATATCTTAAGTAAAGCCACACAAACCGCAGCTCCGAGTAATTCAAATACAATAGACACTGTAGTAGAAGTTGGCATCCCAAGCGTATTGAAAAAATCCAGCAGTAAGATATCCGTAATCATTACTGCCATAAAGATGATCATGATTTCATCAAAATAGAACTCTCCAGGGACAAAGATTCCTTTTCTGGCAACCTCCATCAATCCACTAGAAAAGATAGCTCCAGCTGCTATTCCCACACTTGCAACAATCATAATCGTTCTAAAAGAAATAGCCTTAGAACCAATAGCAGAATTCAAAAAATTTACTGCGTCGTTGCTCACCCCAACAATCAGATCCGCAATAGCCAAAACTGCTAAAGCAACGATCATAAATATGTAAATATCACTCATATATTTTATGCCTACTTAATGATCACAAAAATGTTATTTAAAATTAAGTCATATGTTATTGAAACGTTATCTTTTTGATGCTTTTGACATCCAAAATATGCTGTAAACACTCAGCAAAATCTATCGGCATCAACAATGATCTTATACGATATCTTAAAGGCTCCTAAGGTGAGAAAAAACCAAACCTACATATTAAATCATCAAATCACTGTTTTTCAAAGAAGTAAGATCTTAAAAAAAATTAACAATACGTTTTTCATAAAAACCAGATTGATGATTTTCCAATCTTATCGTATAAAATTTGGTATTTTTTTCTATTAAGCATTAATTTTAAATACAATTTAATATATTGATATACAATATTTTACAGGTTTAATGTTAATTTAATGTTATCTAAATGTTGTTTAAAAGTAAAATTAATGTTACTTTTGTAATATAAATATTAAGAACCCCGAACAAAAACATTGAGTTATGAGAAATTTAGTAACAGTAATAGCATTGATATTTTCAGTAACTATCTATGCTCAGGAAGTGAAACCTACCTTCGAAAAACAGGGTGACTTAATTAAAGGTACGTATTATTATAAAGACGGAACCGTAAGTCAACAAGGATTTTATAATACCGAAGGAAAACTTCATGGTGAATGGAAAGCTTATGATGTTACAGGAAAGAAGATTGCTATGGGGCAGTATGTTAATGGAACAAAAACCGGAAAATGGTTTTTTTGGAATGCAGACAAATTATCAGAAGTAAATTATTCTGACAATCAAATTGCAGGTGTGACCACCTGGACTGGAAAAGACAATGTAGTGGTCAACTACAAAAATTAAATACTCCTCAAAAAGTACAAAAAAACGCTTCAGCATGCTGAAGCGTTTTTTTGTTTCCATATTTTCATTTGTGAAATCGCAAATTAAATTCTAATTCCCTCTTAATCTTTTGATGCTGTATTTGCGTTATTTATAAATCTCTTTATACCCTATCTCAAAGATTGAACAATCAAAAATCAACTATATTTAAATCTATCATTAAAAATACTTTCAACTTAAACATTTCCAAACCTGTTAAACTTTCTTCGAAATTAACCGAATTTTAAATCCATAAAACAAACAAGACAAAACCTATCAAATTGTTTATTTTTTTCTGGCACCAAAGAACTATAGATCAACAATAAAAAATAAAAAAAAAGAGATGACAATTCCAAAATAGACAAATTTGATTTTATGCCTATGTTACCCTATTTCTTAAAAAACATCTTGAATTAACACTATCATAACTTTTAAAAAACATTAAAGAAACATAAATAGATTAGTCAAAATTTCCCTTCAATAACAAAAACTAGTTTACCAAAAACTAATAAAAAAAAGCATAACTGATTGATTATAAAAATTTTATCAATTTATCACTTCACCAACTCTTGAACGCATATTTCCCCAAAAATCCTACAAATACCATCATTTCACATTTTTTTCCTACATCACAATCCCTTAATCTAAGGATAATAATGGGATAAAACCTATTACTGGAAAACCGTATTTATTTGTAAAAGTTTTTAAACTCAAAATAAGAACAAAATCTTAAATTCTTTAAACTTTTAATTATGAAAAAATTATTGATTGCAGGTTTTGCAATGTCAATCTTAGCTTTTACAGGTTGTGGTAGTGATGACGACGGTGGAGAACCAACTACCCCACCAACAGAAAGTACTACGCTTTCAGGACAAATTACTGAAGACAGAACTTTAACTGCTAACAACATTTATACATTATCTGGTCGTGTTGTTGTTACAAGTGGTGTTACCTTAACAATCGAGCCAGGTACTATCATCAAAGCAGAAGGGGGAACTGGTCCAAATGCTTCTGTAATGATTTGCGCAAGAGGTGGTGTAATCAATGCTAATGGTACCGCTGCTAATCCTATCATCTTTACTTCTATTGCAGATGATATCCAAGTTGGACAAACAGAAGGAACCAACCTTGATGAAAACCAAAGAGGACTTTGGGGTGGACTTATCGTTCTTGGTAATGCTCCTGTATCCCTAAATGGTGATGCTGATGCTGCACAGATAGAAGGTATTCCTGCAAGTGATACCAATGGATTGTATGGAGGAAACGATCCTGCAGATAATTCTGGAACTTATAGATACATCTCTATCCGTCACGGTGGAGCATTAATCGGAGAAGGAAACGAGATCAACGGATTAACTCTTGGAGGGGTTGGTACTGGTACTACTATAGAGTTTATCGAAGTAGTAGGTAACGTTGATGATGGTGTTGAGTTCTTTGGAGGAACGGTAAACGCTTCTAACTTATTAGTATGGGCACAAGGAGACGACGCTATCGACATCGACCAGGCTTACTCTGGAACTATCGATAACGTAGTAGTGGTACAAGGAGCTATTTCTGACCACGGTCTGGAAATCGACGGACCTGAAGGATCTGCTACTGGTTCTTTCACGCTTCAAAATGTAACTTTATTCGGATCTGATTCTGGTGAAGTTGCTGACTACAGAAGTGGTGCTACTGGAACTACAAGCAACGTATTGGTAACTGGATTCACAGCTTCTGCCGATGTTGAATTAGATAACAATGGTGTTTCTCAAAATTTCCTTGATGGTGCATTAACTTTCGCAAACTGGGAGGTAGTATTACCAACAGGTGTTGCTGCTGCAGAAGACATCTTCGTAGAAAAAGTAGGATGTGCCATGAACTGTGACGATGCTGATGACACTAATGATGTTGCTGAAGATCCTATCATCTTGATGCCTACGTTTACTGAAAGAGCTGACGCTTGGACTACTGCTGTAGCTGACGCTGCTTCTGCAACTGTAGGTGCAACGACTTCAGCATTTAGCTGGACATTTGCAAACTCTAAAGCTAATTTAGGTTTCTAATATAATTTGAATATAGTCAAAACTAGTTAGTACAAGGTATTGCTCGTCTCCGATTAGGGACGAGCAATACTTATAATAAACACAAGGAAAATGCATATTACAATATCGATTAAGAAACTACTTTGTACACTCTTTATTTTGGGAGGTAGTCTTGCATCTTTTGCGCAAGGAAAGGTGACAGGTAAAGTTATTGATGGGGAGACAAATGATGTACTGCCTTTTGCCAATATTGCCGTTAAAGGCACAACTATTGGTTCTACTTCAGACTTTGATGGTTTGTATGAGCTCTCATTAGATCCTGGTACCTATACCATTGTATTCTCATTTGTTGGATACGAAACCAAAGAAGTAAGCGGAGTAGAAATCAAATCTTCTGGAGACGTAGTAGATCTTAATGTAACGATTAACGCTACAGCTGCCACCCTTGAAGATGTAGTGATTACAACCACGGTACGTAAAAATACCGAAGCAGCAGTATTAACGCTGCAAAAAAACTCCGTAAAATTACTTGATGGGCTTTCTATCGAAAGTATCAAAACTACAGGAGCAAGCAATATTGCAAGTGCCGTAAAAAATGTCCCTGGTGTATCAGTACAAGGCGGAAAGTTTGTGTACGTACGAGGACTAGGAGATCGATACACAAAATCGATATTAAACGGTGTAGATGTTCCCGGATTAGATCCAGACAGAAACACGCTACAGTTAGACATTTTCCCTACTAATATCTTAGAAAACATCTTGGTAATTAAGTCTTCTACCGCAGACCAACCTGCTGATTTTACAGGGGGTGTAGTAGATATCATTACCAAAGATTTACCATCAAGAGAAGAATACAGCATCTCTGTAGGAGCATCGTATAACTCTTCAATGCACTTTAATGACAATTACCTTCAATATGATGGAGGAAATACAGATTTCTTAGGGTTTGACGATGGTACAAGAGACAATCCTTTAGAAAACACTCCAGGTGTATTACCATTTCCTCAAGTTGATCCTAACGCTGCCATCCAAAATACGCAAGCTTTTGAACGTACGTTGGCTGCACAAAGAGACCAAAGTTTTACAGATTTTAGCTTTGGATTTACTGCAGGTAAGCAATTTGAGTTAGGTGATAATCGATTAGGATTTTTGGCTTCTGCATCGTATCGAAACGAAACTACCTATTACGAGGACTATATCGAGGGACAGGTTTTTAGAAAAAATGCAGATCCTTCTATCTTCGAATTGGGAGTGGATCGAAGCCAACAAGGAGAAGTTGGGGTGAACAATATATTATTGAATGGATTAATTGGTTTGTCCTACAAGACTGAAAAATCAAAATACAAATTCAACGTGCTTCATATCCAAAATGGAGAATCTGAAGCTTCTATTTTTGATCAAAGAAACTTAATCATCAACTCTAACCAGATCAAACAAGATAACTTGATTTACACGCAACGCTCGATTACCAACGTATTACTATCAGGTAGACACAGTAGCGAAAGCACCAACTGGTTAATAGAATGGAAATTATCACCTACCCTGTCTAGAGTATATGATAAGGATTTAAGAACGACTAACTTTATAGTAAGCGAAAGTGATCCATCCGTATTTACTATTAGTCCTAGTGAAGGTGGAGATCCTAGAAGAATCTGGAGAGATCTCGAAGAAATTAACCTGGCAGGAAAACTAGATATCACCAAAAAGCACAAACTTTTTGGAAGAGATGCGAAAACCAAATTTGGTGGTGCGTATACCTATAAGCAGCGTGATTTTGCTGTAGATCAATTCTCGCTTCCATTTGCGGGTAGTTTTGACACCTCTGTATTGGGTGGAGATCCCGATCAAGTTCTTGCTCCAGAAAACATTTTTAATACAGGAACAGGCCAAGGGTTCTTTGCAAGAAGAGACTCCAATATTTCTGATACTTTTGACTCTACGATCTCAATTGCCGCAGGTTATATTTCTGAAGAATTCAAACTATCGGATCGTTTTAATGCCATTCTTGGGGTGCGTTTTGAGAAATATGATTTGATCTATACTGGAGAAAGTCAAAGCGGACTTCGATTTGATGAAGAAAACATTTTGGACGAGGCTGATTTCTTTCCTTCGGCCAACTTAATCTATGATCTTAATGAAGACGCCAACCAAAAAATTAGAGCGTCCTATAGTAGAACTACCGCAAGACCGTCGTTTAAAGAAGCGTCTATTGCAGAGATTTTTGATCCAACATCAAATACCTTTTTTATTGGTAATATCAACATTCAACCCACCTATATAGACAACTTTGATTTACGTTACGAGATCTATGGAGAAGGCGCTAACTTCTTTGCTGTAAGTGCATTCTACAAATCATTTGATGATCCGATCGAATTGAGTTTTATTAGAGAAGCTACAGGTCAGTTTACACCTTTAAATCTTGGTGATGCTACAGTTTATGGAGCTGAAATCGAGTTTAGAAGAAACTTGGATTTTATAGGATTTGAAAACTTTAATATAACTACGAACTTCTCTATCATCGAGTCTGAGCAAAACTTTAGTGAAGATGAAAGAGATGCAAGACTAGACAACCTTAGAGTAGGTGAAGAGCTGGAAGATGGTAGAACGCTACAAGGACAATCTCCATTCTTGTTAAACTTTGGTTTGAACTACAATGGTCAAGACAACGGTTGGCAAGGAGGTGTTTTCTACAATGTACAAGGTAGAACCCTTCAAATTGTAGGTAACGGCAACATCCCTGATGTATTTACATTGCCATTTCATAGTTTAAACTTCAATATTGGTAAAACTTTTGGAGAGAAGAGAAACTCTTCTATTTCTTTGAAGTTTAGCAATCTATTAGACGACGATATCGAAAGCGTTTACGAATCTTTTGGTTCTGAAGACAGAGTATATTCTAGATGGAGTCCTGGTCAGGAAATCTCTTTAGGATACACCTATAAGTTCTAAGAAACATTTCATTTTTAAAAGTATACAAAATAAGGCTACCTCTTTAGGTAGCCTTATTATTATCATATATGTTGTAGTTTTATTACACTTGTATGCTCTTCCAACTACCTTTTCTAAACCAAATGATCCCAATAACCGCGATCAAGATTTCTGCAAAAGTGATCGCTAGGAATACTCCCATAGCACCCCATTCAAAAACTAGTGCTGCCAGATAAGCAAAGGGTAATTGAAACACCCAGAAACAGAAAAAATTAATAATTGTAGGGGTTTTGGTATCTCCAGCGCCATTAAAAGATTGTATAATTACCATTCCGTAGGCATAAAATACGTAACCCGCTGCAATTACTCTTAAACTTAGAGCTCCATACTCTACTACCAAAGCTTCAGCACTAAATATTCGAATAATTGCCTCGGCAAAAAGCAGATAGAAGAGCGAAACTCCTAACATAAAATACGCATTGTATTTCCCGGTTTTCCAAACCGATTGCTCTGCTCGTTCCGGCTTTTGAGCTCCTAGGTTTTGTCCTACTAGTGTAGCTGCAGCGTTACTCATTCCCCAAGAAGGCATCAGTGTAAACATCAATACACGAATCGCTATGGTATACCCGGCAAGTACTTCGCTACCAAACTCTGCCATGATACGCATTAAAAATACCCAGCTAGAAGTACCTATGATAAACTGACCAATTCCTCCTAGAGATACTTTGATCAAATTCATCATAATTTCGGCTCGTAAAACCAGGTCCTTAAAGGTAACTTTGATTTTACTCCATCCATAAAAGAGAATTAATAGTTGAAAAATCACAGCGCTTCCTCTACCAATAGTAGTGGCAATGGCAGCGCCTTGTACTCCAAAGGCTGGTATCGGGCCAAAACCAAAAATCAGTATTGGATCGAGAATGATGTTCAGCAAATTAGAAAAAATCAATACTCGCATGGCTACAGAGGCATCTCCTGCACCTCGGAATACGGCATTAATCAAGAACAATAACATAATGGTTACATTACCCCCAAGAAGCACTTGAGTATACCTGTAACCTTCTGCAATCAATTCTGGTTCTCCTCCCATCAATCCAAGGATTTCCTTTGGAAAAAGAATACCAATAATGCTTACTAAAATTGCCACTGCAATTCCAAGAAATATAGATTGTACTGCTGTTTGAGAAGCGCCAGGCACATCTTTTTCTCCGATTCTACGCGCTACAATAGCCGTAACACCCATACTTAATCCTATGGCAATTGCGTAAACCAAAGTAAGTACAGATTCGGTAAGTCCAACGGTAGCAATCGCATTGGCTCCCAAACTGGAAACAAAATACGCATCTACCAAAAAGAAAATGGATTCCATCATCATTTCGAGTACCATCGGTACCGAAAGCATAAAAATCGCACGGCGAATACTACCAGAAGTAAATTCCTGTTCCTTACCAGAAACTGCAGTTTTAAAATATGAAAATATACGTTGTAATGTGAGTCTATTTTGAGTCATGATGTAAAAGAATTATAAGTTGAATAAAGAATAGGAAGCTGTAGAAAGGAAGGTCCTTAGCTTCTAAATCGCGGTGTGACTATGTGCACAATTATGTACATAAATTCTTATAACTTCATGATGACACAAAGATGCGGCATTATTTTTGAACTACAAAATTTAATTTAGGGTAAAACCGTAAAACCAATGACGATCAGCCGTCTATATTAAGGTTTAACATAAAAGAGTGCAAAATTAATAGCGGAATTTAAATTTTAATATTGTATCTTTATTGCCCCAAAATAATTTTGTATGAAAAAAATCTACTTGCTACTCATATTTGTCGGTTTGATATGCTTGTCCTTTACTTCAGGAATTCAAGCGCAGTCAAACACATCTGAAAGACAAGAAAGAACGACCAAACAAAGTATCCAAGGACTTCGCGTTTTTATTAGCCCTGCTAACAAAGATATTTTATACATTACTTCTGATTTACAACTCACTAAAACCGTAAAGATTTTCAACGTTTTGGGTAAACAAGTGGATTATGAAGTACTTACTGGAAGAGAATTACACATTGGAGATCTACCTTCTGGAGTTTATATCCTGAAGATCACTGAAGGAGAGAATAAAACTACGGTGAAGTTCATCAAGCCATAGCCGTAATTACGCTCGTTGTATTTTATTTTCACATTAGACCTGCTTATTTAACACACAAAAACACGGTTTTTCATACCTTTGTTCTACACTAATTTGTTGAACAATACCTATGCTCTTCGAATCCATTTTTTCTATTCAAAACCATATCGATTTTGAGGAGACAGCATTAAAAATATTCCATCATCAATACATTAATAACTTAGTGTATCAAAGATTCTGTAATCTTTTGGGGGTCACACGATCTTCTGTATCTTCTATTGACGGTATACCGTATTTACCTATTGAGTTCTTTAAAAAAGAAAAGGTAATAAGTACAACCAAAATCCCTCAAAAAGTATTCACGAGTAGCGGGACCACCGGGAGTATTACCAGCAAACATTATGTGAGTGATCTTTCGATTTACGAAGATAGTTTCAGAAAAGGGTTTCAACATTTTTATGGTGACATTACTGAATATGTAGTATTAGCACTGTTACCTTCGTATCTAGAAAGAGAAGGGTCTTCTTTGGTTTATATGGCAGAAAAATTAATCGAAGACAGCCAACATCCAGAAAGCGGTTTTTACCTCTATGAAACCGAAAAATTAATCGATACTTTACAAACGTTGTTAACTGGTGATAAGAAAATTTTACTTCTTGGGGTATCATTTGCATTACTAGACCTTATTGAACAACATAAAATCCATCTTACTAATCAGGTAGTGGTAATGGAGACCGGTGGTATGAAAGGTAGACGAAAGGAACTGATAAGAGAGGAACTACATCAAAAATTATCTGAAGGGTTTGGGATACAAAAAATCCATAGTGAATACGGGATGACAGAGTTGTTATCTCAAGCTTACTCCAAAGGTGATGGAATCTTTGAATGCCCACCGTGGATGAAAATGTCTGTTAGAAATCCAGAAGATCCCCTATCTACTATTGGGTATAACAGAACTGGAGGAATTAATATTATTGATCTGGCAAATATAAATTCATGTTCATTTATTGCCACTCAGGACTTGGGCAAAGTATCCCAAGATGGTAGTTTTCAAATTTTAGGTAGATTTGATCACAGCGATATAAGAGGATGTAATCTAATGGCATTGTAACATGACAAAAAACAAAGGAGCTGGCTGTTTTACTTTTCCCGCAATTGTATTAACCGCAATTGTAGGAAGCAGTTTTGTTAAGTCTTTTTTGTCGATTTCCACTTTTTCCGCTTTTCTGCTATTGTTGTTTTTGGTCTCTTTCATCTATGGAAGACTCCTTTATAAACAACATCAAACCTCTCCCTGGAAATATGTAATATATAGTGCATTGTTTACCGCTATTCTAGTGGGTATTGGATATGTTTTTAAGGACATAACTACAGATATAACAACAGGCAAAAAAGACATTTCAGAAGAGATTTACCGGGAAAAAATACTTGAGGATGGAGATTCTATCGTGCTTCTCAGTCAACACAGAACCTGGAAAAACAATTATGGAGATGCATTTGAAGGTTATTTCTCGGTTCGAGAAAAGGACTATGTAGTGTCCAAAAGAAAATATGCTAATCATAGCAATACTCATAAAAGATTTTCCTGGGGTGACCTGTATGAGCATCTTGCCAAAAATGATGGCCCTAAACTGGATTTGATATTACACCGTCTGTTAGAAATAAAAACAAATCACAAACTCAATCAACTGGAGTTTGCTGATGTAGTTGTCACTTTTATACAAGACATACCATATTCTTTGGTTTTTGAAACCGCTTGTGAAGCTCCAGAAAAATACGAATCTTCTATCCGGGATATTTTGGTAAAATGCCCGGACTGTTGTATCGGAGGCATCCCTTTTGGAGTGCAAAACCCTGTAGGGTTTATGGGGAATCTAAAAGGAGATTGTGATACTCGTACGGTAATTATTTATACGATTCTTAGCCATTTTGGATATGACGTAGCAATCCTGAATAGCGATTACTACAGACATTCTATTCTGGGATTAAATGTTCCCACAAAGGGAGTTTACAAATTACATCAAGGAAAACGCTATTATGTTTGGGAAACCACCAGTAAATATTTTACACTGGGCACATTACCCAGCAATTTTAAAAATATCAATCATTGGCATATAATGCTTACAAATACACAACAACATGCAAACTAAATTGCTAACCCTCGCTTTTATAGAAATAGCACTAGCTATATTGATATCAGTACTGATTCTTTTTATCTCTTTCAAAATATTACAACGAGTATTTTTTAAAGATGTAGCTCTGGGAGAGAACAACATGGCGTTTTCTGTATTCACCGCAGGAATTATTTTATCTATCGGCATTATTTTGAGTGAGATCATCCCTTCGATCACCAACATCGTTCGTTTGTCTATGTCTGCAGAAGACGAAATCTCATTTGGCAAGATCATACAATACTCTGGTCTATATCTTTTGATTGGTTTTGGTTTTGCAGTGGTCATCAACACTTCGGTATTTTTACTTTTTTCTGCACTCACCAAAGGTGTTAATGAATTTAAAGATATACAACGCAATAATCTTTCGACTGCCATAGTGGTAAGTGCTACTTTACTTTCGATTACCTTAATTGCCAAAGACAGTATAAGTTTACTGATAAGCGCCTTGGTTCCCTATCCCGAAGCCTCTAATTTCCTGATGTAACTCCCTAAAAATCTTATAAGTATGTTAAAATTGTAATGAACCATTTTTTTTACGACTCAATAGGTGTAACCAAATGAGACAACAAAAAATGAGACAACAAAAAATGAGACAATATTTAACCACAATATTATTAATTTTTGCGACCGTAGTAAGCGCTCAGCAAATCGATTATAACACCAAGAAAAGTTTTATTGCAGAAGGATATGATGTAACGGAATATTTTAATAATAAAGCCGTAAAAGGAGAAAGTAAATACACCGCTACACACGACAATGTAAAATATAAGTTTGCAAGTCAACAAAATCTGGATAAGTTCAAAAGTAACCCAGACAAATATGTTCCTCAGTACGGTGGTTATTGTGCCTATGCTGTAGCAGTAAATAGTGAAAAAGTAGATATCAACCCCAAAACCTTCGAAATACGAGACGGAAAACTGTATTTATTCTATAACTCTTGGGGCATTAATACCCTGGACAAATGGAATGACGAAGGTGCAGATAAATTAAAAGTAAAAGCAGATACGAATTGGCAAAAAATAAAAGCCAAGAAGTAATAAAGATCTTTTAAATCAGTTGCGTCGAACTGTTTTAATTGCTAAGTTTTTTTCAATAATTGATTGGTTAGTTGACAAAGCCTACCTCGCTAAGGGTAGGCTTTGTTTTTTATATGTCTTGATCTATACTGCTCTAATTACAAAGTAGTTTTTCTTTCCTCTTTGTAATAAAACGAATTGATCATTGATTAAATCTTTTTCTGAGATAGAAAAACTATCATTTACTTTTTCTTTATTCACCGAGATCGAATTTTCCTTCAATGCTCTTCGAGCTTCTCCATTTGATTTTAGAAAACCTGTTTTTTCTGCCAAGGCTCCAATAATATCTAGGCCATCAGAAATTTCGTTTTTTGAGACTTCAGCCTGAGGTACTCCATCAAAAACATCCAAAAATGTGGCTTCATCCAACTCCTTTAGATCTGACGACGTAGATTTTCCAAATAAAATACTCGACGCTTTTATCGCATTATCCAAATCCTCTTGAGAGTGCACAATCACAGTTACCTCATCTGCCAATTTTTTTTGTAAAATTCGCATATGTGGCGCTTCTTTATGCTCCTCAATCAACCTTTCTATTTCTTCTTTGCTTAAAAACGTGAAGATCTTGATATACTTTTCAGCATCTTCATCACTGGTATTCAACCAGTATTGATAGAATTTATAAGGAGAAGTTCTATTTGCATCCAACCACACATTACCTCCTTCTGATTTCCCAAATTTGGATCCGTCAGATTTGGTGATTAATGGGCACGTTAATGCATATCCTTTACCTCCCGCGATTCTTCGTATCAACTCGGTTCCGGTGGTGATATTACCCCATTGATCGCTTCCTCCCATTTGCAACGTACACTTGTGTTCTCTATACAAATGCAAAAAGTCATATCCTTGCACCAATTGATAGGTAAACTCCGTAAAAGACATTCCTTCTGACGATTCTGAAGAGATTCTGTTTTTTACAGAATCCTTGGCCATCATATAATTTACGGTGATATGTTTACCAACGTCTCTAATAAAACCTAGAAACGAAAATTCTTTCATCCAATCGTAGTTGTTCACCAACACCGCAGCATTTGGCGCATCACTTTCGAAATCAAGAAACCTACCTAATTGCCTTTTGATAGCTTCCTGGTTATGACGTAGTGTTTTTTCATCGAGAAGATTACGTTCTGCAGATTTCCCCGAAGGATCACCGATCATCCCTGTTGCTCCACCAACCAGCGCAAAAGGTTTATGCCCTGCTCTTTGATAGTGAGCCAATAACATGATGGGTACCAGATTACCAATATGCAAAGAATCTGCTGTTGGATCAAAACCTACATATGCAGATCGCATTTGTTCGTTAAGGTATTCTTCGGTACCAGGCATAGCATCATGCAACATCCCTCGCCATTGTAATTCTTCGATAAAATTCTTGATCATTTTGTAACGTTCTTTTTAAGAGCGACAAAGATAAAAATAAGGACGAAATGATGCTACAGGAACCTGATAGAATTCATAAGTTAAAAATAACCCCCATAAAAAAGTAACATTTTTAGTTACTTTGCTATTAACCCTTGAAGAACATATAATTATTATTATGACTCGACAAAAATTACTTCTTTTGATTAAGATATCATTGATCTTACTTTTTACTTTAGCTTGTAATCTTGTCAATGCCCAGGTAGAGAAAGACACCCTATTGGCTGCTAAGTATTTTGATAAGGGAGATTCACTATTAAATAACAAGAAATATGATCAATCTCTAAGATCTTTTAAAGAGGCATTGGTTATTTATGACAAAAATAATATCAAAGAAAAGAAGGCTACTTGCTATTCAAAAATCGGGAAGGTTTATTTCAATCAAAATGACTACCCAAAATCAATAGAAAGTTTTGAAAAGGCTTTAACATTTTTTTCAAACACAAATAAAAAAGGAATTTATGGATTATTTGAATCTAATCTGTATTTAGGAAGAATGTTTAATATCACTGGTAATTTCGATAACGCTTTAAAGCATTATCTAGATGCCCTAAAGATTTCTCAAAACAACTATGGGGAAACAAACAAAAACACATTGATTGTTTACAGTGACCTAGCAATTGTTTATCGGAGAAAAGGCTTTCTAAATAAAGCCATCCATTATAACGAAAAGGCCTTGCCAATTTGGATAGAACTTCTAGGGGAAAATCATCCAAATATCGCTATTCTTTATAACAATATTGGAAGTATTTTAATGAATAAAGGGGCTTATGACAAAGCGTTAGATTATTTTCAAAAGGCCTTATCAATTTTTTCAGGTATTGAAAATGGAAAAACATCTGTCAACACTTTAATTGTACTGACAAACATAGGAGACATATACAATTATAAACATCAATATGAAAGCGCCCTTGTACACTATAAAAATTCATTAGCTATTACATTAGAATTGCATGGTGAACTCCATGAGGAAACATCAAGAATCTACAATAATCTTGGTGTTGTTATGAATGCAAAAGGTGATAGCAAAAAGGCTTTGCAATACTATAAAAAGAGTGCTGATATTGTGGAGAAATTATACGGATCAAATTATCAATCTTTAGGGACCACCTATATGAATATAGGTATGATATACGCAAATCAGGATATAAAAAACTATGAATTAGGGCTTCAATATTGTTTAAAAGGAGCTAGAATTCTTGAAAAATCTAATAAAGAAAGTATTCATTTATCCGAAGCGTATCATAATATTGGATTCATTTATCATCTTCAAAAAAAATACCCCTTAAGTTTAAACTTTTTTGAAAAAGCTATTTCAAATGAAAGAAAGTACAGAACTAAAAATAATTATCAAATTATCGATTCCTTCCTTGGCTTGGGTAACGTATTTTATGATCAAAGAAAATATCTAATTGCATTAAAATATTACAATAAAGCTTATAGGGAAAATTTGATCGAAAAAAGCAATTTAACTACAAGTGAAAAGTACTACTCTAGCCAATATGCATTATCAATTTTAAGCAAGGAAGCAATAACTTATTTGAGTTTGTTTAAAGAGCAAAATAATTTTGATCATCTTAAAAAAAGTATTGAAAAATACACAGAAACAGAAAAACTAATCGGTTTATCAAAACGAAGTATTGATAATCACAAAGACAAGTTTGATTTTGCAGGAAATACAAAAGGGGTTTTTGCAAAATTTATCGAGGCTCAACTACTAAACTCTAAGATCAAAAAAGAAAAAGACGGTCCTTCATTAAAAGTATTTAATCTTGCTGAAAAAAGCAAAGCAAGCGTATTGAAAGGGATAGTAAATGATATCAATGCTAAAAAATTCTCAGAATTACCAAAAAATATATTAGAACTAGAAAAGGAACTAAGAATTAATCATTCTTTCTACCAATCCCAAATTGCCAAAGAAAATAAAAATCATACTATCGATTCTACTAAATTAAATGCTTTTGAAAACGAATTGTTTTACATTAACACGAGACAAGATTCCTTATACAAAAAAATTTACGATGACTACCCCAAATACCACCTTTTAAAATACGACAACCACGTCATATCAGTAGAAGATGTGCAACAAAAACTAGACGACAAAACCACTCTTTTGGAATTCTTTACAACAGATAGCATCACTTATGCTTTTACTATTTCAAAAAACAATTTTGTAGTCAAGGAACTTAATACTCCAGGATTAAATGATCAAATAGAAGCCTATCGTAAGGCGATCACATCAAAAAATACAAAGAATTTCAAAACCCTATCGCACGCCTTACACCAGTTGTTAATTGCTCCTGTAAAAGATCAGCTTGATGGAGACCAACTGATCATTGTTCCCGACGGACCGCTTTGGCATCTTAATTTTGATCTGTTGCTTACCCAAAATGATCCATCAAACAACCCGAAAAACTTCCCTTATCTTTTAAAAGAGTATGCTATTAACTATGCGAATTCTGCAACGCTTTTGTTTAAAACTCAAACGACCAAAGGAACGAATAAAATCCTGCAAGAGTGTCTAGCGTTCTCGTTTTCTGATAGCACCAATACTAATGACAATACAATGGTGAGTCTTGCCACCCTTCGTGACACCGGAGACGATTTACCTGGAACTCGTGAAGAAATTAGAGCGATCTCTAACATTATAGATGGGCAATATTTTTATGGATCTCAAGCCATAGAAACTAACTTCAAGAAGAATGCAGAAAAATATAACATATTGCACCTGGCATTGCACGGTGAAGTAGACAACGAAAGACCAGAAAACTCAAGATTGTTTTTTACCAAAAGTAAAGATACCCTAGAAGATAATTTACTATACGGTCACGAATTGTTTGCCTTGGACATTCCTGCGGAGTTAACCGTATTAAGTGCTTGTAATACAGGTACAGGAAAAATTGCAAAAGGCGAAGGAATAATGAGCTTGGGAAATGCATTTCAATATGCCGGGACTAAAAGCCTATTATTAACAAGTTGGGAAGTATCAGACCAAACTACTCCAGAGTTAATGAAATATTTTTATACCAACCTTAAAAAAGGAATGCCAAAAAGCAAGGCTTTACAACAGGCTAAATTGAGTTATTTACAATCGGCTAATGTAAATCGTACTCATCCTTTCTATTGGGGAGCTTTTTACCTGGTTGGAGAAGATACACCTATCAACTTTTCTAATAATCCGATATGGTACTGGGGTATTGGAATTGGTGTTTTAGCACTACTTTTAGGGATGTATTTTATCTATCAAAGAAAGATGAAAAAGCCTCATATAAGAGCTTAATTCATTACTTTAGCATTGCAGAACACACACTATGGTTTTAGTAACAGGAGCAACAGGCCTGGTAGGCACACACTTATTAGTTCAACTTGTAGAGGAGAAGTTACCTGTACGCGCCCTGTACCGCTCTGATCGTAAAAAGGAATATTCGAGAAAAATCTTTTTACACTATTTGCCCAATCAAGAGGCTGCATTTGAAGCTATCGAATGGGTACAAACAGACATTAACAATATCCCTGAGCTATCCGAGGCTTTTGTTGGTATCACCAAAGTCTATCATTGCGCTGCAAAAATTAGTTTTAACCCTTCCCATTTCAAAAAACTACGCAAGGTTAATATTGATGGTACTGCAAACATCATCAATCTTAGCTTAGCACATGGCGTTAACAAAGTATGTCATGTAAGTTCTATTGCTGCTCTTGGAGAAAACACCTCAGGCAGTCCTGCCGACGAGACTTCTGAATGGAATCCGGAAGCTTTAAATTCCGTATATGCAATTACCAAGTACGGAGCTGAAATGGAAGTTTGGAGAGGTGTTCAAGAAGGTTTGGATGCTGTAATTGTAAATCCCGGGATCATTCTAGGCCCAGGGTTTTATGATGGAGGCAGTGGATTTTTATTTAAAAGAATTCATGCAGGCATGAAATATTACACTTCAGGAACATCAGGTTATGTAAGCGTAAATGACGTGATTACTTGCATGTATAGATTGATGGAAGAAGATCATAAAAATGAACGTTATGTACTAGTAGGAGAGCACTTAAGCTATCAGGAAGCATTCTCAAAAATTGCTTTGGCTTTACAAAAACCTGCACCTACAAAATTAGCCACGCCTTTCTTGTTAAATTTTGCCTATCAATTACAACGAATAAGTCATTTTTTATTTAGAACAAAGCGGTCCATTTTTAAGTCTTCAATACGAAGTGCACTATCCACCTCCCTTTACAAAAATGACAAAATCAAGAAGACTTTAGATTATAAATTCGAACCCGTACAAAAATCTATTGAAGAAGCTGCTACTCTTTTCCTGAAAGGTTATTGAATCGCTTTACTCGAGCTTTTTCCATTTCTTCTTCGATCGCTCGGTTTTTAGCGTCATCAATCTCTAACTCTTTCTTTTTATTTTTTTTATTCTTTTTATCCTTTTTATCATCTTTCTTATCACCCTTGGCTTTTTTGATGGAATCTTGCACCTTTTTGATCGAGTCTTCCTCTTTTTTCAGTTTTTCATACTTTATTTTAGAAACCTCTATATTGCTTTTTACTATGGTAAACATTTCCTTATAGCGTTCTAATTGCCCTCCATACCATGCATTATTTTCGGCAAAGACAATACTATCCACTCCATACTTTCTTAAAATATAAGATTCAGGGTTGATCCCTTTTTCATCAAATACCTTTCTACTAGAAGTTTTTGCAGCTCGTATAAAAGCAATGTCGGTAAGGATATTGATCATAAGCTCCTCCTCCAAAACGGTTTCCGGTTCTTCGGGAGTATCAATACTCTGGCAAGAGAGTATGCATAAGATAAATATTAGTATTAACTTCTTCATTATCTTGTAAACGTTAATCGCTTTCCATTCTTTACATCATACCATTTAAAGTTCTTATAGACTAAGCTTCCATTGATAAAGGTATGTGTAATTCTTGATTTAAAGGTGGTTCCCTCAAAAGGAGACCAACCACATTTGTACGCTACATTTTCCTTATTTACCGTCCATGGCGCATTAAGATCCACCAAAACGGCATCAGCAAAGTATCCTTCTTTGATATACCCACGTTTTTCTACCTGAAACAATCTCGCAGGACTATGACACATTTTTTCTACAATCTTCTCTAGGCTGATTTTTCCCTGATGATAGAATTCCAGCATCGCTGGTAGTGCATGTTGTACTAATGGCCCTCCCGAAGGTGCCTTGGTATACACATTATCCTTTTCTTCCTTGGTATGTGGTGCGTGATCGGTTGCAATCACATCAATAGTATCATTCAATAAAGCTTCGAACAAAGCATCTCGATCTTCGGCTGTTTTTACTGCAGGATTCCATTTGATCAACGCGCCTTTTTCTTTATAATCCTCTTCAGAAAACCATAAGTGATGAATACATACCTCTGCAGTAATTTTTTTCTCCTCCAATGGTATTTTGTTAGTAAACAACTCCATTTCTTTGGCAGTTGATAAATGGAATACATGAAGTCGAGCTCCTGTTTTCTTTGCCAATTCGATCGCTCTAGAAGAAGACAAGTAACATGCTTCTTCACTTCTTATCTTAGGGTGAAATTCGATAGG
Source organism: Aquimarina sp. AWH4_224 (assembly GCF_056160245.1). Taxonomy (NCBI): domain Bacteria; kingdom Pseudomonadati; phylum Bacteroidota; class Flavobacteriia; order Flavobacteriales; family Flavobacteriaceae; genus Aquimarina; species Aquimarina sp. AWH4_224. The sequence goes on along the minus strand of NZ_JBSWWU010000004.1, from coordinate 204,036 downwards.
AATATCATCCCCATATTTTTCCTTGTAAGTGGCAGTATTATCTCTTATTGTCTGTTCATCCTCACAGTGTACAGCGATTAATAAATCCGTAGAAGAAAATATCTTCTCTAATACTTCGGGATTATCGACCAACATATTTCCTGTAGAAGAACCTAAAAACAGTTTCAGACCTGCGACGTTTTTTGGATTTACTTTTAAAATCTCTTCGAGGTTATCGTTGGTACCTCCAAACATAAACGAATAATTCGCATAACTGGTTTTGGAAGCTATGGTATATTTTTCCTCCAAGCGTTCTATAGTTGTTGCTTGAGGGACCGTATTCGGTTGCTCTATAAACGAAGTAATACCTCCAGCAACTGCAGCTCTCGATTCTGTTTCGATCGTTGCTTTGTGCGTAAGTCCCGGTTCTCTAAAATGAACCTGATCATCAATTACTCCTGGGATCAAATACTTTCCTTCGGCATCAAAAATATGTACATCTGGAGATTTTGCACTAATCTGAGGTGCAATTTCTTTAAACACCCCTTTTTCTATATATACATCCCCATTAGTAATTTTTCCTTCATTTACGATATTGGCATTCTTGATAAGCACACTATCCATAATCATATTTCGTAACTTTTAAATAAGCTTTTCAATTTCATTGTTATTACCCCAAATACAGCTTCAGAAATAATTCCTTTACTCATTTTGGAATTTCCTCTGGTTCTATCAGTAAAAATTACTGGAACCTCTTTTATTTTAAATTTCAGCAAATAGGCTTTGAATTTCATTTCGATCTGAAAAGCATACCCCATAAACTTAATTTTGTCGAGATTAATGCGTTGCAATACCTCTCTTTTATAACAGATAAATCCCGCAGTTGTGTCATGAATATCCATTCCAGTTATAAAACGTACGTATCTAGAGGCAAACCACGACAGCAAAACTCTGCTCATTGGCCAGTTTACCACATTGACACCTGTAACATATCTGGAACCTATAGCAACATGTGAACTACCTTTAGCACACGCATTATATAATCGAATCAAATCGTTGGGATTATGTGAAAAATCTGCATCCATTTCAAAAATGAATTCGTAAGATCGTTCTAAGGCCCATTTGAAACCAGTTATGTAAGCAGTGCCTAAACCCAATTTCCCCTCTCGTTCTACCAAAAACAAACGTTCTGGAAACTCGGATTGCATTTTTTTCACTTCGGCGGCCGTTCCATCAGGAGAATTATCGTCTACAATCAAAATATGAAAACCTCTTTGCAGAGAAAACACATTTTTGACGATACGTTCTACATTTTCAATCTCGTTATAGGTAGGGATTATGACTACAGCATCTACCATCTAGGCTATTTTTCACGCAAATATAGGCAAATAATTACTAGATATTTTTTTGTTTTTATAAGTTAATTGATTGTAATTTTAGCCCTGCATATATTATGGAATTCGTCACTAGAGAAATACTATCCACCAATTGGCTTACCATTTTGATTTTGGCATGCCTTTCCCTGTTGGTTGCAGCAAAGCGTCTCAATGCTCTACGATTTAATGAGTTTATTATGCTTTTTAGCACCAATAAATACATTCTATCGAGTCAAAAAGCAAATCGTCTTTCTACTGTTTTTAATAGCCTTTTGTTACTCATGCAAATCGTTTCAGCATCCCTGTTTTTATATCTTGGGGTAGAGGTATTCCAATGGGAAGTACAATCTTTTGAGCTTAATTTATTTTTTAAAATTGCTATTGTATACACCTTTATTGTGATTTTTAAATTATTGATAGAGAAAATAGTAGCCACCATTTTTTCTATCGACACCGTGATCGACGAATATCTATTTTATAAAGTTTCTTACCGTAATTTTATGGGGTTGATATTACTCCCCATAAATATTGTATTTATATATACATTTCAAGCCTCCCAAATTGCCTTCTTAATCATATTTATCCTTTTGGTTATTTTGAATATGATCGTGATGATTTCTTTTTACAAGAAAAATGAAAATATCATTTTAAACCACTTGTTTTATTTTATTTTGTATCTTTGCGCACTTGAAATCGCACCTTATTTTATACTATACAAGCTGGTAAGTTAAATAGGATTTAGGAACGTTAGAAAAGAATAATATATGAAAGTGAAAACAATTTTGGTCTCACAACCAGAGCCTAAAGTAGAAAATTCACCTTATTTTGACTTAGAAGAAAGGGAAAAAGTAAAAATCGACTTTATTCCTTTTATTCATGTAGAAGGAGTAGATGCAAAGGAAGTAAGGCTGCAGAAAGTGGATTTATCACAATACTCTGCTATTATTCTTACAAGCCGGAACTCTGTAGACCATTTTTTCAGAATTGCTGAAGAAATGCGTTACAAAGTACCCGATACTATGAAATACTTCTGCCAAAGTGAGGCGGTAGCATATTACTTGCAGAAATATGTAGTATACAGAAAAAGAAAGATATATGTAGGTAAGCGTACTTTCCAGGAATTATCTCCATTGATCAAGAAGTACAAAAACGAAAAATTCCTATTACCGTCTTCAGATAAATTAAAACCAGAGATTCCTAATACTTTAGACACATTGAAAGTAGATTGGAAGCAAGGGATTTTTTACAGAACTGTGGTAAGCGACCTTTCGGACCTAAGAGATGTATTTTATGATGTTCTTGTATTTTTTAGTCCATCTGGTATAAAATCTTTGTTCGAAAACTTTCCTGATTTCAAACAAAACAACACTCGCATTGCTGTATTCGGAAACTCTACCGTAAAAGCTGCAGAAGAGCATGGATTGGTGGTAAACATTCAGGCTCCAACTCCTGAAACTCCTTCTATGACTATGGCGCTTCAGAAATACATTAAAGAAGTAAACAAAAAATAGATAACCGGAAAAAACCAGGTTATCCAACAACTAACTAAAACAAAAAAGGGTTTGAAATTATTCAAACCCTTTTTTAATACATTATCTATAGTTCTTAGAATCCATATCGCTGAGGCCCTCCTCTTCGGATCTCCTCATTAGCATAAGATTCAAACTTTTTGAAATTCTCTCTGAACGCATTCGTTAATTTAAATGCTGTGGTATAGTACGCCTCATCATCATTCCATGTTGCTCTAGGGCTTAAAACGGTATCAGGAATTCCTGGGCAAGTTCTAGGCTGCGCCACTCCAAATACCGAGTGAATATGATAATCATCATAAGAATACAGTCCTAAATCACCATTCAATACCGCTTGAATCATTGCACGTGTATATTTCAACTTAATACGTGTTCCTACTCCATAAGGTCCACCAGTCCATCCTGTGTTCACCAACCATACATTAACTCCGGTTTCCTGCATCTTCTCTATCAGCATCTCTGCGTACTTTGTAGGATGCAAAGGCATAAACGGAGCTCCAAAACATGCAGAAAAAGAAGGCTGTGGCTCTACAACTCCTGCTTCTGTACCTGCCACCTTTGCCGTATATCCTGATATGAAGTGATATGCCGCTTGACTAGGTGTTAACTTTGAAATCGGAGGCAATACTCCAAAAGCATCTGCCGTAAGGAAAAATATATTTTTGGTATCCTTCCCGATAGAAGGCACCTGAATATTTTCAATATGATGAATAGGGTAACTTACTCTGGTATTCTGCGTAATAGAAGTATCAGCAAAATCAACCTCGCCATTGTCATCTATGATTACATTTTCAAGAATAGCTCCTTTTTTGATTGCTCCATAGATCTCTGGCTCTTTCTCTGAAGATAGATCAATTACTTTTGCATAGCAACCTCCTTCAAAATTGAATATGGTGTTCTCATTCGTCCATCCGTGCTCATCATCACCAATCAACTTGCGGTTAGGATCTGTAGAAAGTGTAGTTTTACCTGTTCCCGAAAGCCCAAAGAAGATTGCAGTATCTCCTTCGTTACCAATATTTGCAGAACAGTGCATTGGTAATACATCACGTTCTACAGGAAGAATAAAGTTTAAGGCAGAGAAAATACCTTTTTTGATCTCGCCAGTATATCCTGTTCCTCCAATAAGTGCAATTTTTCTTCCAAAATTTAAAATCGCAAAGTTATGCTGTCTAGTTCCATCAACACCAGCATCCGCCATAAAACCAGGCGCATTGATTACTGTCCACTCAGGGTCAAAATCTTTTAACTCCTCTGCAGTAGGCCTCAAAAACATATTATAAGCAAACATGTTCGACCACGGATATTCGTTGATCACTCGAATATTTAATCTATATTCCGGATCAGCACAAGCGTAACTATCTCTTACATAAATTTCCTTTCCAGACAAATACTTAGTTACCTTGTCATAAAGTTTATCAAATGCTTCTGGCTCAAAAGGAATATTAATATCACCCCACCAAATCTTGTCTTTGGTGATATCATCTTTCACAATAAAACGGTCCATAGGAGATCGTCCTGTAAACTCTCCTGTTTTGATCGCTAATGCTCCCGATTTAGTGATTTCTCCCTGGCCCTTTTTTACTACCTCTTGTTCTAATTCTTCAGCAGACAATTGGTAGTGCATAGTAGCATCTTCAATACCGTAATTCTTTAACGAAAACGTTTTCGTAGTTGGATACAGTGTTCCCATAAAAATATGTTGTGTATGTTATGTACATGCAAAATTATAAATAATAATTACACTAACCTTCAAAAATTTGACTTAATCTTAACAAGAGATATAATAAAGAAAATCCATCCAAAAATTAACAAAAAACCTCCCAAAGGTGTAATAAAACCAATACTTGACAAAGAAATCCCTAACACTTCATCCAATACCAAAAGGTATATTGATCCTGAAAAAAGAGCAATTCCAGCCACAAAAAGATAAAAGATTCGTTTTTTGGAAGAAGATTCCAAAACATTCATATTCCCTAAAATAATACAAACTATAGCGTGATACATTTGATATCGCACTCCTGTATTAAATGAAGCAATGTTCTTGGCATCTACTAGTTTTTCTAAACCATGTGCCCCAAAAGCACCAAAAAGTACTGCGGTTAAAGCAAGAGAAGCGCCGGTAATCAAAATTGTTTTGTTCATTGTAGTTTCGATTCAATTTGACTATTGATTGAGATAAAAAAGAAATTTTAAACACAAATTTACCAGAAACATAACGAATGTAATAGGATAGCATTCTTATTTTTTTAGGTATTTACTACATTCGTATTAAAGTTATCAAAATAATCGGCTATGCGTAACATCTTAGTTATTGGCGCGGGAAAATCTACTGCGGTGTTAATCAAGTATTTTCAGGATAAATCCACGAGTGAAAACCTATGTATCACTATAGGAGATATTTCGTTGCAAAATGCAGAAAAGCTGGCTGGTGATCACCCCAATACCAAAGCCATTGTGTTAGATGTTTTTGATGAAGATTCAAGACAAAAAGCGATTTCAGAAGCAGATATTGTTATTTCTATGTTGCCCGCACGATTTCATATTGAAGTAGCCAAAGATTGTCTGAAATTTGGCAAAAACATGGTCACTGCCTCGTATGTAAGTCCTGAAATGCAAGAATTACAAGATGATGTGAAACGCAAGGGGCTCTTATTTATGAATGAAATAGGTGTTGACCCGGGTATTGATCATATGAGCGCCATGCAAGTGATCGATCGCATTAGAAACAAGGGAGGAAAACTGATTCTTTTTGAATCCTTTACCGGTGGTTTGGTAGCTCCTGAAAGTGATTCTAATCTATGGAACTATAAGTTTACCTGGAACCCTCGTAATGTCGTCGTAGCTGGACAAGGTGGAGCAGCGAAGTTCTTACAAGAAGGCGCTTACAAATACATCCCTTATCATAAACTGTTTCGACGAACTGAGTTTTTGGAAGTAGAAGGATATGGCAAATTTGAAGCTTATGCCAATCGAAATTCTCTGAAGTATCAAAGCATTTATGGTCTTGATGATATACTTACGTTGTATCGAGGAACGATCAGACGCGTTGGATTCTCCAGAGCGTGGAATACTTTTGTTCAATTAGGAATGACGGCAGATGACTATACTATCGAAAATTCTGAAAACATGAGTTATCGCGATTTTATCAACTCTTTCTTAGCCTATTCTCCCACAGATTCTGCGGAGCTAAAACTACGCCATTATCTAAAGATAGATCAAGACGATATCATGTGGGAAAAATTGCAAGAGCTTGATCTCTTTAACCCAAATAAGAAAGTCGGAATTGCCAATGCTACTCCTGCTCAAATTCTTCAAAAAATACTTACCGAAAAGTGGAGCTTGGATCCCGAAGACAAAGATATGATTGTAATGTATCATAAATTTGGTTACGAACTTGACGGAAAAAGACAACAAATAGATGCCACCATGGTTTGCCTTGGAGAAAATCAGACCTACACAGCAATGGCCAGGACCGTTGGTCTACCCGTAGCAATGGTCGCTTTAAAGATCTTAAATAATGAAGTTTCACTAACAGGAGTACAAATTCCTATCCATAAAGAGGTATACGATCCTATTCTTCAGGAACTAGAAGATTATGATATCATTTTTAAAGAAAAAGAACGGGACTATTTAGGTTATAATCCGGATGGAGTAAAAGGATAATACTCTTAATCACAACTTACAAATTTCTTCATTTGTAAGTTTTTAACTTTCTTTTCTACTATAGAATTGTATTTTTGATTAAAAATTGAAATCTCAATTCTATGAAAAACCAAAATACTACTTTAAAAATTGATGGTATTGACAAAGAAATTTTGCGTAATCTTATGGAAGATGCCCGCAGACCTATCCTTGAAATAGCACGAAAAGTAGGTATCTCTGGGGCAGCAATCCATCAAAGGCTACGTAAAATTGAAGCTTCAGGCCTTATTGCGGGTTCTAAATTCATTATAGATCCAAAAATCTTAGGATATAAAACCATGGCGTTTGTGGGTGTGTTTTTGGACAAAGCCGTAAGCAATCCCAAAGCCGTAAAGGAACTGAAAGAAATCCCAGAAGTTATCGAGTGCCATTACACAACAGGAAACTGGTCGATATTCATCAAAATACTATGCAAAGATAATGAGCACTTGATGAATGTTTTGAATAAAAATATACAAGCTATTGAAGGTGTTTCGCGTACAGAAACTTTCATTTCTCTCGACCAACAAATTGATAGACAAATTAATATCTAAAAAAACCTCTTGCATATCAAACAAGAGGCTTTTTCATATTCGGATAAAGTATTTTTAATCTCTTCTACCCATAAATATAGATATAAAATATAGCAAGGTTGCTAAAGAACCAAGTGCGGCTACTACATAGGTTCTGGCAGCCCACTTTAATGCATCTTTTGCGCCAGCATGTTCTTCTGAGGTAAGCATTCTATTATTCTCTAACCAAGCCAAAGCCCTATTACTGGCATCATATTCTACGGGAAGGGTGATAAATGCAAATAGGGTAGTTACCGCAAATAGCAGTATCCCTACTAGAAATATAGTATTCCCTAGCAACATTCCTGAAGCCGAAAGCACTAAACCAGCCATAATAACGATATTCGACAATTTACTTGCCATACCCACAGCCGGAACAATCTTAGATCGCATAGTCAACCAACTATAAGCTGTAGCGTGCTGTACTGCATGTCCTACCTCGTGTGCTGCAACTGCTGCTGCCGCGGCATTACGCTGATGATACACTCCTTCACTTAGATTAACAGTCTTTTTTAGAGGGTTATAGTGATCGGTAAGCATTCCTGGTGTAGAAATTACCTGTACATCGTTAATACCATTATCCTGTAACATTTTGGTTGCGATTTCTGCACCGCTCATTCCGTTACGAAGATGAATTTTAGAATATTCTTTAAACTTGCTTTTGAGTCTATTGCTTACAAAAGAACTCACCAAAAAGATGATTCCTGCAATGACATAATATCCCATCATAACTTTTACTTTTTATTGTATTAAATGTACAATAAAAAAAGCAAAAACCTCGCCAAAATGACGAGGTCTAAGGTTAAATAAACTTGAGTTAGCCAATAAGTCGAGTTTAACTTATATAATCATTCACGTCGTGTAATGGAAGCTCAAACGCCTCTGAAATAGCGGGATACACTACATCTCCATTAATAACATTTAATCCTTTTTTAAGTGGCTCATTCTCTGCACATGCCTTCTTCCAACCTTTATTTGCTAATTGAACAGCATATGGCAAAGTGACATTCGTAAGTGCCAAAGTAGAGGTATATGGCACTGCTCCTGGCATATTTGCCACAGAATAATGCACCACATCATCAATAATATATACTGGGTCCTGATGCGTTGTAGGCTTGGTCGTCTCAAAACATCCTCCTTGATCCACAGCAACATCTACCAAGACAGTTCCCGGACGCATTTCTTTCAACATATCACGAGTGATTAATTTTGGTGCTTTGGCACCAGGAATCAATACTCCTCCTACGATCAAATCTGATGTCTTGATATGCTTACGGATGGTATACTCGTTTGAATATTCTGTATTAATATTGGCTGGCATCACATCATCCAGATATTTCAATCGTTTTGGACTGATATCAAGAATGGTTACATCTGCTCCCATACCCGCAGCCATTTTTGCAGCTTGAGTTCCTACTACACCACCACCAAGAATCAATACTTTGGCCGGTGCTACACCAGGTACCCCTCCTAATAGGATACCTCTTCCTTTTAAAGGTTTTTCTAAATATTTAGCTCCTTGCTGAATAGACATTCTTCCGGCAACCTCGCTCATAGGAGTTAATAACGGTAAACTACGATCAGGATCTTCAACAGTTTCATAAGAAACACAAACTGATCCACTATCGATCATTGCTTTGGTCAACACCTCGCTAGAAGCAAAATGAAAATAGGTAAATAACAATTGATCTTTCTTGATCAACTTATATTCTGGCTCAATAGGCTCTTTTACCTTGATGATCATTTCAGCTGTTTGATAAACATCCTCAATAGTAGGTAAAATTTTTCCTCCTGCACCTATGTACTCTTCATCACTAAATCCACTCTGAAGACCAGCATCCTTTTGAATATAAACAGTATGACCATGTCTAACCAATTCCATGGTTCCAGCAGGCGTTACACCTACTCTGTTTTCATTATTCTTGATTTCCTTAGGAACACCAATTATCATATTCTTATTTTTTGGTCGAAAATAGCTGTTTTTATGAAATAAAACAATAAATACCCCTTCAAAAATATTTTATTGATAATTTTGACAGGTTTTAATTTAAATTGTTAAAAATCAGCAAACCTTCTAATTTTTATTAATTTTTATATCGGATTTTAAAATAAAGAAGAAGTATTCCGGAAATTGCAGTAACAAAATTAGCCAGGATGATAGGAAAACTATTTATCAAAAAACCATAAACCAACCAGCTGAGCACACCCGAAACAAAAATAAGCAACATCGATAGTGATAAACTATCGGTAGATTTTGTTTTCCAGGTTTTATACACCTGTGGTAAAAATGCCGCAGTGGTTAAGATGGCCGCAATCAACCCTAACAGCTCTACAAAATCAAACCCTAGCAATAACAGATGCGTAAAATAAACAGTCAACATATACTCCATTTCCCTAAACCATTGAAAAATTGTTGCTTCCCAAGCAAAAAAGCAATATCTTAATCAAATATAATTTTTTTCTAAAACAGAAAACCAATGAAACACAGAAATAACAATTCGTTAAAAAAATGGGGTGCAAAAGAATTGAACAAAAGTGCTTTGACAATGGTATTTGGAGGAACTGCTACCACTCCACCAAAGGAAGATGAAATTGTTGAATTTAAACAGGGAAATGACAGAGTAGTACGTAAAAAACCAGGAAGAGTAACCTACTAATTGGATATATTTAAAAAAAAGACCGCTTTATAGAAATAAAGCGGTCTTTTTTTTAATTTCATCTAGTGAATTTTATCATCCCACTACATTTACAATCTTACCTGGAACGACTATTACCTTTTTAGGTGCTCTTCCGGCAAGTTGCTGTTGTGTTTTTTCGTGAGCCATTACTGCAGCTTCTATATCCTCTTTACTCATATCTAATGGCAACTCTAATTCGAATCGTTTTTTCCCATTAAAAGAAATTGGATATACCTTTGCGCTTTCAACCAAGTGTGAAGCATCAAATTTTGGAAAAGAAGCCGTTGAAATCGAATTTTCATGCCCTAATCGACTCCATAATTCTTCTGCGACGTGAGGCGCATATGGTGAAATCAATACCAACAACGATTCTAAAATCTGTTTACTATTACATTTCTGAGCAGTTAATTCATTAACAGCAATCATAAATGTACTTACCGAGGTATTGAATGAGAAGTTTTCTATATCCTCTTCAACCTTTTTGATCGTTTTATGCAATGTTTTCAAATTATCCTTGGTGGGCTCGGCATCCGTAACCTCAAAAGTATCTCCGTTATGGTATAACTTCCATAATTTTTTCAAGAAAGAATGTACTCCTGTAATTCCAGCGGTGTTCCAAGGTTTTGCCTGCTCTAATGGTCCCAAAAACATTTCGTACAAACGTAAGGTATCTGCTCCATAATCATTACATATATCATCTGGATTAACTACGTTAAACCATCGCTTGGACATTTTTTCAACCTCTCTCCCTACAACATATTTATCATCTTCTAACAAAAACTCTGCATCCTTAAATTGAGGCTGCCAGTTTCTCAAGGCGTCAACATCCAATTCGTCAGAACTATTGATCAAATTCACATCTACACGTAGCTCTTCAGTCTCATGATGATCCTTTAATCCTTTACTTACATAAGTATTTGTTCCGCTCACACGATACACTATCGCACTCGTTCCCAAAATCATTCCTTGGTTGATCAACTTTTTGGCAAACTCATCTACAGGTACATATCCACGATCAAACAAGAATTTTTGCCAAAAACGAGAATACAACAAATGCCCAGTAGCGTGTTCGCTACCTCCAATATATAGGTCCACTTCTTTCCAATAGGTAATTGCTTCCCTGGAAAAAACCTCTTCCTCGTTACGAGGATCCATATATCTATTAAAATAATACGAACTACCTGCCCAACCTGGCATGGTATTCAATTCTAAAGGAAATACAGTTTTATGATCAATTTGATCATTGGATACTACCTCATTGGTATCGGTGTTCCATGCCCAAACCGTTGCTCTTCCTAACGGAGGTTCTCCAGTCTCGGTTGGCAAATATTTTTCTACCTCTGGCAATTGTATCGGTAAATGCTCTTTAGCAATCATTTGAGGCATTCCGTCTACATAATACACCGGGAATGGCTCTCCCCAGTAACGCTGTCTACTAAATACCGCATCACGTAACCTATAATTGATCTTTCCTTCTCCCTGACCTAACTTTTCTAACTCCTCGATCGCTTTTTTGGTGGCTTCCTTATAGCTCAATCCATTTAAGAAATCTGAATTTGCGATTACTGTAGTGTCTTTGTCAGCAAAAGCTTCTTCAGAAATATCAACTCCATCAAAAATATTAGGGATAGTAATATCAAAATGCTTGGCAAAATCATAATCTCTTTGATCTCCACATGGTACAGCCATAACTGCTCCGGTACCATAACCCGCCAAAACATAATCCCCAATCCAAACCGGGATAGGTTCTTTGGTAAAAGGATGCTCTGCATAGGCTCCTGTAAATACTCCGCTAATGGTTTTTACATCCGCCATACGCTCACGTTCACTTCGCTTGGCTGTGGCTTCTATATAAGCTTCAACTTCTTGCTTTTGATCAGCAGTTGTGATTTTTTGCACCAATTCGTGTTCTGGAGCCAAAGTCATAAAACTAACTCCATAAATAGTATCAGGACGTGTAGTAAATACTTCAATTACTTCATCGTGATCTTTTACATTAAAAACTACACTTGCTCCTTGTGATCTGCCGATCCAATTGGTTTGAGAATCTTTTAATGGCTGCGGCCAATCGATGGTTTGCAATCCATCCAATAGACGTTGTGCATATGCCGAGATTCGCATACTCCACTGCGTCATTTTTTTACGAATTACAGGGTACCCTCCACGTTCTGAAACGCCATTTACGATTTCGTCATTGGCTAATACCGTTCCTAATTGCGGACACCAATTAACTTCTGTCTCTGCCAAATAGGTAAGTCTATATTTTAATAATACCTCCTGCTTTTCTTTTGAAGAAAAAGCATTCCACTGATCTGCACTAAAAATTGTAACATCTTCATCACAACTAGCATTTACTGTCGCATTTCCTTTTTCAGAAAAAACAGCTTCCAAATCAGTAATAGCTCTGGCCTTGTCGCTATCAAAATCATACCAGGAATTAAACAATTGGATAAAGATCCATTGTGTCCATTTATAAAAAGAAGGGTCACTAGTTCTTACCTCACGGCTCCAGTCAAAAGAAAATCCAATTTTATCCAATTGCTCGCGATATCTGGTGATATTTTCTTTGGTGGTAATAGCCGGATGCTGACCTGTTTGTATGGCATATTGCTCTGCAGGTAATCCAAAAGAATCATACCCTTGCGGATGCAATACATTAAACCCTTTATGTCTTTTGTAACGGGCATAAATATCGCTAGCGATATATCCCAGAGGATGCCCTACATGCAAACCTGCTCCAGAAGGATATGGAAACATATCCAGAACATAATATTTTGGTTTAGAACTGTTATTCTCTGCTTTGAACGTTTGGTTCTCTGCCCAATATTTTTGCCATTTGGCTTCTAGGGAATTAAAATCGTAGCTCATCAATCTAAAATTAAGATCGCAAATTTACGATTTTATGCGAGTTAAACAGATTTATCCTATTAAGTAATTATCATTTCACTACGCTTTCATTTCTTTTGCTTGTCCAAAAGAAATGAAACAAAGAAAAAGACACCTTTTACAAGGAATTTTTCAATTTCCAATTGAAAACCACAAACAAAACTTCGCGTCACTCCATATTTCCGTTCCTGCATCCCGAAGCTTTTGCCTGCATATTCTTTGTAAAAGGATTTTGAACGCTTCGCTATTTGCAAATCTCCTAACTTCTTGCTTTAGCTTCCATAGGCTGTAAACAACTGTAAATAAAAGAATTTACTGGTGTTGCAATTCCTAGTTTCTCTCCTTCTTTTACAATAAATCCATTAAAATTATCCAATTCTGAAGGGCGACCTTCTAAAATGTCACGTTGGGTAGAGGCAGTAGAATCATAAGGCTGCTTACCGATAAAATTCATAATACGAGACACCAAATCATCTGGCAATTGTACACCTTTGGCCATCCCCACTTTAAAAATTTCTGTAGCTGTTTGTTCTAAAATGGATTTTGTCCCTGTATTTTCATACATTTCTCCTATAGTGATGCGAGTAAGTGCGCCCAATCCACTTACCGTAGCAATGAACATAAACTTACTCCAGATATCTACGTAAATATCTTCAGAAATGGTATTTCGAAAACCAGCAGTATCAAACAACTGTTTTATCTTTTGTATTCTCTCGGTTTTGTTTTTGTCAATCTCCCCAAAAACAACCTCGGGATCGTGTCCAAAATGAGAAATCACACCATAATCTTCAATCTTGCTGTAGATCTTGCACAATCCTCCTACCACATGTTTTGGGGGCAAAACCGAAAGCAATTTTTCGATATTATCTGCTCCATTTTGTAATGGCATTACTACAGTACCCTCTTTAAGTAAAGGAATTACCATTTTCGCTGCTTCTATGACCTGCCAGGATTTGGTACAAATCAAAATAAGATCTGCCTTTTCAACTTCAGTGATATCATCGGTTACCATATACGGATGAGTTACAAAATCACCTTGTATACTTTTTACTTGTAGTCCATTATTTTGTATAGCTTCCAGATGCTGCCCTCTGGCTACAAGCGTTACTTTTTGATTTGAATTAGAAATCTTTCCTCCAAAATATCCCCCAACACCTCCAACTCCAATAATAACTGTGTGCATTATCTATGGTTTTGTATGATTAAAACTGTTTGTTGACTAAAAAATAGCTTTCTTCTACTCCTTTATACAAAAAAGGAAAGCGCTTTTCTGTCCTTGTAAAAATATCGTAAATAAGAATGCGTTATTCACTTATCAAAGTTAGTTAAGTTTACTATTTTTACTGCAAAATATTTCTTTATGAGTTCTTCTTTCGAAAAATATCAAAAACGACGGCTAATCTCTTCCTATTTTTCGGTGGTTATTAGTATATCGTTAGTGCTATTTTTATTAGGACTCTTAGGTCTTTTGGTGCTTAATACCAAAAAAGTAGCCGATCACTTCAAAGAAAAAATTGCGTTAACCATCTATCTAAAAGATACCGCCAAAGAAATTGAAATAAAACAACTGGAGAAAACACTGGCTTTGGCAGAATATACAAAATCCACTCAGTTTATATCCAAAGATGTGGCTGCCGAAGAACACAGCAAAGATATTGGAGAAAATTTTATGGAATTTCTTGGGTATAACCCATTGCAAAACTCTATCGATGTCTATCTAAAAGCCGATTTTGTGGATCCGGCCAAAATAGAGGAGATTTCAAAATCTATAACCAAAAAGAATTTTGTAGACGAAGTGATTTATGACAAGCCTCTTATTTCATTATTAAACGACAATATCAAGCGAATAAGTTTTTGGGTATTGCTGGTCAGTGCTATTTTTACTTTTATCGCGGTGTTGTTAATCAACAGTTCTATTCGATTATCGGTGTACTCCAAGCGTTTTATTATAAAAACCATGCAGATGGTAGGAGCGACCAAAAAATTTATCCGAAAACCCTTTGTTTGGAAAAGCGTTCGCCTGGGTATGATCGGTGCTATTGTAGCACTAATTGGAGTAGGTGTCGTGTTGTATTACCTAAATAAAACATTCCCTGAATTAGCCCTTCTGGAAGACAAAATTCTGCTGGTCATTTTGTTTGCCGGTGTTTTTGGAATTGGAGTAGTTATTACCTGGATCAGTACTTTCTTTGCCACTCAGCGTTTTCTTAATCTTAGAACAGACGAATTATATTACTAGCCATGATAGGACCTATAGAATGGAATGTTGATCCCGAAATCATAAAATTATTCGGCATTTTTCCTTTAAAATATTACGGCCTTCTGTTTTTGACCGGGATTATATTATCCTATACCCTGGTTAAATACGTGTATCAGACCGAAAAAGTTCCTGTAAAGGATCTAGAAAAACTTTCTACCTATCTTTTTGTTGGGATTTTTGCGGGAATGCGTCTTGGGCATTGTCTGTTTTATGACTTTGAGTATTTCTCTCAACATCCTCTAGAGATATTTTTGCCTTTCCAAATTGTTGATGGTACCTGGCATTTTACCGGATTTACGGGTCTAGCCAGTCATGGAGGTAGTATTGGAGCGATAATCGCAGTGTTTTTATATGTCTACAAATACAAAGCTCCTCTATTCTGGATTTTGGATCGAATTGCAATGGTTGCTCCTGTAACCGGAGCTTTTATCCGCTTTGGAAATTTTATGAATTCTGAAATTTATGGAAAACCCACCGATGGTGATTACGGAGTTATTTTCGTACGAGATGATTTGATTGCCAGACACCCAACCCAGTTATATGAGGCTTTTTCATATCTGATTATCTTCGGGATTGTTTGGTATTTGTATCAAAAAACGAATCTTAAACATCGCAAAGGTGTGTTGTTTGGACTGGTAATCGCTTTGGTATTTATTATGCGATTTATTATTGAATTCTATAAAGAGAATCAGGTTGCTTTTGAAGATGCAATGGCATTAAATATGGGGCAATGGCTAAGTATTCCTTTTATCCTATGCGGACTCGTTTTGCTTGTATTCGGATTACGTAAAAACAAAGTAACTGCTTAGCCTATGAGAAAAGCAGGAAAAATATGGTTTTCGATTGTTTTTGTCTTATTCATTGGATTTATGTGGATGATGGTACAAACCTTTAAACCAGTAAGAAACGTGCAACCTGATGACGTACTTAAGGTGAGTGGTATGGTGATAGAGGTTAAAGAAAGTGCAGGTTTTGATATTGTCCTCACCTTACAATCTGATACACACTACTATTATATCAATAGAGGATTACAGACAGGGCTAACCATCGAAGGACTTCAAAAAGAAATCCTAAACAAAACCGTTACTTTGTATCCTATCAAAAGATGGACTATATTTACCCGCGACAGCAATATGGGGCACATTTCCAAATTGATGATAGGTGACCGAGTTCTATATAACGAGATAAATAACGATACGCATGAAAAAACAGTCCAATAAAAACACTCCTTCGAAACCTGGTTTTGTTTTCGGTAAGAAAAATTATGTTGTAATGGCCATAGGTCTTGCTGTTATTGCGCTTGGTTTTATCCTTATGGCGGGAGGAGGAAGTGATGATCCTAATGTGTTTAACCCAGAGATTTACAACTTCAGAAGAATTAGGCTAGCTCCTACTATTGTACTGCTTGGTTTTGGGATCGAGATATACGCTATTTTGCTGGATCCAAATAAGAAGAAAAAAGAATAATCCTCATTTTATTACAGGAGTACACCTATATTTGCCACAAATTTAAAAGCCTGAATCCTTTATGGAAATTTTTGATGCGGTCATTTTAGGTATTATACAAGGACTAACCGAGTTTTTACCAGTCTCTTCTAGTGGTCACTTAGAATTAGGAAAAGCCATTTTGGGAGATAACAGCGTCCCTGAAGAATCTCTACTTTTTACTGTTGTTTTGCACTTTGCCACAGCGCTAAGTACTATCGTGGTGTTTAGAAAAGATATTATAGAGATTATCAAAGGGTTGTTGCAATTCAAAAAAAATGAAGAAACCTTATTTGCCTTAAAAATTATCATCTCAATGATTCCAGCCGTTTTGGTAGGACTTTTTTTTGAAGAACAACTAGAACAACTATTTGGAGGTAATATTATGTTTGTCGGTTTTATGCTCATCATTACTGCTATATTATTATGGTTGGCCGATAAAGCAAAAGACACTCAAAAATCTGTAAGCAACTCCAACGCATTTGTAATTGGTGTTGCTCAAGCAATTGCAATGTTACCTGGTATATCTAGAAGTGGTGCTACCATTTCTACTTCGGTGTTATTAGGAAATGATAAAACCAAGGCGGCCCGTTTTTCGTTCTTGATGGTTATCCCATTGATTTTCGGAAAAATAGCAAAGGATATTATGGGGGGTGAGCTCACTTTCTCTTCAGAGAATAGCACTGCTATGGGAATTGGCTTTTTGGCTGCTTTTATTTCTGGCCTTTTTGCTTGTACATGGATGATTTCCCTGGTGAAAAAGAGCAAGTTAACTTATTTTGCCGTATATTGTATTATTGTTGGCCTTGTTGCCATCAGCTTTGGTTTTATTAAATAGCCCCCAATGTTAACCGAACTCGACTATAAAGAAGGTCAAATCCTTTTGATCGACAAACCATTACAATGGACTTCTTTCCAGGTTGTAAACAAACTTCGTTGGCATATCCGAAAAAGTTTTGGTATCAAAAAAATTAAAGTTGGGCATGCAGGAACTTTAGATCCGTTGGCTACTGGTCTTTTGGTAATCTGTACTGGTAAATTTACCAAGCGTATCCAGGAGTTTCAGGGGCAAATCAAGGAATACACCGGCACTATTACTTTGGGAGGCACTACACCATCCTATGACCTAGAAACCGAAATCGATCAAACATTTCCTATTGATCATATCACAGAAGAAAATATCAAAACAGCTACCTCTCAATTTATTGGAGAAATAGAACAGTATCCACCCGTATTTTCTGCCCTTAAAAAGGACGGAAAGCGGTTATATGAATATGCTAGAGAAGGACAAGAAGTAGCAGTTGAACCAAGAAAAATAACAATTACCGAATTTGAAATCACAAGAATTGCTTTACCTGAAGTTGACTTTAAAGTAGTATGCAGTAAAGGTACCTATATCCGGTCCTTAGCTCATGACTTTGGAAAAGCATTAGATAGTGGGGGGCACTTGACCGTTCTTAGAAGAACTAAAATTGGAGCATTTTCAGTAGACGATGCGATGAGCATTCAATCTTTTGAAAATCAGTTACCGATAAAAATTGAAACTAATTAAAATATTGTATAAAAAAATTAGTTATAGTTACCTATGGAATTTATAGAAAAACATAAAGCCCTTATAATCACATCATTATTGATGGGGATTTTTGTTCTTAGTCTTTATAACATCAATATGTTTAGAAAACAAAAAGAACAATCCGAAATTCTTATGGAAATTCCTGAAGAGTTCATTGCCGAAGAAGAACAAGCTGAAGAAGAAGAACCTCAACAAGAGGAAACCAGAGACCTTATCGCTTCGAAACGAACTCATGCTGCTTACAACGAGGATTTTGAAGATCATGACGAAATCGAAGAGCGAATCAAATCTTTGATGAAATCTGACGAAACTGCAGCACAAAATGAAGAAACACTAACCAACGAAAATGGCGAAGTACCTTTGGAGGCAGAAAAGAGCGAAGAATTGAATAAAGAAGAGGCTACCAAAGAGGATGATAAAGAAACGAATAACAGAAATAGCTCACTTACCTATACACTAAAAGGCAGAAAATCTATCGATTTACCGAACCCAGTATATACATGTAATGCTAGTGGTAAAGTAGTTGTAAAAATTGAAGTGAACAAAAATGGGTACGTGATCGATACCAAGGTGGATAAAAAACGATCTACAACGCGAAACGAATGCTTATTTGATAATGCTATGAATTATGCAAGAAAAGCACTGTTTTCGCGTTCTACAATCGAAGAGCAAGAAGGCTCTATTACGTATTATTTTAATTACTCGAATTAGACGATTATTTAGGTAATAATTGCAACAGATCCTGTGCAATGTTCGCTCCTTTGTTTTTGTTGTACCACACTTGAAGATCTTGTTTGAATTCTGGATCTAACCCCCCATGCTTCTCTTTGTAATCATTCACCATTTGGGTTGCTATAGAAGGTCTTGGCCCCCAAGTATCAATAACTTCTTTATTTTGAGTGTCGTAAGCAATTAATTTTGGAATTGACTTACCACCGTTGGTTAAAAAGTTATTCATCAACTCGTCATTATTATCTCGCGAAACGATTTTTAAATCAATCCCACTATTAAGCTCAGCCAATTTGTTAATGACTGGTATAGAATGCGCAGCATCCCCACACCAACCTTCGGTCAATACTACCCAGGTAATATGGTCTACTTTGGCATCAGAAAAAGCTTCTGTAACGGCTTCATCCAGTTTTAAGGTTTTATCCAATCTTTTCATTCGGCGGTCATTAAGCATACTATAATTTGTTAATGCTTCAGACTGCTCATTACCCGTAGATTTACCTTCGGCCAATAAATCACTTACTAATGTTCTGTATTCTTGATAGGAATATGAATTTTCAATTCCTTTTTCGATTAATTCATTTACTGTCATTGTCGTTGTTTCCATGTTATCTTCTCCTAAATTTGGTTAAGAGATAAGACGATACAAATCTTTAAAACTTACAAACCTCAAAATTGAGTACGAAAGTAATATATTTAACTTTCAAAACGAGAACTATGACAAAACACAGATGCAGATGGTGTATTGGAGATCCACTTTATGAATCTTACCACGATAACGAGTGGGGCGTGCCATTGCACGATGATCGATTACTTTTTGAATTTTTGGTATTAGAAACATTTCAAGCAGGACTAAGCTGGATCACGATTTTAAGAAAACGAGAAAATTTTAGATTGGCATTCGATAATTTCGACTATCACAAAATAGCGCAATATACCGATCAAAAAAAGGAGGAACTGCTACAAAACCCGGGGATCATCAGAAATAAACTGAAAGTCAACTCTGCGATTACTAATGCACAGAACTTCATAAAAATCCAGAAGGAATTTGGAAGTTTCGATAGCTATATCTGGGGATTTGTGGATGGAAAAACAATTAAAAACGCATGGAAATCTCAAGAAGAAATCCCAGCTACTACCCCAATATCCGACCGGATGAGTAAAGACCTTAAAAAGAGAGGTTTTAAGTTCGTAGGTTCTACCGTGATGTATGCTTTTATGCAGGCAACGGGGATGGTTAATGACCATACGGTAGATTGTTTTCGATATAACGAAGTTTAAAGCTTACTGCCATACGATAAATCTCCCGCATCACCCAATCCCGGAACGATATAACTTTTGGTATTCATCTCCTCATCAATAGCGGCGATCCAAAGATGGGTATTATCATCAAAAACCTTATCGATATAAGATATCCCCTGTTCTGAACCGATTACAGAAATGACATGAATCGCTTTTGGTACGCCATGTCCTTTCAACGCTTCAAAAGTAGTTTCTAGAGTCTTTCCCGTAGCCAACATAGGATCAATCAATACCAGGGTTTTATTGTCTATAGTGGGGGATGCCAAATAGTTCACCACGATCTCAAAAGCATTTTCATCCTCTTGATTAGGATCATGACTACGATAGGCTGATATAAAAGCATTCTCTGCCTTGTCAAAATAGTTAAGCAGCCCTTGATGCAAGGGTAAACCTGCTCTTAAAATAGCACACAACACCAAATCATTAGCTGGCACAGAAACTTCTTTGGTTCCTAATGGAGTTTGCACCTTTTGGGTTTCAAAATCTAGCGTTTTACTCATTTCATACCCTAAGATTTCTCCAATTCGTTCAATATTCCTTCTAAAACGCATGGCATCTTTCTGGATCATGTTATCCCGAAGTTCTAATACAAACTGATTTAAAACGGTCTGTTCTTTTCCTAAATTATGAATTTTCATAAAAGTTATTTATGTGAGTTTATTTCAGATAATGTAAAAAATCCTTCCTTTCAATTTCCCTAGCTCCAAGGCTAGCTAAATGATCTGTATATACCTGGCAATCGATAAGCTTCACTTCTTTTTGTTGTAACCAATCTACCAAATGAATAAAACCGTACTTGGAAGCATTACTTACTTTGGCAAACATGCTCTCGCCGCAAAACACTTTCTTTTCTTTCAATAAAACTCCATACAATCCCCCGACCAAATCGTTGTCTTTCCACACCTCAACAGAAATAGCATATCCTATTTTATGTAATTTCTTATACGCTTCTTGCATATCACTGGTAATCCAAGTTCCGTATTGATCAGGACGATTAACCGTTGCGCAATTCTCGATGACTCCATCAAAATCGGTATTGAAAGTAACGGTAAAAGCATTTCTTCTTAATAACTGGCGCATGCTTTTGCTTATTCTCAACTCATCGGGAAATAAGACCATTCTGGGATCAGGACAAAACCACAAAATAGGCTCTCCTTCATTATACCAAGGAAATATCCCACTATGATATGCCTTGATCAATCGATCTACAGATAAGTCTCCTCCCAACGCCAACAGGCCGTCAGCATTGGCATAACCTACTGGAGGAAAGTCTATAGAATCACTGAGAATAAACAAAACAAAATTATAAAGGTTTCTACAACGTTAAATATCAATCAGTTGTTTGAATTGACCAAAAAAATCGCAATATTTGTTAAGACCTTTTAAGATAAATTTTGTTCATCATTGCTTTTTTGAGTTTTATTAAAAGGTTAACCTAAACCACAATATGAAAAGTCCGATACAGCTGTATCGGACTTTTTACTTTTATACTTAACAACACGACAAGCGTGCTATTTATAGCGTTCTTTATCTCTTAGAATGGTAGATCATCATGATCTTCTTCATTCAGATCATTTACTGGTTCAAAAGCATCAGCCGGTGGTGTTGGTGGCATAGCATTTGCTGGAGCAGCTGGTTGTAAACTTTCGATTCTCCATCCCTGGATAGAATTGAAGTATTTGGTTTCTCCCTGAGGATTTACCCACTCTCTTCCCCGTAGGTTAATGCTTATTTTTACATCTTGCCCTACTTGAAAACTATTCAAAAGGTCACATTTATCTTGAACAAACTCCACCATAATGTGTTGCGGGTATTGTTCTTCTGTTGTCACTACAATCTCTCTCTTTCTAAAACCATTGCTACCAAAGGTTTGAGTTTCACCGATCATCTTTACTTTACCTTGTACTTCCATCTTTCTTAAGTATTATTTTGCTGCTAAAATATTCCATGCCGTATCTGTATCATCCTGATCCAGATATTGCTTAGCAAATTTATGAATTTCTATTTGGTTAGCCTGCTGAATTTTATCCATAATGTCCCCTATCTTATTAACAATCTCAACGGCCTCAGTTTTATTAGGAATTTGCTCTACATTAGCCAGCTTTCCTAAATCGTTACCTGTAAAAATCGTACTATTTCTAATCGCTTCGGGCAAGGCATCTACGCCAATCCCCATAGTACTTAATGGTTTTGGCACTTCAAACATTCCTTCTTTTGCTCTAGTGTACCAATTACCACCCATACGAGCGACCTGATCAATCTTTTTCTGATCAATTCTACCATCTTGACCTAGGATATCTTCATTGATATGCATTAATACTACTTCACAAATCACCAAATTCCCGGCTCCACCTTCTTTTCCCATTGGAATGATCTCATTCACCTTACACTCAAATTGAACAGGAGACTCTCCCACACGAAATGGTTTTACTTTTTCTGAAGCTACCATCGTAAGGCCCGATTTTACAAATTCATTGACTCCTTCGGGATATTCGGTACTAGATAAGGACATTTGTTGTACAATATCATAGTTTACAATATTAATCACTACTTCTTTGGTAAGCTCGGCATTCTCCAGAGTATGTTTGGTAGTATTGTTTCTCACTCTCCTGGCAGGAGAAAAAATAAGAATAGGAGGATTAGCACTAAACACATTAAAAAAGCTAAAAGGAGATAAGTTGGGGTTCCCATCATTATCTACTGTACTGGCAAATGCTATTGGTCTTGGACCTACTGCTCCCAGTAAATACCCGTGTAACTTTCCTGTTGCAACCTGAGAAGGATCTATTGTTATCATTGTTTTATTTTATCTGCAGCAAAGATAACCAAAGTTTGGTCCTTAAAAGGTAAACTCTGGCTTTTGTATCTTGTGGAACAATAGATCCTTCAATTTATTATTATGGAAGTTAATAAATTCAAATATTTTCGTAAGTTTACTTAAAAATAAATCATACAAATCATGAAAAAATTCAAAAAATATGAGATTTCTAGATCTGAAGGAAATCTTATTAAAGGAGGAGAATTGGTAAAAATCATTGTTAATGATAGCAATCCTTGTAATGGTCATCCTCCAGGGCTTTATATTCTGGATACAGAAACAAATGAAATGTGGAACGTTCTTGGCTATCAAGTACAATAAGCATTTTCTTCTAAATATATAAAAGTGAAATTTTTGAGTTCAAAAATTTCACTTTTATATATTTAGAAATTGTGGTTTGCTTCTTAAAAAAATGAATTTTTCCGACGAACGTAATTTTTCGAGCTATTTCATTATCATTGCTGTTTTGGTGATAACTGCGCTGGTTTTATGGAATACTTCGCTTTTCCTGCAACGTTTTAAAGATGATGAACGAACCAAAATAGAAATCTGGACACAATCCCGAAAAGCCTTCATCAGCGATCAATCCGATGATTATTTGGATTTGGTTCTTTTGATAGGGGGAACTAATCAATCCATGCCTATTATCATCACAGATTCTAAAGGAAATTTTATCAGAGACTCGTTGGGAAAACCAGATCCTCGATATATTCAAAATGTACCGCAAAGCACTATCGAAAGTGAACGAAAATTGCAGTCCTTTTTACAAAAGATCAAGTCCGAGAATGATCCTATAGAACTTAATTTAAAAGAAACAACTTATATCCACTACGGTCACTCAGACGTTTTGAATAAGTTGAAATACTATCCTATAGCCATCGCTCTTATTTTATTTTTATTGATCGGAGTAATTTATTTCTTTTTTACCACCTCTAAAGTTAGCGAACAAAATAAGCTCTGGGCTGGTATGGCAAAAGAAACAGCTCACCAAATCGGAACCCCATTATCTTCGTTGGTGGGGTGGAATGAAATTCTAAAAAGTGAGCACGTAAATCCTGAGTATATTACTGAAATTGAAAAAGACATTTCACGTCTGAAAGTGATTACAGAGCGTTTCTCCAAAATTGGATCTATCCCTGATTTTGCGGAAACCGATATTGTAAAAGAAACTCAAGATGCCTATACCTATTTGCAATCTCGAAGCTCTAAACTAATTAACTTTTCTATAGATCTGCCGGACAAACCCATTCCTGTGTATTTGAATTCTCAATTATATGGATGGACTATAGAAAATCTGGTAAAAAATGCCATTGATGCTATGAAAGGAAAAGGAGATTTGAATATACACCTTACCGATGATGCCAAACGTGTTTTTATTAGAATTAAAGATTCTGGAAAAGGTATCCCGAAAGGAAAATTCACCAAGATATTCGAACCTGGTTACACTTCAAAAGCTAGAGGATGGGGGTTAGGATTATCTCTCGCCAAACGAATTATAGAAGAATATCATTCTGGTCGGATCAAGGTATTGAGATCTGATATCGGAAAAGGAACTACTTTTCAGATTACCCTTCGTAAAATTGGTGCTAGCGTATAACAATATAAATTCTAATACGTTATATAGTTCCAAAACCCAAACAAGGTGAAAACAGAATATATTATTCTAAAAGAAGCGCGACTTACCAACAATTGCCCTGAATGTTATGCCACCGACGGGATGGTCCTTTCTTTTAAACAAGAGAAAAAAATATCCAGCCTTTTTATAAAAACCAAAAAGGATACCATAGAGGATATTCATTGTAACAAGTGTGGAAGTCATATTTTTCCTGGTCAATGGACCAAGGACATAGAGCGTGTTTATGAGTATCATAAAAAAACCATCAACACACAACCTGCTTCTATTCAATTTACTGGTCTTTTTTACTTACTCTCTTTTTTGGTACTTGTAATCGCTTTGGGTGGATATTTATATTTATATCACCCAGATCTTTTGGGTCTGGCTTAGTCCTATTCATATTTTGACATTACCAATCGCAACTCATCTGTGATTGCAAATGTTTTGTCAATATTAAAATCAAAACATACGGCTACATCATGCCCCTCGGCACAAAGCGTACCATCATCGTTATACAACTTGTGATGTAGTCCAAAACTGGAATTCTTAATAAACTCAACTTTCGTTTTGATGATGACATTTCCAGGAAAAAACAAAGGATGTTTGAAATCACATTTGGTAGAGACCAACATAGGCCCTTTTTTGGTTTCGGCATACATTTGAGCTAACCCACTTACTTCCCAAAACTGCACTCTAGCACTTTGCATGTATTTCATAAAATTTACATTATTTACATGCTGATACGTATCCATCTCACTCCAATCAATTCGCAGAGTAAGGGATAATTTAAATTCTGAATCTTGCATCATTGCGCTATAAATTCGATTGGATCTCTGCAGCCAAGGTTTCAAACTCTTGGGTAGTCATAGAAACTTTATGTTGAAATGTCATTTCTTTCATTTCATTAATAGGAATAAGATGCACATGTACATGCGGCACTTCTAATCCTACAACAGCGATTCCAACTCTCTTGCAAGGAACTGTTTTTTCCAGAGCTTTGGCAACTTTGCGCGAAAAACGCATCAACTCCAGGTATTCATCTTCCCCAAGATCGAATATTTTGTCTTCTTCTTTTTTCGGGATACACAAGGTATGCCCCTTTGCATTTGGACTTATGTCCAAAAAAGCGTAGAAATTCTCGTCCTCGGCAACCTTGTACGACGGAATTTCACCATTAATAATTTTAGTGAATAGGGTAGGCATTAATTAAATTTTAGTCGGTTTATGATATTCGAAATATAGGTTATTTATTTGTAAGTCGAAACCATAAAAAAGCCTTTTTTAAAAAGATAAAAAAGGCTTTCTGGGTTAGTTGTTAAATTTAATTCTCATTCTCTGGTAATCTCAACGACATCAAACTTCATTGTCCCATTAGGAACCTGAATCTCGGCAACTTCTCCTACACTCTTTCCTAAAAGGCCTTTACCAATAGGAGAATCTACAGAAATTTTGCCTGTTTTAAGATCCGCCTCACTTTGAGCTACAAGTTTGTATGTCATCTCAGCTCCGTTAGTCTGGTTTTTAATTTTTACCGTAGAATGAATCAACACTTTAGAAGTGTCTAATTGCGACTCATCTATAAGACGGGCTCCAGCCAGGGTTTCCTCTAATTTAGCGATTCTCATCTCTAGCAGACCTTGCGCTTCTTTGGCAGCATCATACTCGGCATTTTCACTAAGGTCACCTTTATCACGTGCTTCAGCAATAGCTTGCGAAGCCTTTGGGCGTTCTATATCTTTAAGATTATTTAATTCGTCTCGTAATTTTTTTAGCCCTTCTGCAGTGTAATAAGATACTTTGCTCATAACTTCATCGTTTATATAAATACAAAAAATCCCATAGCTATGGGATTCGTTATCCAAAGATAACAAAAATTTTACGGAAGACCACAAATTTACGTAATTTGGCAACAGAATAATAGTGTTATGAAAAAGATAGTGTTTTTGTTAGGTATACTTTTAATTGCCTCATGCAGCAGTGATGATGACAATAGAAACAATCCTAATTTACCAAATGTTGGTTTTACAGCTCAAATCAATCTCAATTTACCTCAATTCGTGAATCTAAGATTTCCTGGCGGAATTGTAGTTGATCGAACTGAAGGAAGAGGTATTCGAGGATTAATTTTATACAATCAAAATGATCAGCAGTTTTTTGCTTACGAACTAAGTGATCCCAATATCCCTCTTATGGATTGTTCTGCTTTGGATGTTCAAGCCACTAGAGCGGTTTCTAATTGTGGTAATGATAATGTATATGAAATTACTTCTTTTGGGCAACAAGTACAGGGCGAAGGTGGCCAACCTCTTCTTCCGTATAGAGTAGAAAAAAATGGCAACACGCTTACCGTTTCTAATTAGGAGATTACCAACTTTGATCCCAGTCTTTCCAAACGGCTTCTAATCCACGATTTTGAAGCATTGTCACCACATCTTCTGTAGCGCGTTCGTCTGATATTTCGAATTGCTCTAAGGATTGCGGTGCTACCACATATCCTCCCGGATTGGTTTTGGATTCTGCACTTATTGAGGTAATTCCCAAATTAACGATATGTTCCCTAAAAATTTCACTTTCACGGGTAGACATCGATAATTCTACATCCTCATCAAGCATGCGGTACGCACAAATAAGCTGTACCAAATCTGCATCCGTCATCTCCACTTTAGGCTCTAATCCTCCACTATGTGGACGTAACCTTGGAAACGAAATGGAATATTTTGTTTTCCAATACGTTTTTTGAAGGTATTTAAGATGTAAAGCTGTAAAAAAACTATCAGCTCTCCAGTCTTCTAATCCAAAAAGGGCTCCCAATCCAATTTTATGTATGCCTGCACGACCTAATCGATCCGGTGTTTCTAAACGGTATTCAAAATTTGATTTCCGTCCTTTGGGGTGATGTTTTTTGTATTCTTCTTTATGATAGGTTTCCTGATACACCAATACCGCATATAAACCGCTCTCCATCAAAGTTTCATAATCATTTTGATCCATTGGCTGCACTTCGATACTAATATTTGAAAATTTCGAACGAATCAATTGGATGGAATGATTAATGTAATCCACACCCACCGTCTTGTTAGCTTCACCTGTTACCAATAGAATATGGTCGTATCCTTTACTTTTTAAATAATCCGCTTCCCTAAGAATCTCGTCGTCGGTTAATGTTCTTCTTGGGATTTTGTTGGTCATACTAAACCCGCAGTAAGTACAGATATTTTGACACTCATTACTCAAATACATGGGTGCATACATCTGCATTGTATTTCCGAAGCGCTTTTTGGTAATTTGACTACTCATCTGAGCCATTTGCTCCAAATACGGTTTTGCAGCCGGAGAAATTAATGCTTTAAAATCTTCGGTGGTTCTTTTGGTAGTGTGCATTGCCTGTAGTACATCCGCCTCGGTTTTGGTCAGAATATCATTCAGAACCGTATCCCAGTCATACTGATCAAATATGTCTTTGAAGTTATTATTCATTTAGAAAACTTGTTAACGGGCTACTTGCCTCTGCATGTTTTTTTATGGGGGCTAACTTTGCATTATATGCTATTCTTCCAGCTTCTACTGCCATCCTAAAGGCATTTGCCATGGCAACCGGATCTTGTGAAACTGCTATTGCTGTATTTACCAAAACGGCATCTGCTCCAAGTTCTATCGCTTGAGCTGCATGAGAAGGACTACCGATACCCGCATCTACAATTACAGGAACATTACTTTGATCGATAATAATCTCCAAAAAATCTAAGGTTTTGAGACCTTTATTACTCCCAATTGGGGCTCCCAGAGGCATTACACACTGTGTTCCCACTTCTTCTAGTCTTTTACACAAAACGGGGTCTGCATGGATATACGGCATCACCACAAATCCTAGTTTCACCAATTCTTCTGCTGCAGTTAATGTTTCTATAGGATCCGGCAACAAATATTTAGGATCTGGGTGAATTTCGAGTTTTATCCAGTTGGTTTCCAAAGCTTCTCTTGCCAACTGAGCCGCAAAAATGGCCTCTTTTGCATTACGAACACCAGAGGTATTTGGTAATAAATTAATGCGCTCGTGACTTAAATGATTTAAAATATCATCATTTTCATTTTGCACATCGACACGTTTTAAGGCTACGGTAACCAACTCACTTTCTGAAGCTAATAATGCATCCCTCATCAACACCGAAGAACTAAATTTTCCGGTTCCTGTAAATAAGCGCGAAGAAAACTCTTTGTCTGCTATTCTTAATGTATCCATTGCTTTAATCTAAACGTGTTTTTAATATTTTCAATTTTTTCTTTGATATCATCGCCTTCCTGATTGGTCAACATTCCTGAAACCGCTATACCTGTAATTCCTGTCTCTAAAAGGTTAGAGATGTCTTTTCCCAAAATTCCTCCAATAGCGACTACCGGAGTTTCAATATGTCGTTGTTGAAGCTCTGACAGTATCTTGGTATATCCTTCTGTTCCTAAAACTGGACTTAATTTCTCTTTGGTTATCGTAAAACGAAATGGCCCCAAACCAATATAATCCACTCCATTTTTTGAGTGTTGTATGCAATCTTCCAGGGTGTTTGCAGTACCTCCGATGATATAATTATCACCAAGGATGGCTCTTGCTTCTATTGGATTCATATCTTCCAATCCCAAATGCACGCCATCGGCCTTCGCTGCCTGGGCAATACTCACCTGATCATTTACAATCATAATAGCCTCGTATTGATCACAGATTTCTCGACATTTGATAGCAGTAGCCAAAGAGGTGCCCATATCGGCATTTTTCAACCGTAGTTGTATCCATCTACCTCCGGCCTGGCATACCTTAGTAATATTTTCAAGGTGCTTTTCTGGCGTATCTCCTTGAGAAATATATTGTAAACTTATTTCCTTCATAGGTGCATTCTAATTTCTATATACTATGATATCCTAAAAGACTTTGATTAGAGCTTAGCACTCGTTCTATATATCGTTTGGCTCTGAAACAGGCTTTCTGCAATGAAAATCCCTGTGCCAAATAGGCTACTACTGCAGAAGAAAAAACACAACCACTTCCATGTTTTTCTGAAACACTATCTATTTTCGGTTTAAACACGAAGTGTTTTCCTTCTACGGTAAATAACTCATCGACTCCCAGTGCATCTTTTCTGTGACCTCCTTTTAATAAGACATTGGTTTTACCGCTTATATGCTGTATAGTCTCTTCAATAGTTTTATTAGGAAATAACTCTTCAATCTCCTTATAATTAGGCGTTAACAGGTATACTTTACTCAAAATAGTATTAAAAAGCTGTTCCGCACTCTCCAAAATTGACGCATCTGTATCATGAAAATCAAAACCTGAGCTGGATTTTAATACAGGATCTAACACAATCTTTATATCCGGGTTTTTGTCTTGTAATACCTCTATAATTTCTAATAGTCTACTCCAATCAGGAACAATCCCTATTTTGGCATATTTGATGGTGAAACGATCAAACAAAATGTCTATTTGATGTTTAATCACCTCTAGATCTACCCAATGCGACGAAACAAAGTCCACATCATTTTGAATAGTATTGGCCGTACAGACCGACAAACCATACACTTTTAATGCTTCAAAAGTTTTGATATCGGCGGTTAGACCTGCTCCATTTGATGGATCAAACCCTGCCACAGTCAATACATTTGGTCGTGTCTTCATCGATTACGATGCTATTACTTCTTTACACTTGTTATGAATAGCACCAAAGCTAGACAAAGGGTCATCTGTATTCCATACGCCACCTAACACTCCAACGCCTTTAAAACCTAAATCAAATGTTGCCTGAAGTGTATCTTTGTTAATTCCACCCATACCCACAACAAACTCGTCGAGATGATTTACATCAAAACCTTTCCCTTCATAACCTGCCTTGGATATCGATCTAAAAACCGGACTTAAAAGCACATACTCAAAATTTCCTGAGCTATCAACAATATCCTCGATGCTATGAAAAGAACTCGAAACTTTTAATCCCTTATTTTCATAAACCTTCAAAGTAGCTTGTAGTGCATCTTCCAGGTTTAGTCTTGCTTGCTCCTGCAGATGAATACCTCTAAGAGCATATTCTTGGGTTAATTCATGGTGTTCGTGCAGCATAATTCGGTTATAGAATTTTGGATCTATCTGATCCAAAAGTGCCCGATAACCATCAATACTGAAGCTAGGTTTTCTGAGATGTAATCGCTCTAAACCTGCATCAAACAACGCGTTGATTTTGGCCGCTTCATCTTCGATAGCTCTCTCGGAAGTAAGTACAATTAGCATATTCTTTTTTTATCGGAATTGGCAAAAGATTCGATATCTATTACGAATCTTTTACTCATCCCATTTATACAAGATTATAGATATACTTCGCTACCTTTTTCTTTAAACTCTTCAGCCTTTTCTTTCATTCCTTCTTCGATGGCTTTTTGATCATCAATCTCTTTCTTAGCTGCATAATCACGTACCTCTTGAGAGATTTTCATCGAACAGAATTTAGGTCCACACATACTGCAGAAATGCGCAATTTTTGCTCCTTCGGCCGGTAGTGTTTCATCATGATATTCTCTAGCTAATTCTGGATCCAGAGATAAATTAAACTGATCTTCCCAACGGAACTCGAACCTTGCTTTACTCAACGCATCATCTCTATGCTGTGCTCCCGGATGTCCTTTGGCCAAATCTGCCGCGTGAGCTGCAAGCTTATACGTAATCACCCCAGTACGAACATCGTCCTTATTTGGTAATCCTAAATGTTCTTTTGGAGTTACATAACATAACATTGCCGTACCGTACCATCCAATCATTGCTGCTCCAATTCCCGAAGTAATATGATCGTATCCTGGTGCAATATCAGTAGTTAAAGGTCCTAATGTATAGAAAGGAGCCTCTCCACAGGCTTCAAGTTGTTTGTCCATATTAGCTTTGATCATGTGCATAGGCACGTGACCTGGTCCTTCGATAAAGGTTTGTACATCGTGTTTCCAGGCAATCTTGGTCAATTCACCCAAGGTTTCTAACTCAGCAAATTGCGCCTCGTCATTAGCATCGGCGATACAACCTGGTCGTAATCCATCTCCTAGAGAAAAGGCTACATCGTAGGCTTTCATGATTTCGCAAATCTCCTCAAAATGGGTATACAAAAAGCTCTCTTTGTGGTGAGCCAAACACCATTTTGCCATTATAGAACCTCCACGAGATACGATCCCAGTAATTCTCTTGGCAGTCATAGGAACATATGCCAAACGAACCCCAGCATGAATCGTAAAGTAATCCACCCCTTGCTCTGCTTGTTCTATAAGCGTGTCTTTAAAAATTTCCCAGGTAAGATCTTCGGCTTTACCATCTACTTTTTCTAAGGCTTGATAAATAGGTACAGTACCTACTGGAACCGGAGAGTTACGGATGATCCATTCTCTGGTTTCATGAATATTTTTACCAGTAGATAGGTCCATAATATTATCTGCTCCCCAACGACAAGCCCAAACCGCTTTCTCTACTTCTTCTTCGATACTAGAAGTCGTAGCAGAATTACCAATATTAGCATTGATTTTTACCAGGAAGTTTCTTCCCAAAATCATAGGTTCACTTTCTGGGTGGTTAATATTTGAAGGAATAACCGCTCTACCTCTCGCCACCTCATCTCTTACAAACTCAGGAGTAATTACATCAGGAATACTAGCTCCAAAATCTTGCCCTGGATGTTGTTTTGACAATCGTTTCGCTTCCTGTAATTTTTGATTTTCTCTTATCGCAACGTATTCCATCTCTGGGGTAATAATCCCCTGTTTGGCATAATACATTTGAGATACATTTTTTCCTTTTTTGGCTCTCTTAGGCTTACGGATATGATTAAATCTTAAGTGATCCAAACTCTCATCATTTAACCGCTCATTACAATATACAGAGGTAAAACTTTCTAATTCTTCTACATCACCTCTATCCATCACCCACTGTTCTCTTATAGGTTCTATACCGTTATGAACATCTATCGTTTTGGAAGGATCAGTATATGGTCCACTAGTGTCATAAACCGTTACGGGTTGATTTGGTGTCTTTTTTCCAGTAAAACTATCTGTAGTGTCTGAAAGTGAAATTTCCCGCATAGCCACATTGATTTGCGGATGAATTTTTCCTGGCACATAAATTTTTTGTGAGTTAGGAAATGGTTTGGTTGTAATAATGTTCTCCTTGGGAGCAGTATCTTTTTTCTTCATCGGTATAAATTTTGAGTTTTGTGGTTTAGCAATAATTCATATAATAGAAATCTTATCCACCTTGAGTAGCCTGGATAATGGTAACTTCGTCTTTTTCTTTTAGTGTTAATTGTCTCCAGTTTTCTTTTGAAATCACCTCATTATTAACGGCAACAGCAATTCCGTTTGTAGAAATCTGTAACTGCGCCAGTAGCTTTTCAATAGAACTATCTTCTGAAATAGATTGAGACTGATTGTTTACGTTTATGGTCATATCATTTTTTGGATTAATCCATAAACTTTAGAAAGTATCTATACAACCAGGTTGATAAGAAAAATCACAACATACTGAAGTGATCATAACTTTTCCCTTCGTCGGTACTAACCGCATCAGGTTCAAAGGGTATTTCTCAGACCAAAACCAAAGTTAAGGACACCCCTAAAGCTTATTTATGATAAAAATACTTAATCTTCTAGTAACAAAGCCGCTAAAATTAATTTTTTAACGTTCTATTACTGAATTTATTCGAGTTTTAGATCAAAGATCGCTGTACTCTTTAAATTTGAATACAAAAATACAAGGTTATATTGATTTATTGTAACTTTAATACACTTAAAACAATGGTTTTGCATTTTTTAAGTTAGTACTATTAGGTGAACAAGACAACATGAAGAACACTAAAAGATCGGTTACTTATAAAATTATAGCGGGTTACCTACTTGCCGGGTTACTTGCCGTTACTGCTTTTTGGGTTATTTATCAGCAGCTAAATAATTATACCCAGACGGCAGAGATGGAAAACTATAATAATGAAAAATTATTCTTAGTAGGTGAAGCAATCACTGGTCTGTATGAGGCAGAAAGCTTAACAAGAAATATTGTTCAAACCTATGACACTAATAAGTTTAAAACTTATAAGATCAAAATTGATACTATTCTAAATACTATTGATAAGGTATCACAAATCTCAGACGACACATTACAGACCCAAAAAATTGATAGCATAGAATCCTTAATTGATCGCAAGAATAAAAACCTCGAAGAGCTTATTAAAATCTATAAGCAACGCAAACAGAAAGGGTTATATGAAACCGCTATCGATGAGTTGAAAAAAGTAAATAAAAGTTTTGGCGGATACGAAGACTATGACAAACGATTCAAAAACTATGATGAACGCACCAAAAGAGCACTGATCGACATCTTAGAATATACCAAAAAAGATAATGCAAAACGACTAACTAATCAAACCGTTGACTCTTTGGCAACCTCTGTAAAACAAGTACTTGCAGAATTAGAGAGGAGAGATCAAAAATACAAGCGAGAAATCTCTGTCAAAGAAAATAATCTACTCAAGAACGATCAGGTCATTACCAAACAACTTAGAGACTTGTTGGCAGCAATAGAACGCAATGAAAGAAATCAATATCGCGCAAGATTAGAGGCTTCTAATCGAATTTTAAACAACACCTCGAATATCATTATGATTATTGCGGTAATCAGCGTATTGATCGCCATCATCTTTCTGTTTTTGATTACCAAAGATGTTTCTAAAAGTCAAAAATACCGGAACGAATTAGAATCCGAAAAAGCCTATACCGAATCTCTTCTAAAAACAAGAGAATCCTTGATTAATACGGTTACCCATGATCTTCGTTCTCCACTTAATACCGTAATAGGGTACTCTGATCTTTTGGAGAGAACTGGTTTAAGCAATAAACAAAAGCACTATTTGGGACACCTCAAAAAGTCTTCTGATTATATTCTTCATTTAGTGAATGACCTTTTGGACTTATCCAAACTGGAAGCGGGCAAAATGATTATCGAAGAGCTGCCTTTTTCTCCCGAAAAATTAATAGAAAACACCATTTCCAGTGTTATTCCTGTTAACGATAAAAAGAATCTGGATATTAAGATCATTACCGATGACTTATTAAAAAAGCAATACATCAGCGATCCTTTTCGGATTAAGCAAGTTCTTACTAATCTACTTCATAATGCCTATAAATTTACTGATGAAGGTTCAATTGTCGTAGAAAGCACGGTTATTGAAAATGGCCTTTCAGAAAAACAGTTGGTAATTGCGGTAAAAGATACAGGAATAGGAATTACTGCAGAGCAACAGCAAGTTATTTTTGAAGAATTCTCTCAGGGAGATGAGGATACCGAAAAGAAATTTGGTGGTTTCGGATTAGGACTGTCGATTACTAAGAAAATTATACAATTACTGAATGGTAAAATCACTTTAAAAAGTGAACCAGAAGAGGGGAGTGTCTTTACCATCTATATCCCAATAAAACAATCTAACTCTTTGGTTCCTGAAGAAGAAACCGAAGTACTGGAGATACAAAACTTCTCAAATAAAAAGGTGTTAATTGTTGATGACGACCCTAGTCAACTATCTTTAACTAGTGAGGTAGCGACGCTAGCCGGTCTGACATATGACGTTTGCGAGAATGGACTTGAAGCTGTTGCCTTGCTAGAGAAAAACGACTATGATTTGGTTTTGACCGATATACAAATGCCTAAAATGGATGGCTTTGTACTCATTAAAACCATAAAAGAAGAGTTGAAAAAAGAGAACTTACCCGTGATTGCCTTATCTGGAAGAACAGATACTTCTGTCTCTGAATATCAGGATGCAGGTTTCTCGGGAAATTTAAGAAAACCATATGCTCCCAAAGAATTGATCGACCTTATTGCCAGGATATTAAATGTTGATCTTATCGAATATGAAAACGAGATGCCTAATCTTTCGGATTCAGAAGAATATTCTCTTAATGACTTAATGCTTTTTGCCCACGGTGACTCTGACTCTTTGTACGCTATTTTGGATACTTTTTATGAGAGTACGGTCGATAACATCAAAGATCTAAAGACTATGGTATCCAAAAAAAACATCAGCCAAATCAAGAAGATTGCTCATAAAATGCTTCCGATGTTTAAGCAAATAAAAGCTAAAGAAGTAGTTCCTGTTTTAACTCGACTAGAGCACCCTGAACAGTATGACATGAAAGATTCGGAAGTTCTTGAGCTTTCCCAAAAAGCAATAAGCAGTATAGAAAGCCTAATTGACAAACTTAAAGTAGAAAACTAAAGACTGATATCGTATTGCTTCAGTTTGTTATACAAGGTCTTCCTATCGATAGATAACATTCGGGCTGCTTTTGCCTTGTTCCCATTTGCCTTTTCTAAAGCATCCAGTATTAACTCTTGCTCATTTTGATTCTTAAATAATCCATAGGTTTGCTTAGAATTATGAGTAGCATATGCAATATCATGAGGCAAAATACTTAAGGTGATCATTTCGTCCTGAGAAAGAAGTACAGAACGTTTAACTATATTCTTAAGCTCTCTAAGGTTTCCTGGCCAAGTATAATTTTTGAAAGCTTCTAGCACCTCGTCTGCAAATCCAACAACATGTTTATCCAATTCTGCATTCGACTCTTCCAAAAAGTGATTCGCAAAGAGCATCAAATCTTCAATTCTATCCTTTAACGGAGGGACTTTTATTGAAAATTCATTCAATCTATGATATAGATCTTCTCTAAACTCGCCTTCTTTTACCGCAAGACTTAAGTCTTCGTTGGTTGCTGCGATTACTCTTATATCTACTTCAATTTCCTTATTGCTTCCAACAGGTTTTATTCTCCTTTCCTGAAGTGCTCTAAGCAACTGTACCTGTAATTCGTAACTTAAATTTCCGATTTCGTCCAAAAATAATGTTCCTCCATTTGCGGCTTCAAAATGCCCTACTTTATCATTTACAGCACCGGTAAAAGAACCTTTAATATGACCAAAAAATTCGCTTGAGGCAATTTCTTTTGGTATAGCCCCACAATCTACAGCAACAAAGGGTTTTTCTGATCTTTTACTAGCCTTATGAATACTACTGGCCACATATTCTTTTCCTGTTCCACTGTCTCCAACTACAAGAACCGACATGCGAGTAGGTGCTACCAAGGCTACATATTCATTCAATTTTTTTGAAGCATCGCTTACTCCACGAACAAAACTATCGCCTGAAGATGCAGGTACTTCTTTGGTGCGCACTTCTTTTTTTTGAGGTTTACTCTCTACGACACCTCTGGTATTCAAAGCTTTTTCAATGGTTTGTAAAATTGTATCCGGATTAAATGGTTTTGACACATAGTCAAAAGCTCCTTGTTTGATTGCATTAACCGCCATATTAATTTCGGCATATCCAGTCATTATAATCACTTGTGTGCTTTGGTTACTCGTCAAAATTTCTTCAAGCAACGTAATACCATCCCGATCCGGAAGTCTCACATCTGCTAAAACAACATCAAAAGTATCCTCCTTAATTTTAGCCACAGCCTCATTACCAGAAAATGCAGTAACGACCTGGTATTCCTTTTTTTCTAAGAAGGTCTTAAGCATTGTACAAAAAGCAACATCATCCTCTACA
The DNA here is from genome assembly GCF_056160245.1 of Aquimarina sp. AWH4_224. NCBI lineage: Bacteria > Pseudomonadati > Bacteroidota > Flavobacteriia > Flavobacteriales > Flavobacteriaceae > Aquimarina > Aquimarina sp. AWH4_224. The sequence continues at coordinate 166,939 of NZ_JBSWWU010000004.1, read as the reverse complement.
ATAAGTATTTTTGACATATTCGGTAATTTATTAAGCAAATCTGTGTTATAAAAGTACAATTTAATACAGTTCGTTCGAATAAAAACATAAAAAAAGAGACCCTTGGGAATGAGTCTCTTTTTTAGCACTAAACAACTTTATATCGTCCTTTGGTTGCAAAACGATATCCTTTTTCTACCCCTAGATTTAAGATTTATTGTCGTTTGGCGTTATCCATTCGCCCGTAGCGCTTGCAAATACAACTTTGTTGTTGTTATCGTTATCATGCAAAAGCATCTTATACGTGTTGTCTTTTGACATATATGCTCTTACAATTCTAAATTCTTTATAATCCCTCACCGCTGCTTGATGCACCAGTAATGACATTTCTGATGTTGTAATTTCAGTATACTCTTGATGCTCTTGTTCATACTCTCTAAACTCAAATCCATCATTTACAGCTAATTCATCCTGAGCTAAAACACCCTGTGCTGAAAAAATACTTACTACAATTGCTACTATCATTGGTAACTTTTTCATGGGTTTTATAAAAGTCGTTTCTACACTATTTATATAGTAATAATTGTTCCAATTCTTTAAAACAATTAGAAAAACAAATAAACACATGATTGCCAGTGTTTTACACATTTTAAGAAATAAAAAAAGTGTCAAAAAAACTGTAGAATACACACAAAAGTGTAGAAATATTACACACTTTTTTATAATGTATTTCTAGAACAAGGGTTTTTTACGGTTGGTTTTCTTTAAAGATTGTTTGTGCTTGGCATCCAATCTCTTTTTTACAGAACTTTTGGAAGGTTTAGTTAGTTTTCTTTTTTGAGGTGCTTTTGAATGTGTCTTTAAAAGCTCCACCAATCTTTTAATCGCTAATTCTTTATTTCTGTGTTGACTCCTGCTATCGCTGCAAAACAAAATCAGATGTCCCGTCTTAGTCAATCTGGAAGACAACTTATGCTGCAACATAACTTTTTCAGCATCTGTAAGTCCAGAAGAAGCTTTAATATCAAAGCTCAACGCAATTTTAGAAGACACCTTATTTACATGTTGTCCACCTGCACCCGAACTCCGTACAGCCTTAAAATTTAATTCACTTATGATTACCGCAATGTTCAAGAGAAAAGCGTTACTTGATGGGCTGATTTTAGCAAATCATTCACTGTTTTTACTGGATTAAACGTAGTTAGAGGAACTTCTACAAAGACACTGATCCAATTGGACATTGCTCCATTCCATAAACCAGGCAATTCTAATGCCTTAAGCACTTTACCATTCATCGTCTTTTTGGTAATAAACCCCGCTTCAGGATCCACAAAATCTAATAAATTGAACTTCTTTCCTTTATAATCTCTGACTCCACATACAAGGTCCACAGGATTAAAATGTGTAGCACTATTCAAAATCTCAGACTGTCGATGATCATCTTTATCGATTTGGGCAGTTTCTATAATCTGCAATACTAAACGACCATTTTCTTTTTTGACCCAAAACGGCCCACCTCCAGGCTCCCCTTCGTTGATTACCATACCACAAACACGTATGGGTCGGTTTAGGGATTCTCTCAGAAACTGTAGTTTGTATTTTTCGGAGAACTTATCAAAATCTAATGGTAGTCTTACGTTTAATTGTTGAACCAAGAATTTTTTAATGTCCGTAAGTTCTGCTTCCGTTGGAGTCTTTTCGTCTAGCGCTTGCAAAATTCTAAAAACTTCGTCCTGGATCTCCAACAATTTACCAGCTAACACTTTTTTAAAACCAGTTACCTCATCCTGATACTTGCGAACAACTACATTATCAATGTTTTTTATGTAAATAATATCGGCATCCAGATCATCCAGATTTTCAATTAATGCACCATGTCCTCCAGGTCTAAAAAACAAACAACCATTATCAGCTCTGAAAGGTTCATTGTTTTCGTCTACCGCAATTGTATCTGTATCGGGTTTCTGAAAAGAATATGAAATTTGAAAATTAGTATTGGTTTTTTCTTCAACTTTCTTCTTAATCCTTTCAAATTCTCCCTTAAATGCTTTTAAATGTTCCTTAGAAATGGTGAAGTGTAATTTTGAATCTCCATTTTGGTTGGTATTATATCCTGCTGCTTCATATAAATGCTCTTCAAAAGCGGTAGCAATACCCTCATTATATTTATGAAAAGGAAGCAATCCTTTTGGATAGACTCCAAAATTCAATCCTTTTTCTTTTAGCATCATTTCAACAAAAATATGAAGCTGCCTACCTTCTGATAGCGATTCAAATTTTGGATAAACATCTTTTACCTTTTCCATTACTGTATGGTAAAAAGGGAACTTCTCTAGTCCTATCAAAAAAAGTCGAATAGCATTCGCTTTTTCGTGATTGGTATACGAGTTTAAACTTTCTTTTTTGAAATCGTAATTGTCAAGAAATCGAAATAACTCTTTAAACATACGGGACGCTGCTCCAGATGCAGGAACAAACTTTATAGTATCGAGATGTGCAGATCTTGAATTATATAATTTGGTAAGTTCAGATTGATAATGATCTGAAAACTTAAGTATTCCATTTTCAAGTGTGGCTGCGTGCCTTAATGGAACGAAAGGTATCTCATTTTTAAAAGTTTCTATTTGGGATAAAACTTTATCTACTGTTAAGCCTTTCGATTTTATGAGTTTAATATCTTTATCTGTAATGTTCACTTTTGTATATTATTAATTTGTCAATAATTTGAAAAAGCATTAAAATCGAGGTTTACATCGTATCAAGATAAGTTAAAAGATATAAAACCTAACTATTTCTTGATGAAATTTCATTTTAAATTCTTTTTCTTTTTAGTGTCTTGACGCAATACTTTGTTACCTATCAATTTTCTCATTCAAAAAGGAGTTACATAAACGCATGTAAAACCCTCAAATTCGTCATAAACGAGGTCAAATTCGGTAGTTTGATTCTCATAATTAACCTTTCCACCAACAAATGGAGAGCTAAAATCGAAAGAAGCAACTTGTACATGTTGTTCAAAGCTTAAACCTGGTGTTGCATACAACTTATAAAGAGATTCTTTGACTCCCCAGATAATTGTTAGTGCTCTGGTAACGTCTAGTTGTTTATTCTGAATAAAAGACAGTTCGGTTTCAGAAACAAATTTGTGTGATATTCTATTGATTTTTTCACGTTGCTTTTCAATATCAATCCCTACAGGTTTATCACTAATAATAATTCCTGAAAAATTATAGGAGTGTGTGATCGAAATATAATTTTCATCTCTCAAATGAGGCTTCCCCAAATCATCATAAAACAAATCAAAATCACTGTAATTTGCTTCTGCTAAAAGATGGCGTATACTCATAAAACCTCTGCGATGCATTTCTGATTTCATCCCGTTCACTCTTGCACTGCAATGTGGAGTTAATGCTATTCCTTCTGCTAGTGTTTCATAAGATTCTTCAATCTTCCAAATCAACACTTTAGTACTTTGATCTACTGTTATAGTTTTGTAAAGAGGCATTTAAAGTATTAAAGTTATTACGTACCTTTGCAAACTGAAAATCGAAAGAATATTTCTCAGATTTTCTGACAACGAATTTAGAACAATTTAGTGCTAAATACCAAAAAGCACTGGATATACATAAAATAAATATTATGAGTACTAAAACAGCACCTTATGTTCCTTACAAAGTAAAAGATATTTCTCTTGCAGGATGGGGAAGAAAAGAAATTGAATTGGCAGAAGCAGAAATGCCAGGATTAATGTCTCTACGTGAAGAATATAAAGACGAACAACCCCTTAAAGGAGCTAGAATTGCAGGATGTTTACACATGACGATACAAACTGCTGTATTAATAGAAACACTAGTAGCTTTAGGAGCAGAGGTTACCTGGAGTTCTTGTAATATCTTTTCTACACAGGATCAGGCAGCAGCTGCTATTGCGGATGCAGGAATTCCAGTTTACGCTTGGAAAGGAATGAACGAAGAAGAGTTTGATTGGTGTATCGAGCAAACGCTTTTCTTTGGAGAAGATCGTAAACCGCTTAACATGATTCTAGATGATGGAGGTGATCTTACCAATATGGTATTAGACAAATACCCAGAATTGGTAGATGATATCAAAGGATTGTCTGAAGAAACCACCACTGGTGTTCATCGTTTATACGAAAGAATGAAAAACGGAACATTGCCGATGCCTGCTATAAACGTTAATGACTCTGTGACTAAATCCAAATTTGATAACAAATACGGATGTCGCGAAAGTGCAGTTGATGCTATCCGTCGTGCTACTGATACCATGCTTGCCGGTAAGCGTGTTGTAGTTTGTGGATACGGGGATGTAGGTAAAGGTACTGCAGCATCATTTAGAGGAGCAGGTTCTATCGTTACCGTAACAGAAATCGATCCTATCTGCGCTTTGCAAGCTGCGATGGATGGATATGAAGTAAAGAAACTAGATACCGTTATTGGTAATGCCGATGTGGTAATTACTACAACCGGAAATAAAGATATCGTTCAAGGACAACACTTCAAAGCGTTAAAAGACAAAGCAATTGTTTGTAACATTGGTCACTTTGATAATGAAATCGATATGGCATGGTTAAATGACAATTATGGAAACACCAAAGACGAGATCAAACCTCAGGTAGATAAATATACCATCGACGGAAAAGATGTGATCATCCTTGCAGAAGGTCGTTTGGTGAATCTTGGTTGTGCTACAGGACACCCTAGTTTTGTAATGAGTAATTCTTTTACCAACCAGACTTTGGCACAAATAGAGCTTTGGAATAACTCTGAGAACTACAAGAATGAAGTGTATATGTTACCTAAACACCTTGACGAAAAGGTGGCGAAATTGCATTTAGCACGTTTAGGAGTCGAATTGGAAACATTGAGACCAGAGCAAGCTGAGTATATTGGGGTAACGGTTGAAGGGCCATTTAAACCAGAATACTACAGATACTAAAATAAGTATTGTTTATTACAATAATTCAAAATAACCCTCTGTAGAGGGTTATTTTTTTATAACCAAGTTTTAACTACATTTAGAAAGCATAATTAAAACGCTATGAGGCTTTTTTTTAGTTTTTGGTTAGTAAGTATTACTGTTTTTTCACAAAACAACGAGGAAGTATTTCAAACGATTAAAACACAATTTGAGACCATTACAAACCTAAAGGAAGAAGGATTGTTACAAGAAAAGACCAATTCTTATTCTTGTCCTGATCAAAGTTTACAAGGGATTTTATCATATTTCTATCAAGGTTCAAAGCTTCAACTAATCACGCATACACTTGATCAAGGACATCATTCTGTAACTTATCATTATTACATCAATAACAACTTGCTTTTTTTCTGTTTTATCGAAGAAGGTTTTGATAACGATCAATCGATCTATGACAGTACGAATCAAAATTTGATAGCAACCAATGAAAACTGGAACGTTATTCAAAAAAGAATTTATTTTTTTAAGGAAACCCCTATTAAATGCCTACTAAAAGAATACGGAAGTAAAGATATAACAGATCAGATGCAATCCAACGATTTGCCTATTGCAAACTATTTTAAAAACAAGCAAGTCGACTGTACTGAAGAGGAAATACAAAAAATCAAACAAACATATCTTGAACTTACCAACCCCATTAAAAACCTATGTTTGCTCGAGTATTGAATAAAAAATCCCTTTTTTAATTAAAAAAGGGATTCTCTTTTGTATGATATAATCATTTAATCTAACTCTGCTACCAGGCAATCTTCATAAGAAGCAATTTTGTTTTGAATCATTGCTAAACCTTCGCTTCTAGAAGTCATAGGATCTATTTTTACAGCATCCCCATTTGGCAAATGCATTACATAAAATCCGTCTTTAAAAGAAGAAAGTTTGATCACCTCGCCATTAGGCTTTATTGCACTCCATGATTTATGTGTAGGGCTATATACCAAATCCAGTTTATCCCCTTTTCTTTCGCCCTCTATAACCCTTATTTGCATTCTGTTTTTTGTCGCGATCATCTCAAAAGTATTTCCATCTTTTTCAACAACTTGCATCTCCATCTCTCCTTCATTCATTGCTAAAGGATTAGAACCGCTCCAAAATTCAATTACGTTAAAGATTAACACATCCCCAACAAAGAACAATCCATAAACAGGTATGATATTAAACACCCAAAAAATAAGGTTATCCAAGAACTTGCTATCAGTTAATCCATCATTCCAATCTCTAAGACCATTGAATGCCGAGAAAGAACCCAAACAACTAGAAAATAGAATCGAAGCCGACAATAAAGTACACACAGTTAGTTTTTTCATAATTAAGAATTTTAATGATTTATGTAATTAAAGTTAAACTAACTTTTTCGAATACCCTATTTTTTATTCGCTAATTCAAAATATGCAGGAATTAAAAAAACCTTTTCATTTTCATGAAAAGGGTTCCTATATATTACAAAGGAAAGTCCTTATGCTTCAAATGGAACTATAGAAACATAAGATTTATTATCTTTCTTTTTAGTAAACTTTACGATACCATCTACTTTGGCATGTAAGGTGTGATCTTTACCAGCATAAACATTTTCTCCTGGTTTGTGGGCTGTACCTCTTTGTCTTACAATGATGTTACCAGCCACGGCAGCTTGTCCACCAAATATCTTTACACCTAAGCGTTTCGATTCTGATTCTCTACCGTTCTTCGAACTACCAACTCCTTTTTTATGAGCCATTTTCTTTAGGTTTTATATTGTTAATACTAAACAGGGTGTACCTGCTATTTATTTATTTTCCTTGTAAAGCTTCTATTAACTCAGCTTTCTTCATAGAAGAAATTCCTGAAATTCCTTGAGCTTTAGCCATCTCCTTCAATTCAGCTACAGTTTTAGAGCTTAAATCTTCTGCTGCTGTTGCTTTAGGTTTAGCTTCTGCTTTTGGAGCAGCTTCTTTTACTGCTTTTTCAGCTTTCGCCTTAGGTTCTGCTTTTTTAGTCTCTTTCTTAGGAGCAGCTTTCTTAGCTCCAGAAGTTACGATGTCTTCAATAATGATCTCTGTTAGAGATTGACGGTGACCATTCTTCACACGGTAACCTTTACGTCTCTTTTTCTTGAAAACAATAACTTTATCACCTTTTAGGTGTCTTGTAATCTTGGCTCCTACTTGAGCTCCTTCTATAACTGGGGCGCCTAGAGTAACCTTGTCTCCGTCTGCTGCAAGAAGAACTTTATCAAAGGCTACTTTATCACCTTCTTCTCCTGCTAAACGATGTACAAATACTTTTTGGTCTTTCGCAACTTTAAATTGCTGCCCTGCTATCTCTACAATTGCGTACATAGCGTAACGTTTAATTAATTATGTTAAATATAAGAACACGCCTATTCGATAGGCGGGTGCAAATATACTGCTAATTAATTAAATGCCAAATATTTTTACGCCTCAACTGGGGAAGAATGATGATTTTTTCTGGGATTCCAACTTTCCTTAAATAATTGCATAAAGGATAGTGTCAAAACAAAGGTAGTAGCGAATCCCATTATTGCTGCTATAAATACCACTATACCTACACCAACATGGTAATGAGAACTCCAGTTGGCCAGCATTTCTGGCAAGAAGTCGGTTTGAATATTGGTTACGTATACTGCAAAAAACGTAGTAAATATAAGCGTAGCATTAAATCCTGTTAAAAGACCTGTCATAAATCCTTTCTGGTAATCAAACTCTTTTCGCTTTTCCTCTTTATATATTTTCATAGCCCTATAAAGTCCAAAAGCAACAATTATCCCATTTCCAAGACTAAACACAGGGTTGGTTTGCACTCCAAACAAGGATAAAATTAAAAAGTAAGCAATAAGTCCAATTGCTATATAAACACCATACTTAACAGGGATCGCTGACATTTTCATCTCTTCATTTTTTAGGATTTGTAATTTAAAATTAAGAAATTTAAGAGTTTTTTAACCTTAAAAGCTTGTTAATTTATTGTTTTTGAACCTTTTAAACCAAAGTGCTTTTTTTACATGCAAACTGTAACAAAATCACATTTTTTAACACAAATCCATAAAACAAAATTATTACTAATGAAAAAGAAATTTTACGCAATTGCATGTGGGCTTATGATTACTACATTCGCATTTGCACAAGAAGTAGAGTTTACAGAATATGACCTAGACAACGGTCTTCATGTAATTCTACACCAAGAAAACAAAGCTCCGGTAGTAACCGTGGGGGTTATGTATCATGTTGGGGCAAAGGATGAAGAAACAGGAAGAACGGGATTTGCTCATTTCTTTGAGCACTTACTTTTTGAAGGAACCAAAAATATCGAAAGAGGTAAGTGGTTTGATATTGTTTCTGCAAATGGAGGAAGAAATAATGCAAATACCACACAAGACAGAACGTATTATTACGAAACATTACCTTCTAACAATTTAGAATTAGGTTTATGGATGGAATCTGAAAGAATGTTACATCCCGTGATTAATCAAATTGGGGTAGATACACAGAACGAAGTTGTAAAGGAAGAAAAGAGACAACGTATCGATAATGCTCCCTATGGAAAAATTATTTATCAAACTGCCATTGGTAAACACTTATTCAAAAAACACCCATATGGACAGTCTGTAATTGGTAGCATGGCGGATTTGGATGCAGCCAAATTAGATGAATTTATCGCTTTTAATCAAAAGTTTTACAATCCAAATAATGCAACTTTGGTAGTGGCCGGTGACATCCAAATAGAAAGTGCAAAAAAAATGATCGCTGATTATTTTGGAGATATCAAAAACAATGGTGAAAAAATCACAAGAACAGTAATAAAAGAAGACCCAATTACTACCGAAATAAAGGCGACAGAAACCGATGCTAATATTCAGCTTCCTGCAAAAGTATTGGTATATAGAACCCCAAAGCAGACAGACAGAGACACCTATGTTTTAAACTACATCTCTACCATACTTACCGGTGGTAATAGCTCTAGAATGTACAAAAATATGGTAGAGGACAAAAAAGTAGCTTTGCAGGTATTTGCCTTTGCTAATGCGCAAGAAGATTACGGGACATACACCATGGTCGCGCTACCATTAGGACAAGTAGGTTTGGACAAGTTACAAGAGGAAATGGATGCTGAAATCGAGAAATTACAAAACGAATTAATTACAGAAAGAGAATTTCAAAAACTACAAAATCAGTTCGAAAATAACTTTGTAAACTCCAATTCGAGCATAGAAGGTATTGCAAGTTCTTTGGCTACCTACAATGTACTTTATGGTAATACCGATCTTATCAATAAGGAAATTGAAATTTACAGATCTATTACACGAGAGGATATTCAAAAGGTTGCTAAGAAATATCTTAACAAAAACCAACGTCTTAATCTTGATTACGTTTCAGAGTCAAGTAAATAATACAAAGCATCATCGAAATGAAAAAAAATATCATATACTTAGTTGCATTTTTATTGACTGTTATCAGTGCAAATGCGCAGATCGACAGATCTAAAATGCCTAAATCAGGACCTACTCCTACTATTAATTTGGGAGAACCTTTTACTTTTAAAATGGGTAATGGTCTTACCGTTTTGGTTGTAGAAAATCATAAACTACCAAGAGTAAGTATAAGCTTATCTCTAGACAATCCTCCTAACGCTGAAGGTGAAAAAGCAGGAATCAGCGCGATCACTTCCGGAATGATGGGAAAAGGAACGAAAAGCATCGATAAGGATACATTTAACGAAGAAGTAGATTTTCTTGGAGCATCTTTAGATATTGGTACTCAAGGTGGGTTTGCTCAATCTTTGTCAAAATATACGGATCGAATTATCGAATTATTTGCTGACGCCTCCCTTAATCCAAAATTCACACAGGAGGAGCTGGATCTTGAGAAGAAAAAACTCATTGAAGGAATCAAAACCGGAGAAAACAGTGCTGAAGCAGTTGCTCAAAGAGTAAGAGCGGCATTGGCTTATGGTAAAAATCATCCTGCCGGAGAATACATTACAGAAAAAACTGTAAATAATATTAGCCTAAGTGATATAGAAACCTATTACAGAATGAATTTTGTTCCTTCTTCAGCTTATATGGTAATTAGCGGTGATATCACTACAGACAAAGCTAAAAAAGTAGTTGAAAAACATTTTACTTCCTGGACAGCAGGAAAAGCACCCTCTTTTACCTTACCAGAGGTAAGAGATGCTCAATATCGACAAATCAATTTTGTAGATATGCCAAATGCTGTTCAGACTGAGGTAGCTGTTATGAATATCACTGATCTTAAAATAGCGGACGAAGATCACCATGCTGCATTGGTTGCCAACTACATTCTTGGTGGTTCTTTTGGAAGTTACATCAATATGAACTTAAGAGAAGAGCATGGATATACCTACGGAGCCAGAACTAGATTTCCAAGAGAAAAGTATTACAACTCTGCTTTCAGTGCTACTACAAAGGTTAGAAACATGGTTACTGATAGCTCTGTTGTTGAGATTCTAAAAGAAATCAAAAGAATAAGAACAGAAGATGTAGATGACGAGATCCTTAAAAATGCCAAAGCAAAGTTCTTGGGAGAGTTTATTCTAGCTTCTGAAAGCGATAGAACAATTGCCAGAAGAAGTATTAATATCAAAACTCAAGATCTTCCGAAGGATTTTTATGAAACTTTTATCGCAAAAATCAATGCGGTAAATAAAGCAGATATAAAAAGAGTAGCTAACAAATACTTCAATGTAGACAAAGCAAGAATTGTTTTGGTAGGTAAAGGAAGTGATGTACTAGAAAACCTTGAAAAAGTATCTTTTGATGGTAAAAAAGTTCCTATTTTATATTTTGATAAATACGGAAGTAAAACAGAAAAGCCTGATTATAATGCCGCATTACCAGAAGGTGTTACTGGCCAATCTGTGTTAGATACCTATTTTAAAAATATTGGTGGTAAAGAAAAACTAGAAGCAGTGCAATCTGTTTTCACAACTGCAGAAGCTGCATTTAATGGAAACACACTTGGGCTAGTTGCAAAAACTACGGCAAAAAACCAGTCTTTAATCGAAGTAAAATTTGGTGCAATAACTGCGCAAAAAGTAGTTTTTGATGGCACTACTGGATATGTAATGGCTCAAGGACAGCGTATTGATTACACCGAAGACCAAATAAAAGAAGCCAAAACAGATTCTTATCCTTTTTCAGAGCTTAAAAATGCTTCGGCAAAATTAGAGGGCACACAACCTTATGATGGTGGCAAAGCCTATGCTGTAAAATTAAGCGATAAGAAAACAGCATTCTTTGATACCGAAACTGGTTTAAAAGTAAAAGAAGTAACTATACAAGAACAAGGTGGACAAAAAATACCTGTTACGGTAATGTATAGCGATTACAAAGAAGTAAATGGAATTAAATTTCCGTTTACTATATCACAAGCTTTAGGGCCTCAAAAAATTGATTTTGTAGTAAAAGAAATCAAAATCAACGAAGGAGTAACCGACGAGGATTTTAAATAAAATTCCAATAGCATAAATATCATAAAGGTTCGTTTGCAAAAACGGACCTTTATTTATTTCTATTAGTCAAATACACCCCAAAAATTATCACTCCCGAAGCCAATAATTGGTACAAAGAAAATTTTTCATTGTCCCATAACCCCCACACCAGAGCAATAATAGGCATCGTATAGGTTACCGAACTGGCAAATACAGGTGTACTTATTTGTACTAATTTATTAAACATTAGCTTAGCTATCCCGGTACCTATCACTGCCAATACTGCCATATAAGCAATACTCATTTGTATATCACGGTTCGAAAACATTTCACTCCTGAAGAAATCAGCAAAGAAAAGTACAATTAGCGCTGGAAAAAATAGAACTACAAAATTACCATTGGCAATCGCCATCGGAGAAACATGTTGCAAGTACCGTTTGATGATATTTACATTTAGTCCATATCCAAAAGTCGCTATGATCACCAAAAGTGCATACTCATAATTTTGATCGGGATTAATAATTGCGCCCTCCCATATCAAACCAACACAACCAATAAAACCAATGATAACCCCTACCAATTGATTTTTATAAAATCGTGTGGCAAAAAACAATATTCCTAATACAAAGGTGATCAACGGAGTTAGCGAATTCAATATCGAAGTGATACCGCTATCGATTTCAGTTTCGGCAAAAGCAAACAAAAATGCCGGAATAAACGTTCCTACAAGTGCAGAAATGGCAATCCATTTCCATTCCTTGGCTTGAATGGTTTTGATGCTTCTAAAACCTATAGAAAACAAAAACAACGCAGCGAATACTGTTCTTAAAGCCCCCAGTTGCATTGGGGTGAGACCAATTAAGGCTTTTTTGATTAGGATAAATGAACTACCCCAGATAAGAGATAGAACAGCAAGGTAAATCCATTTTACTTTTGTGGTTGGCATGTATTTTCCCCTTAATGTTAAGCAACAAAAATGGTAAAAATCCTGACGACCAGAAGGTGTTTAAAGAGAAAATTAACTTACATTTAGCTTTCATTTATATTCTTCATCCCAACGAAGACTCTCAATCAAATGTTTCATATCGTTTCGCAAGTAATCTGCCGCAGGTAGAATTGAGTCGTAGTTTGGTTTCGCTCTAAAATAAATAGACCCTACAACAAAGTGTTGAACACTATCCGTTAAATAAAACTGAGATTGAGAAGCAGCATCTCCTGTAACCTCATAAAACATACCATACACTTTGTTTTCGACATCGATATAAGGCTCTTGAGTGATTCCATCGGCTTTGATAAAGTGCTCCTGAGTAAGATTCTGAGCGTCTCTTAACAAAGAATCAAGGTTGTTTCCCACTTCGAAATAAGAGATATATAATGTGGCTCTTAGTCTTTTATAATCCAGATCATACCAGCAATTCTTATTCCTTCTGGCTTTTCGCAAATCCGAAAATTCGTTTTTTTCAAATGTATACGGACAAGGAAGCTCTACCTTTTTATATTCAGGTTCGGGATAACTCAATCGTAACATTCCCTTCGGCTTTGGAATTACTTCTCCTCCGCAAGATACCATCAATAAAGATGCGATCACAAATAGTAAGATTCTAAATTCTCGATTCATTCAGTTATAGTTAACTTCACTTGTTTAATTCGTTTTCTATCCAAAGATTCTACTTTGAAAATATAAGCTCCCAAACTAATTTGCTCCCCTCGTTTTGGGAAACTTCCTGATATTTCCAAAAGCAAACCGGCAATAGTCTCTGCATCTCCTTTCCTTTCTTCAAAAATCTTATTGTCTTCTAACTTCAATACCCTGTAAAAATCTTTGAGTGCTGTTCTTCCTTCAAATACATAATTTTGATCATCTAGTTTAGAATACACCAGATCCTCATCATCGAACTCGTCACTAATATCCCCCACAATTTCTTCAATGATATCTTCTAGCGATATAAGTCCACTAGTTCCTCCATATTCATCTACTACAATTGCCAAATGATTCTTCTTATTTTTAAAATCATTGAGAAGATCATCCAATTTTTTATTTTCAGGAACAAAATACGGATCTCTAATTAAACTCACCCAATCAAAGTCCGTTTTACCAATATGTGGTAAAAGATCTTTTGCATAAAGAATGCCCACAACTTTATCTATACTTTCTTCATAAACAGGAATACGAGAATACCCATTTTGAACAATCTCGGGAAGTATTTCTTTGTATTTTGCTTCTGCATTAAGTGCAAAAATATCTATTCTGGGGCGCATCACCTGTTTGGTATCTGTGTTCCCAAAAGAAACGATTCCTTCTAGAATTTTTTTCTCTTCGACAGTAGTATCCTGATCCGAAGTAAGTTCTAACGCCTGAGACAATTGATCTACACTAATATTTGATTTTTGTTTACCCAATCGATTATGAATTCGAACTGTAAATCGACTCATAGGAACACTAATCGGGGTTAATACCCAATCCAATATACCTAGAGGCCTGGACATGAATTTAGCAAACTTCACTTTGTTTCTGCTGGCGTATATTTTTGGTAAAATCTCACCAAAAAGTAAAATCAAAAAAGTAACCACTCCAACCTCAACAAAAAACCGCAATTTGAACCAATCCAAATCAAAGAGCACAATATTATCTAAACTCTTAAAATAGATTTTCCCTAAGGAATCAAACAAAAGTACTATGGCTATGTTGATGAAATTATTGGCTACCAATATCGTTGCCAAAAGTTTCTTCGGTTTATTAAGCAGCTTGGATACTATACTAAGGTTCTTAGAATTCGATGCTTCATCTTCTTCTTTAATATCTGAAGCCGTTAATGAGAATAAGGCAACTTCGCTACCAGAGATTAACGCTGAAAAAACAAGCAGGATTAGTAATGCCACTACATTCAAAGTGTGCATCGCATCAAAAAAGAATAAAAAGGTAAATAAGGGTTCGGGATCAGGGTCCAAATTATATTGGTTTAGTTAAACTTGCTTAGAACGGAAGATCATCTTCTTCCATATCTGGTGTACTGGATGAACCTTGTTGCGGTGTAGCAACAGGAGCATTCATATTTGTTGCTTGCTGAGGAGTCCCCCCAACAGATTGGGCTTCGTTCTTTGGGGTTAGAAAGGTGAAATCTGTACATTGTATTTCTGTACTATATCTATCCTTACCCTGCTCGTCTTGCCATTTTCTGGTTTTTAAACGGCCTTCTATGTATATTTTATCTCCTTTATTAAGATATTTCTCGCAAATTTCCGCTGCTTTATTTCGAACTACGATATTGTGCCATTCGGTGGAGGTCACTCTTTCGCCTGTCGTTTTATTTACATACGAATCATTAGTAGCCAAGGGGAACCTCCCTATGCAACCTCCTCCTTCAAAATAATGCATCTTTACTTCATCTCCTGTATGCCCAATGAGCATTACTTTATTTAGTGTACCTGACATTTTCTGTTTGTTATTAATAGTAAATGTAATAAAAAAGGATCATACCTTAAAAAACGAATCTATAAAATTACCTAACAATATAGGAACCGGATAATTGTGTATTTCTTGACGATTTACATTTTTTTGTATGCCCTGGAGCAGCAGATCTGTATCGGTTTTAATGATAAAAAATCGGGTATAAATATGTTGATGTGATAACTTGTGAACGATTGGTTCTTCTTTGAAGGGAGTAATAACATACTCACCGCCATTTACCATTTCTTTAAACGTTTGTGTTGCCGGAATTGTATCCACAGTGCATTTTTCATCTTCGATTAAAGGGAATTCGTATAAACCTTCCCATATTCCTTTTCCCAAACGTTGTTGTAACACAGTTTGATTGCCGTTATCATAAACCAAGTAGTTGAAATATCTTTTCTTTACCTTTACTTTCTTTAGCTTTACGGGCAATTCTCCTACAGTTCCTTTATCCAAACTTATGCAACTATCATTAAGTGGACAAACAATGCAATACGGATTTTTTGGTTTGCATTGTAGAGCGCCAAATTCCATAATGGCCTGGTTGTAAGTGGCCGGCTGTTCGTGATCCATTAATTGAACGGCTAACTCTTTAAACTCTTTGATACCTGCAGTTGTATTAATAGGAGTAGCGATCCCAAAATATCTAGACAATACTCTATAGACATTACCATCGACAACCGGTGTCGGCTCATCATAACAGATAGAAGCAATTGCACTTGCAGTATAATCTCCAACACCTTTAAGCTCGAGTAGTCCTTTATAAGTATCAGGAAATACACCTTCTAGCTCGTTTACGATATATTTGGCGGTTGCGTGCAAATTTCTTGCCCTGGAATAATACCCCAAACCTTGCCATAATTTTAGTACCTGTTCTTCGGTTGCAGAAGCGAGTTCGAACACTGTCGGAAAAGCCTCTGTAAATGACAAATAATACGGTAATCCTTGCGCAACTCGAGTTTGTTGAAGAATAATTTCACTCAACCAAATTCGATATGGGTCTTTGGTTTTGCGCCATGGCATTGTTCTTTTGTTTTGTAAATACCACGTAATGAGTTTTTTAGAAAATTTCATAGCAAAATTATAGGTTTTGCAAAATTAAAGCATTAAAGATGATAATTTAATCTTAAGTATTGATTTTTTGGAATTTAAATTCTTATATTTGCCCCCTTGAAAATTTAGAAAAACCCCTTAAATAGGAATTATAATGACTAAAGCAGATATCGTAGCAAAAATTTCAGAAAAGCTAGGAATTGAAAAAGGAGATGTACAAGCAACAGTTGAAACTTTTATGGAAGAAGTAAAAAGTTCTTTAGAAAGTGGAGACAATGTTTACCTAAGAGGATTTGGTAGCTTTATCATCAAAACAAGAGCAGAAAAAACTGGACGTAATATTTCTAAAAATACTACCATCAAAATTCCTGCACACAACATCCCTGCATTTAAGCCTGCTAAAGTATTCGTAGAAGGTGTAAAGACGAATGTAGAAGTAAAGTAATAAAGAATAGTAATAAATAAACAATAGTACACTATGCCAAGTGGTAAAAAACGTAAAAGACACAAGGTAGCGACGCACAAGCGTAAAAAAAGAAGAAGAGCTAATCGCCACAAGAAAAAGTAGTTTCTAACTACTTTTTTCGTTTAAAAGTTCTTTGAAATCGAAATAAAGACACTACACTTCGGCTACCAAAATGTAGGCTTTGTTTCAACGGAATTCTAAAAAATTCCTGTGAAAAAATTGTTTAATCCATTCCGATAACCATCGGGATAAAAATCTAATTAAGAGTGAACAAAGAATTGATCATTAGATCTGGTTCCTCTACAGATTTTGCCTTATTAAAGGATGGAAAACTCATTGAATTACACAAGGAAGAAGATGACAGTAATTTTTCGGTTGGTGATATTTTTATTGCCAAAATCCGTAAGTCTGTCCCTGGGTTAAATGCCGCATTTGTAAATGTTGGTTATGAAAAAGATGCCTTTCTGCATTATCACGACCTGGGTCCTCAAGTATCTTCTTTGCTTAAATTCATTAAACGTGTAAGCACAGGTAAATTAAAAAACTATTCTCTGAAGGATTTTCCTTTTGAGAACGATATTGATAAGCACGGTATTATTACCAATGTGCTTAAATCAAATCAATCGCTATTAGTACAAATAGTAAAAGAGCCAATATCTACCAAAGGCCCAAGAATAAGCTCTGAGCTTTCTATAGCCGGAAGATATATAGTCTTAGTTCCTTTCTCGAACCGGATTTCTATTTCTCAAAAAATAGAATCTTCAGAAGAAAAAGAACGCTTAAAAAGACTTGTAAAAAGCATTAAGCCCAAAGGTTTTGGTATTATTGTTCGTACTGTAGCAGAAGGCAAGAAAGTAGCAGAACTAGATAAAGATTTGCAAAATCTGATGGACCGCTGGAAAGCAATGTGTAAAAAATTATACAAAGCACACCATCCATCAAAAGTATTGGGTGAAATGAACAGAGCATCCTCGATTTTGAGAGATGTATTCAATGATACCTTTACTTCGATAGTTGTAGATGACGAAGAGCTCTACAATCGAATAAAAGAGTATCTGCAAGAAATTGCACCCAAAAAAGAATCAATAGTCAAACTTCATAATGCAAGAGTACCTATTTTTGAAAAATACGGTATCGAAAGACAGATAAAAACTAGTTTTGGCAAAACCGTATCGATGAGCAAAGGAGCTTATTTGGTAATAGAACATACCGAAGCCATGCACGTTATCGATGTAAATAGCGGTAACCGATCAAATAAAGCCAAAAATCAAGAAGACACTGCTCTCGAAGTTAATCTAATCAGCGCTGCCGAAGTTGCACGGCAATTACGCCTTAGAGACATGGGTGGTATTATAGTTGTCGATTTTATCGATATGAATAATGCCGAAAATCGTAGAACCCTTTTTAATCATCTTCGGGAAGAGATGAAAGATGATAGGGCAAAGCATAAGATTTTACCCCCTAGTAAATTTGGATTGATTCAAATTACGCGACAACGCGTACGACCAGAAATGAACATTAAAACCCGCGAGGTAGACCCTAGCGGTATCAATGGCGAAATTGAGGCGCCAATTGTTCTAGTAGATAAAATAAAGGTCGAATTAGAAAAATTAATTAAAAAAGAGCATAAGAAGATAACGCTGAGTGCGCATCCTTTTATAGCCGCTTTTTTAACCAAAGGATTTCCATCTACCCGTTCAAAATGGTTTTTTGACCATAAAAAATGGGTGAAGATTGTACCTAGAGACGCTTACACGTATTTAGAATATCATTTTCACGATAAAAATGGTGATGTGATAAAATAACAGAAACCCAGTTCGTAAACGAACTGGGTTTTTTGTTTATTACTAATTTTGAATCTATCAGCTTTTTATCTGATAATCAGGATGTCCAGTTTGCCACAGGGCAAAAGATAAAATGGTGGCGAACCTTTCAAATTCTTTTCGTTTTGTGTCATCTATCCCATGTCCTGCTTCAGCATCGATCAACAACAAATTATGAGTATTTTTTGAGGTATTTGCAGCCTTCAATCTTGCCCCAAACTTGATAGAATTCCAAACAGGAACTCTTGGATCGTTTAACCCAGCAGTTAATAATGTTGAAGGGTACTTTTCTCCTCTATCATTAATATGATGATAAGAATCCATCTCCAACAACCCCTGAAATTCTTCTGGATCATTAATATCACCCAGTTCTTTCGCAATATTTGCTCCATTTGCATCTTCCATAGATCTAATTACATTAAGAGCACCAAATTCTACAATAGCAGCCTTAAATAAATCAGGGCGTTCGGTTATTGATCTACCAATTAAGATTCCTCCAGCACTCCCACTCCAAATAGCCATTTTTTCTGGAGAGGTAAATTTGTTTTCTATTAAAAATTCTGCGCAAGAGATAAAATCTTTCCAAGTATTAGGTTTGGTTATCTTATACCCTCCTTTATGCCATGCATCACCCTTTTCTCCTCCTCCTCGTATGTGAGCAATAGCATAAATACCTCCTTCCATTACCCATAATAATCTTCTTAAAGAGAAAGAAGGTTCCATAGAAATTCCAAAAGCACCATATCCATCCATCATTACAATGTTCTTCCCGTCTTTTTTTAATCCTTTGTTATAAATTAATGATAAAGGAATTTTTTTACCATCATGTGCAGTTACTTCAATTTCCTCTACGATAATATTCTTGATTTTTTGATTCTCAAAAGGAACACTTACAGAGTTATCCTTGAGAACACCTTGTTTGTATTCGTAACTCTTATTATCCGTTGTCCATCCCTTGGCCGTAATCCATAATTCTGGATCATCATATCCTTTGGACCTTATGCCAATATCTCCATAGGTTTCTGGAAGTTCTATTTCTCCAAAACCATTTCCTTCTTGCTTATACAGACTAGCCTTTACACCGTTCTTATTGGTAACAAAATACAATCCGTCATTGGTGATAGCAAAATCAGTGATTACCTTATCCTCAAACTCATTAACCAGGACTACAGGATTCTCAAAATCTGGATTTGAAATTGATGTTTTACAAATTTTGAAATTAGGAGCATCTTTGGATGTTCTATATATTAAGGAATCTCCTTTTACAAAGAATATTTTAATTTGATCTGTCTTTTTAAACAGTGGAATCCAGCTTTTCTCTCCTACATCAGATATGAGCTGATAATAAGAATCATAATAATCTAACCCTCCAGAAACTTTCCCAATCAGGTATTTGCTTTTCGAATTTTCTAAAGTTACTATTGGAAAATCTTCTTCATTAATATCCAGATCTTTATTATTCTCTTTTGAAAAAACAGTTTGTATCTCAAAAGAAGGATTAGTAATATCAAACAATACAGATTTGGTATTTTTTAGAAAACCTTCTTTATTTTGATCTACTACCGGGTGATGTAAATAAATAAACTGAAAATTATTTGGCAACCATTTTATCCCTCCAACCGAAGGCCAGGTATTTGTAATAGATCTTTGATACTGTTTCCCAGTATTTACGTCCAAAATGATCAATTCTGAGATTTCCTTACCTTTTTCAGTAAGGCTAACAACAATCTTTGAACCATCCCAATTAGGAGCAATGTAATTGATTAGAAATTCGGTGTTGGAGGTGTTTTTAAAATTCTTTGGATCGTACAAAAGTATTTCGTCCTCACTAAAAGAGGCTTTATAATAAAGTTTAGAAACATTTTCATTTGACATTCGTTTCAGATAAAAATGTTTGCCATTCTCGGTGATACGACGTCTGGAAATTTTGAATTTTTTATTAGCATCATATTCTATCTGTTTATCAATTAGAAAATTCAGCTTTTCTATTCTTTTCAATATACTTTTGGAGCTTTCGTTTTCTCTTTCGATCCAACTCTTAATCTCTAGATCCTCCAGATTTTCAGCATAACTGTAAGGGTCCTTTATTTTATGACCGTGATAACTGTTGGTAACTACTCTTGGTTGAAGCATATTGTCCTTAGAATTTTTGCATCCAACTATCAATAAAAGAAGTAATGTGATTTTAATAATACGCATATAAAATATCGAACCCATAATTATGACGACTTACGAATTACTTAATAATTGATACTGGGTTACCTAAAGTCTTTGTCCAAGTAATTGAAATACCACTACCATCATCATCATCGCCTCCATTTGTATCATCTCCGTTATTTCCACCTTTTATAGCATTAAGATTATCTAATCTTGAGATTTGTAATTTTTTTAGACTCAGCTTGTTTTGGATGAATGTTTTTTTCATGACTTAAAATTTAATTCGATTAATACTGATTCAAAAGTATAGATTAACTCCAAAAAAAGATCTGATTTACATGGCCCAGATGTCTGTTTTCATGAATTCCGAGTCTGTTTTCAAGGAAAATAAAATGTAAACCCCTGTTTATCAGTAGTTTTTATTCTCGTAGAATTTGATCGCCATTACTTGTTTTTCACTTTTTTCTCTAATTGTTTCAGAAAAAAAGAAGGGTAAATACCTGTTCTTTTGTGAAAGGATTTGGAAAATGCCTCGGTAGTGTTAAATCCAATCTCATTGGCGATAGCTTTGATTGTATATTTCCTGAACTTAGAATCCAATTTAAGTTTTTCTACTACAAAATCAATTCTTAGATCATTAACATAATTACTGAAGCTCTTATTTTTATAACTATTAATGATTTTTGATAGGTATTTAGAATTTGTCTTCAGTTCCTTTGATAATATACTTACAGTAAGATTGGGTTCTAAAAACTTCTCCTTTTCCTCAAAAGAGCCAAGTTTTCTCAAAATATCCTCTACAATAACATCTGATATTCCAATATCCTGAGGTTGCTTATTTTCGTATTTCTCAACAGTCGAGGGCCCTTTCTCTTGTTTTTCAAATAGTTCCTGAAATCTTGTTTGATAGATTTTTTTCTTCTTATTGTTTTTGACCAAGAAAAATATGACCAGAAATAATAGCGAGGATAAAACTATAATGACTATTATTCTATTTTTTTTATTCTTTTCCAAAGAATCAATTATCTCCTGTTTCTCCCGAATTAAGTTTGGCGTAGAATATTCTTCATTAATCTTTTTATACAATTGCTTAAAATCCTTGTTGAGTATATTATCAAATTTTAATAACCTGTCTATATAATACAATTGTTTTTCAGTATCTCCTTTTTCTCTATAGCTTTTAATCAATAATTCATATGCCGGTCGTAAATCAGCAAAGAAATTTTCTTTTTCGAAAGTAACAGAATCTACAGTTTTTAAATATTCTATAGATTCATCTATTCTACCTAATTCATAATAGGTTTTACCCAAATACAAATCTGCAACCGTTAGTATAACGTCATTCAATTCATTCTTCCTGTCCTTATATATATGTTTTAATTTGGAAATACTATCCAGGGAAGTTTGATATTCTTCTCTATAAAAGTGAGTCATTCCCGAAGACAATAAGAAATTTCCATACAACACACTATCTCCGAGCTTAAGAGATAATGCTATACCTTTTTTATTTTCATAATATGCAGAATCATAAATTTGATTGTTATTATAAGAATCGCCCAGAGCAAATATGGATTTTAAATAATCATATTTGTTCTCTGGATTTGCATCAAATTTCTTTTTGTAGTAATCTTTTATGGTCTTGAAAATCTCTAAGTTTTCATTGTATTCTCCTAAGTTGTTTTTCAACAAAGCAATAAAATACTTTATTCGATATTGCTGATCAATATTATTGCTTTTATTGGCATAAAGATTGGCCTTTACCAGTTCTTCCATAGACTCCTTGTACCTTCCATTTGCTCCAAGTCTATTTGCTTTGAACAAAAATGCTTTTGCAGGATATTCGAAATCTTCTTTGTTAACTGTGATATCAATTATACTATCTGCATAAGAAAGGGATGTAAGGTGCGGAACTATTTGTGCAATCATGTAATATCCATCTGCCTGCTTAATTACATCATTATCTAATTTTGCTTTCTTTAAAAAGGCTTCTGCATATTTTTTTGACAATATGGAGTCTGCAAAATACTTGTCATATTGTGAATTTAATTCACTGTAATCCTTTTTATGTAAAGAATCAGTATCCGATTCGACGGTAACTTGAGCTTTAATTTCATAAATCCCAACCAAAAAAAACAAAACAAAAGCCGTGCAAACATTTATTTTGGTTGAATAGTATTTCTTTCTCATTAAACAGTAGATTTTATTCCAAGAGTCTTTTTAAATATAATAACTCATGGACCTCATATTGTTAAGGAACAAAAGTTGATAAACAATTAAACATAGTATGCTATTACATTTTTTCTAATAAGTACTTTTTTCCTGCTTAAATGTTGCTAAGCGTAACGTATACAGAAATACATTTTTAGTTTCAGGTGTATACATATCTCCAACTAAACTGTTAGAGCTAATAATACTCCTGATGAATTCACTTCAGAATTTCAAAGGTAGGTTGGGGTAGAATACTATCAAAAAGATATCCTAAAATTTTAGACTCAAAGCCTAATCAACCATTCTATATCCAATTAATAGGATATAAAGATACCATTTTCTCTTTTAGTTTCCATTTTATTCTCCACATATCACAATTATCTCAAAATCAGTATTTTAAAATCATTTATTGAAGTCTGAATTCTTGGAATACAGACTCTGAATTCTTGGAATACAGACTTTCTTCACTTGTTTTCACCCTTTTTCTCGATCTATATTTGAACCAACAATAACGCTAAAAGCATTTAAAAAAAGAACATGATAACAGTTGTTATAAATTTTCTTTTAAGGTTCAATCTAGAAGTAAGCAAAGTCATAAAGATTTATACTGATCTTCTATAAGCAACGAAAAAACAGTTCTAATAAATCACAAATCATCATCATGCGACAAGAAATGACAGAAACATATACACTAGCTAAAGATTACGTTTTACGAACGCACAATCTTTCTACAAATGAAGTTTCCAGACTGGACGTGAACAGCATAAAAGAATTGTGTGCCTCTCCTATTGTTTCTGAAGCGATATTTCTAGCCTCTCCTGAATTACATCAGGAAATGACCAAGTATCTTAAAGGGAAAACGATGAAGAATGAGGATAAATTAGTTCAATCCTTACTAAAATATCTTTTGCGTATGGGCCATCGTTGTACTCCATTCGGGTTATTTAGCGGTTGCTCTCTTGGCCAAATTGCTGAAACAACGAACATTGAACTAGACGCGTCTACAGAACATAAAAGATTCACTCGTATAGACATGAGTTACATATGCTCATTGGTTCAACAATTGGAAAAAACTCATGAAATACGAAAGGAACTAAAGTACTACCCTAACACAAGTCTTTATCCTGTTGGAAATAAATTACGCTATATAGAATATAGATATAAAGGGACCAACAGAAGACACTATACAGTATCAATTGATAATTCTGAATATATAAACCTTATATTAAAGAAGGCTACCAAAGGAGCAAATATCGAAGAATTGGCACAATTTATTGTAGAGCCCGATATTTCTATCGACGATGCAAAAACCTTTATCAATCAGTTAATTGACAACCAGATTTTAATAAGCTCTATTTCGCCATCGGTAACTGGAGAAAACTATCTTCAAATACTAATGGATAAAATACCAGATCAAGACACCAAAAATCGATTACATACGATTGATGAATTACTCAAGAAACTGGATAGTAACACTTACGAAAACAACTTCACCTATTACAAGCAATTAACTGATATCCTAGATTCTTTTGAAATTGCTTATAACAAAAAATTCTTGTTTCAAACCGATTTAACGATTTCCACACAACAAAACACACTATCAGATAAAATAGTAAAAGATATCCATAAAGGTGTTGAGATTCTTAACAAACTTGTTCCGTATCAAGAAGATGAAAAACTAACAAAATTCAGACGAAAGTTTTTTGACATGTTTGAAGAAGAACAAGTCCCTCTGTCATTGGCATTGGATGTAGAGACAGGTGTTGGCTACGGTTTTAATAGCGAGGAAGATTATGATATATCTCCATTAATTAACGATTTAAATTTATCTACCAGCAACCGTATCGCCGATCATAAAAAAATCAAGTGGACAAAAACCGATAGCTTCTTAAATAAAAAACTAATGGAGTTAGAAAAAGACGCTATTGAAATGTTGATTACAGACAATGATCTTGATAGTTTCAAGGAAAACTGGAATAATTTGCCTCTGTCTTTTACTGCTATCATCCATCTACTCAATAATGATAATGACAGTCCCTTAATTAATATGTCTTATGTTGGTGGAGCCTCTGCTACCTATATGCTAGGAAGGTTTACTCAAGCTGATAAAAATATTGAACAATTCCTAAAGAAAATAACACAAAAAGAAAGTGAGGAAAGAGATGTTGTATTTGCAGAAATTGCCCATCTCCCCGAAAAAAGAACAGGCAATATAATAAACAGAAGTCATCTAAGAACTCATGAAATTCCGTACTTAACAAAAAGTACTTTACCAAGTGAACAACAAATAGCCATAGATGATATCTGGGTGTCTGTAGAGCAAGATAGAATCGTACTGTTTTCTAAAAAGCTCAATAAAGAAGTTATCCCTCGTATGGCAACAGCTCATAATTTCTCTTATAACTCTTTACCCATTTATCACTTTCTATGTGATATACAAACGCAGCACTTACGTGACAATCTAGTGTTTGAATGGCGCAACGCAGCTATAAATAGAGATTTTCTACCGAGAATACGCTATAAAAACATCATTATTTCGCTAGCCCAATGGCGTGTAGGAAAAAAAGAGATTCAAAAAATTATACAACTCGATGATTTAACCGAATGGCGAAAAGAAAAGAAGTTACCTCAAAAAATAATGTTACGTGATGATGATAATGAGTTGGTGATTGATCTAGAGCATCCTTTGAGTGTAAAGGCCTTTTTATCAACAATAAAAAACAGACAACAAATTACATTGGTAGAGTATCTGTTTGATGAAAAAAATCCACTGGTGACGAGACAAGGAAAAGCATTTTGTAATGAGTTGTTTTTTTCATTTGTGAAACAAAATAAGATATGATTATGGACTCTAAAACACAACGATATTTTTTTATAGGCAGTGAGTGGCTCTATTACAAATTATATATGGGTTCTCGAATCTCGGATATCTTTTTGACATCGACCCTTACTCCTATAGCCAATGAATTACTAAAGCAAGAGATAATAGACAAATGGTTTTTCATTAACTATAAAGACCCCGAAAGACATGTACGTATTCGTTTCCGGGTTATAGATCCCAAAAACCTCAACTATGTAATCCAAATATTGCACAAAGCTATAAACAGCTATGTAAATGAGAAAACAATTAATAAGGTGGTAATAGATACATACAAGAGAGAATTAGAACGATATGGCACCGAAACCATCGAAGAATCTGAATCTATATTTTTCATCAATAGCAGGTTAATTGTTTATCTCATCTCTCGAGTTACCAATGATAATCAAAGATGGTTGTGGGGCATGAAAACCATAGACACTTTTCTAGATGCCTGGAATATGAGTATAGAACAAAAAAGAGATTTTTTTGAAGGTCTTAAAAAAGGGTTTGATAGGGAGATGGGAGCCACCACAGATATTAATCGTCAATTATCTATGAAATTTAGAAATAACCGAGGGGACATCAATACGATATTAGAGCAAAACAGTGATCAGGAATTCGATATGGTGTTGCAGAATTATTTCAAACAAACTAGAGAGATTGTTTCTCAAATCCTAACCAAAAGAAAAGCAATCGAACCCAAATTAAATATTGCAGACCTATTAGGCAGTTACATACATATGCACTGTAATCGATTATTCAAGTCTAATCAGAGGTTAAACGAATGGGTACTTTACAATTATTTGTTCCAGTACTACCGAAGTAAAGCAGCACAGATGAAAAGTGAAACATCTAAGAAAATATTAATAGCACAGGAGTAAACCGAAAATCCTTTAAAGAGTAGGTAAATTTTAAATTTTTTAATAATGAACAAATTAAATTTAAACAAGGAAACCATTTCTCAAATGGACAACAATGAAATGGCTAGCGTTAATGGGGGATTAGATATCTGTATCGTTAGCTGTAAAAGAAGCACAAGATTAGGAAAAGATTGCTGTGAAGATCCAACACACTTAGTAATTTCAATAGAGTAGTTAGTATAGCAAACAGGTAAACGTTATTGCAATATAAAACCATACATATAACCAAACCTGAATGTACTTCTAAACAAAACTGAGATTTTTGCCAGCAAAAGGTCTAAAAATCGCTGGCAAAATCTCTCCTAATTCTTTTCCATGTTACATGGAATCAAATCAATATTAATACGAAGTAAAAATACTTCACAAAAATTAAAACAATGAATAAATTAAATTTAAACAAAGAAACTATTTCTCAAATGGACAACAACGAAATGGCAACCGTAAATGGGGGCTTAGATATCTGTATCGTAAGTTGTAAAAGAAGCACAAGATTAGGAAAAGATTGCTGCGAAGATCCAACTCACTTAGTAATAGCTATAGAGTAATTAGAATAACAAACAGGTAGACGTTATTTCAATATAAAACCATACATATAACCAAACCTGAATGTACTTCTAAACAAAAGCGAGATTTTTGTCAGCAAAAGGTCTGAAATTGCTGGCAAAATCTCTCCTAATTGACTGCAATATTAATTACAGATTATTAAGATACAATAAATACTTCTGTAAACAAAATTAAACAAAAAATTCCTTTTTGATAGAGAATTGATATAGGAATTCCTTGTACTCTATTCAAAAGCAATTTTAGACATAGTAAAATACTAGTCACCTCGAATTTATAGCTGTTAAAGTTCGACAGCACAAATCATAACACCTAAGACGTTAAAAACGATGGAAAAGTATATAAAAAAAATAGAATCTATTCTTTTTGATGAAGTGATACAAATGGAAAAACCTACCATTCGTAATGATCTCGGGGTACTGATTTTTGAAGCTACATTATATCGCTATTCTAATGAAGATGTTTACAAACAAAAAGCACTAAAGCTTCTTAAAACATTAACAGAAACATTTGGCAATAGAAATCTGGGGTCTGGATTTTTTGAGGGATTTGAGGGAATCTTTTATGTGGTGCAATATCTTCATAAGTGCGGGATTATTGAGGATGAAAGTATGTTAGAAGGTCTCGAAGAGTATTTATTACAATCGCTTTCCATAGATTTTAAGAATAACTATTTTGATCCAATGCATGGTAGTATTGGGAAGTTATTATACTACATAAATTCTCAAAATCGCGACAGTGAAAAAGTTAACGATCTTATCGATCAATTTTTAAACTCATTATATGATCATCGCCAAGAAACAAGCGATGGAATATTCTGGTATGATAAAAATGAAGACAATAAAGAGTTGGTCAATTTAGGCATGGCTCATGGACTTACGGGAATATTAGCTTTTCTATTAAGATTAAAAGAATTAGGATATCAACACGAGCTTATTGATATATTAATAGATGGTATACTAAAAAGCTTTGGTAGTTTTAAAAATGAAGCAAAATTCTTAAGTTATTTCCCTGATTATTTTTCTAAAGACATAGATCAAAGAAATGTAAATAGTCGTCTTGGATGGTGCTACGGTGACCTTAGTACTGCAAATACAATATTATATGCGAGCAAAATTCTAGAAAGAAATGATCTCAAGAAAGAGTTTCTCCCTCTTATAAACAGCTTAGTTCTTAGAAGAATGAGCAACTCCAAATTAGATCATTATGAAGATTATTCCTTTTTTGACACTGCGTTTTGCCATGGCCTTGGTGGAATCACATATATCTTTCAAAAGATCAATAACCATCTCAATAATGCAACTCTAGATAAACGAATTGAGTTTTGGAAAAAACAACTGCTAGAAAACCTCGACAAGCAACTAAATGTTGAAGAGTACATCTATCTGCCCTGGTATAGACAAAACAGCGACTATACTTATACCGTAGATCAAGTGTCTGTGCTTAACGGCCTATGTGGAACTGGTCTGGTGTTACTATCACTGCACTACAAAAAATACGACTGGAGTGATTTCTTCCTGCTTTTCTAGCATTATTAATCCCTTAAAACTAAAACACAATGATCATTACTAAAAAAATAGCATTCTTTTTCCTTTTACTGAATATACTTTGTTTTCAGCAAAATGAAGTGCTAGCATTTACCATAGATGTACCCAAAAGTGATAAGAATTTTACAACAGAGATATCATATAGAATTATCGGAAATCTAAATATTATCCCTGTTGAGATTAATAATAACACCTACCAATTCATCTTTGACACCGGAGCTAGAACCACGGTTGTAAATAGTACCATCATAAACCAGATCAATCATAACATAGCAGGCACTACGATCATAAAAGACGCCAACAAAGACACCAAAGAATTAAAAAAAGTAGCAATCTCTAGGATAAGAATTGGAGACAAAGAGTTTAAAAACCCTGTTGTTATTAGTATGTCAACTTCAGATTATTTTAAACGTTTCGGCTGTGAAAAAATTGATGGAATTATAGGGTATGATATTATCAAAAAAGTAAAATGGAAAATTGACCCTAAAAACAAAAAAATAACACTTTCCGATCAAATCGAGAATTTCAATATTCAAGAAACACAACATAAGTTAAGACTTAAAACAACTGAATATGTATCGTATATCGATACCAAAATAAATGGAAGTAAAACGAAGCTTAAGTTAGATACTGGTTTTAACAAATACTTCTGTATTAACTATCCTTTTTACGAATACTTAAAAAGTAAAAACAGCAACATTCAACAAGTAAAATCTCACGGTTGGGTAAAAACCTCTCTTCATGGTAAAAACAATGGTACTCTTAATACTATTCAGGCAGAAAATATCCAAATCGGAGATATCACACTAGAAAATCAAATTATTTATAATAGCAAAAATACCCCATTATTATTGGGAAATGGTTTTCTAAACAACTTTATCACCATCATAGATATCCAGAAAAAACAACTTTTTCTCGATCCAATAAAAGACTTGGAAAATGAAAAAATCATAGATTTTGATCTCAAAATCGGACCTGATTATCAAACGAATAGAATAATCGTAAAAAATATTTTCGAAGAGCATTCATTAGAGACAACTATAAAACCAGGGAGCCAAATCATAGGTGTCAATAGTGTTGATGTTTCAAACTTTACAAAACAAGAATTATGCGATTTCTGGAATAACCAATGGAAAACACATCACGGTAAGAGTACTATGCGTATAGAAATTTTTGAAGAGGACTCAAACACCTCAAAAGAAATAACACTTACCAAAAACCAAATCTTACCAAGAATTACAAACGAAATGAGGAAAAAAGAATTGAACTAATCATTAATAAATGGATATCTGCTATCAGATAAAAAACGGTAAAATAACCATGAAAAATAACAATCTTTCAACTTCAATATTGAGCTATCTAAAGCAAGAAAACATCGTATTAGATAAAGAGGCTTTTAATTTCAGGTTATTAACGCATCCTAATTATCCTGGTCTATCTTCTATTGTAAATACTTTAGAATATTTTGATATCACCTGCGATGCATATCAGGTAGACATAAAAAACCTAAATTCGACTCCGGATCATTATCTGACATTTTTAAAAGGGCGCTACGGGAAACAAGATCTACACCATGTCCAAAAAAAGGATAATACATATTATCTCGACACCCAAAAAACTTCAATAGCACACCTAAAAAACCGTTGGAAAGGCATCGTTTTACTTCTGGAAGGTAAAACCAATCAAGCTTCAAAAAACTCAACAAAAACAAAGTCGCTCATTCCTATTTTAGGTATATCTTCTTTGCTTATATTCATTGGCCTTATCGCCAATTACAATACTGTTCTCGAAAGTCTATTTTATATATTTCCACTTACAGGCTTAGTCCTTTCTATACTTTCTTTAAAACATATATTTCAAATAGAAAATCCTGTTTTTGACAAGTTTTGCAAAATTTCCACCAATTCGGACTGTAATTCCGTAATCAACTCAAAAAAATGGAAAATTTTAGAAAAAATCAGCTTCTCTGATATCAGCTTGATTTTCTTTTTATCACAACTTGTTTCGTATTTTGCTTTATCTGTAGCCGATTATACATCAGCTTTCTTTGCTTATCAAACAACAATTCTTTATTGCAGTTTAATAGTAATTGCATCCTCCATTTATTTTCAAAAATTTGTAGAAAAAAAATGGTGTCCTATATGCCTAGGGATTTCGGCTATTCTGATCATTGAAGCTGTTTATATTCAATATCTTATCGAATTTAAACATCACTACAATACCAATGCACTACTTCTTTTTGGAGCTATTGTACTAGGATTGACTTTTAGCTGGACACATCTTAAAAAACTATTTAACAGACTTCGTTTTCTAGAAGAAATTGAGATTAAATCAACCCGCTTTTTGCGCAACTATTCTGTTTTCAAAACAGCAATTCTCAAAACGCATTCTATTGATCCATTAACGCTGAATAGTAATAATGCGGATCTAACTATTACCTTAATTACGAACCCCTTTTGTGATTATTGCCAACAAGCACATTCTCTATTAGAAAAAATAAAAGCAAAATATACTAATCGCGTATCTCTGGATCTTCTACTTAATATTGATATAGAAGACGAATATGAGGAATACAAACTCGTTTGCCAACGTATGATTACCATGCAATTAAATAATAAAGGGCAACAATTTGTTGCGGCACTACATGATTGGTTTGAAGATGAAAATCCGAACAGATGGTTGGTCAAATATGACCTAGAAATTGATGAAAATAAGGCGAATAAAACTTTGATAACTCAAAAACAATGGTGCATCCAAAATCAAGTAGATTTTACACCTGCAGTACTCATTAATGGATACAAATATCCCTTAATATATGACATAGAACATCTAGATTATTTCATCCAAGATTTGCTTAATGACGATGATTTTTTAACTCAAGAACGCAAGTATAGCGGTGATTTACAACTTGTTTAAACGATAAAACAATACCACAATGAAAACTTTCCCTTTCTATAAACAACCTGGAGCCAAAGATTGCGGTCCTACATGTTTGCGAATCATTAGCAAACATTATGGTAAAGTAATTCCTTTGGAAACGATAAGAACTTTAAGTCAAACCACAAGAACGGGAAGCTCTTTTCTCGGTCTTGCCGAAGCAGCCGAAAATCTTGGTTTTAGAGCAGTTGGTATTAGAACCGATTATGACACTTTTAAAGAAGATGTCCCATTTCCTTGTATTGTACATTGGAAAAAGTATCACTTTGTAGTAGTCTACAAAGTTAAAAAAGACATCGTTTATGTATCGGATCCCTCATACGGGCTTATAGAATATAACAAAGAAGAATTTATATCCTCCTGGATTGGTAATAATGCAAAAGAAAAAACTCAGGAGGGACTTGTTTTATCCCTGGATACGACTCCAAAACTGTACGATACCGATTGGGATAAAATAAAAAGTAATAAGTCGGGCTTTTCTTTCTTGTTCAAATACTTGTTTAAGTACAAGAAACTAATGGTACAGCTATTAATTGGACTCCTGGCCGGGAGTCTGCTTCAATTGATTTTTCCTTTCCTAACTCAAAGTATTGTCGATATTGGAATTCAAAACCAGGATATCAATTTTATCTACTTGATTTTGGCCGCTCAGATCATGTTATTTATTGGCCAGATAAGCATAGAAGCTATTAGAGGTTGGATTCTGCTGCATCTCAGTACCCGGATTAATATATCCTTAGTTTCGGACTTCTTTATAAAACTTATGAATTTGCCAATCTCCTATTTCGACACTCGAATGACAGGTGATTTAATGCAACGAATTAATGATCATCAAAGAATTGAGAGGTTACTTACCAATTCTTCATTGAATACTATGTTTTCCTTTTTCAACATTGTCATTTTTAGTGCAGTTTTGGCATATTACAATCTTAAAATATTCGGAATCTTTGCTATCGGTAGTACTTTATTGGTTATTTGGATTCTCTTTTTTATGAAAAAGAGAAAAGAGTTGGATTACAAACGCTTTACACAGATGAGCGATGAGCAAAGCAAAACCATCGAACTTATTGAAGGTATGCAAGAAATAAAATTGCATAATGCCGAGAAGCAAAAACGATGGGGATGGGAGTTTATTCAAATACGTTTATTCAAAGTAGCAACCCAAGGATTAACCCTTGAGCAAACGCAAACTATAGGATCCACTTCTATTAATCAGTTCAAGAACATCCTTATCACGTTTATCTCTGCTTCATTAGTATTAAACGGACAAATCTCTTTGGGAATGATGCTGTCTATTCAATATATCATTGGACAATTAAATAGTCCTATTTCACAATTATTACAATTCATTCAGGAAACCCAAGATGCAAAAATCAGCTTAGAGCGCCTGAAAGAGATTCATGATGAAAAAAACGAAGAAAATATAGAGGATGCAAAAGTTTATGAGATCCCAGAGCAGGGTGATATCAAAATTGACAACCTTACTTTTAGATACATTGGTGCCGAAGAACCTATTATTAAGGATATGAACCTTACTATTCCCAGAAACAAAACTACCGCAATTGTTGGCGCATCTGGTAGCGGTAAAACTACCTTAATGAAAACGCTAATACGTTTTTATAAACCTAATAAAGGGCACATAAAAATTGCCGATCAAAACTTCGAGAACATATCTCAAAAAACATGGAGAAGCCATTGTGGTGTTGTGATGCAGGACGGATATATTTTTAATGACACCATTGCTAATAATATTGCTTTAGGAGATGATTATGTAGACAAAGACAAATTATTACACGCTGTAAAAATCGCCAACATAAAAGACTTTATTGAAAGTTTACCTTTAAGCTATAATACCGAAATAGGAAATGAAGGAGTAGGAATAAGCGGAGGAGAAAAACAGCGTTTGCTTATTGCCAGAGCCGTATACAAAAATCCCGATTTTATATTCTTTGATGAAGCGACCAGTGCCTTGGATGCTAATAATGAAAAAACGATCATGAAAAATCTGAATACATTTTTTGAAGGACGAACAGCAATAGTGATTGCTCATCGTTTGAGTACAGTAAAAAATGCAGATCAAATCCTAGTAATGAATGAAGGAAAAATAGTAGAAAAAGGAACACATCACGAACTTCTGCAACTTAAAGGAGAATACTACGAGTTGGTGAAAAATCAACTAGAATTAGAAAAACTAAACGGAAAAAAATCACAAAACCCTGGATTATTGAACGGAAATCATATCCCAGCAATAGTGGGTTAAAAAAAAATATAATTATGTCTGACAAGGAAAAAAAAGAATTTGAAAATTTAGAACTCCGCTCTGAAGAAGTACAAGAAATCCTAAGTAATCCACCAGGATGGATGACCCGATGGGGGATTACAGTAGTATTTTTTGTTCTTGTACTTATCATTACTGCCAGTTGTATCGTTGAATATCCGGATGTGGTAACTTCAAACATTACCATTACCACACAAGTCCCGGTAGAAAAAATTGAAGCAAAAAATAGTGGTAGAATAGTAAAACTATTGGTAAAAGATCAAGAATATGTGAAGCATGGTCAAATATTGGCCGTGATCGAAAATACTGCAAAATTTGAAGATTTCTTACGTTTAAAAAGCATTGTTGATACCCTTACTTTGGATTACAAAACCTTTGAATTTCCCATAGAAAAAACAGAACATTTATCACTTGGGGAGCTTGAACAGGATTATGCCCTATTTGAAAAATCATACACCGATTTTTTATTAAACAAGCACTTAAAACCTTATTCGATAGAAACACTCTCTGGACAACAAACACTAACCGAATTAAATGGCAGGATTCAGGTTCTAGAGACACAAAGGGAATTAGAAAAAAAGGAGCTAGACGTTCGAAAACAAGATTTGGAACGTACTCAAATGCTATATAAAAAAGGGGTTATTTCTAAAGTAGAACTCGAAAATAAAGAATTAGGATACTTGCAAGCCAGACGTAATTATGAAAATACAAAAATTAATATGTCTCAAATACAAGAATCCAAAAACAATACTCGTAGAGGTATACAAGGGTCTAACATTACCAAAATTCAAAACGAAACCAAATATTTAAAAGAAGTTATTTCTTCTTACAAACAATTAAAGAGAGCAATAAAACTTTGGGAGCAAAACTATTTGCTGATCGCCTCAATTGATGGCAAGGTAAGTTTTCAAAAATTTTGGGGTGAAAACCAGTTTGTAAAACTAGGAGATAATGTGCTTACTATATTACCAAAGCAATCACTTCTTGTTGGAAAAATTACCACTCCAGCAGTAAATACCGGAAAGATCAAGCCTGAACAAAACGTACTGATAAAACTAGACAATTATCCTTTTCAAGAATTTGGAATGATTAATGGCCAGGTAATCAGCATGTCTTTATCACCAGATAGTGATGGAAACTATTATATAGAGGTAGATTTACCCAAAGATTTGCAAACCACTTATGGAAAAACACTAGCATTTAATAGAGAAATGCGAGGTACGGCAGGTATAGTTACCGAAGATCTTAGAGTAATTGAACGTGTATTTTATCAATTTAGAAACATATTTAAGTATAATTAATTCTCTAAAAACCTAAACATGAAAAATTAAAAAAATGGAACATCAACCCAAAAAAATAGTACCAATTTTAAAGCATTTTCAAGGGATGAATAAAATTGACGCTTTTAATATTATTCATAAGCTAGAAGTCCTGTTATACTATCTACCTAATCCCATAAATATGAATAATGTTAACCCCAATGATATTATATCGGAAATAGAAAATAAAAAAATTGATCCTTTCCATTTTTCGATTTTACCCAATGGTAAACCCTGTGAATTTGTTGGTCAAAATGATTGGTTACATATTTATAAGGCTCATAGCACCTCTATTTTTGGCAGATACCTGATGAACAACTATTATTTCAAAACGAAGTACAATCCCTTGGAGCTCAAAAAGTTTACCAAAAAGAATCTTCTTCATAGTCTTAAGGACAAATCTGAAGAAAAGGTAGTATTGGAGTTTTTACAAAAATATAAGATTACCAAAAAGAACCTTATTACTGATAAATTTTTAATTTTATCCATATAAGATTGTGTTTTACTTTTGAAGAATGGATAAAAAAAATGCT
The DNA here is from genome assembly GCF_056160245.1 of Aquimarina sp. AWH4_224. Taxonomy (NCBI): domain Bacteria; kingdom Pseudomonadati; phylum Bacteroidota; class Flavobacteriia; order Flavobacteriales; family Flavobacteriaceae; genus Aquimarina; species Aquimarina sp. AWH4_224. The sequence goes on along the minus strand of NZ_JBSWWU010000004.1, from coordinate 131,405 downwards.
CCGATAGCAATAACCGTTAGCGAAGCACTCAATAAAATGGAGCGATATTGTGCTTATCAAGAGCGATGCCATAAAGAGGTAATGAACAAACTCAGTGGGATGAGACTCATTCCAGAGGCCAAAGAACAGATTATTCTGCACCTTTTGGAACACAATTTCTTGAATGAAGAACGATTTGCCAAAAGCTTTGCCAGAGGAAAATTTCGAATTAAGAAATGGGGTAAACAAAGAATCGTAAGAGAACTAAAATTCAGAAATATATCGGCATACAATATTAAAACTGCACTCAAAGAAATACCAGAATCTAGTTATCTAGAGACATTTCATGAACTTGCTGATAAAAAATACGCTTCCCTAACCGAAAAAGATCACTACAAGAAAAAAAAGAAACTAATTGATTATCTGATCTACCGAGGATGGGAAAACCAATTGGTTTTTGACAAAATAAATGACCTAAACCTATAACTATTTACATTTTTGCAAAAAGTACATTCCTCTACAAGTTAAGGTTTGAATGTGTCTTGCGGATGGCCATGTTGTTTTTGTAATCGATCCACTGCTGTCCTCTTCGTTTTCTCATAAAATTATCAAAATAACGCATAAAAAACACATTGTATGTGGCTTCGGCAAAGTTTCTGAGGTTTCTCGGAACAGAACGTATACTCATCGAAAAACCTGGAGTCAAATACGTCATTTGATGCCAATATCCTTCTGGCATATATAATGTTTCTCCGTGTTTCAGATTAGTAACATATCCCTTAGCCTTTTTTAGGGCAGGCCATTTCTCCACATCTGGATTCGTAAAATCTATATCGTTGTGAGAAATAAGCGCATGAGGTACTTTGTAAAGGTATTTCGTTTCAGAAGGAGGATACAAAATGCATTGTTTTTCTCCATGAAAATGAAAATGAAATATGTTAGCCAAGTCGATATCATAATGCATAAAGACTTTGGATCCACTTCCCCCAAAAAATAAGAAAGGCAGCTTTTTCATAAACTTCAAGCCAATCTCTGGATACCTGAAATCTTGTTGAAGTTCAGGCACTTCTTTGAGTAAGTTGTACAGAAAAATTCGATAACTGGTAGGCCCTTGTTTAAGCAAGTCAATATACTCGCTCATTTTCATTTTGGCATGAGCTTCATTAAACTTAAACTTTGAAGAAATAGGTCGATCGTCATAAATCGGTACTTCTTTTTCTCCAGCTATTTCTCCAATATAATCAAGGTCCCATTTCTTAAATGCAGGCCAATCCACAATCAATCGCTCGATAACTACAGGCTTTTGTAATGCGACATATTGTGAAAGGAACTCCTCTTTGGTAATTGATGTTACCCTTGGTATTTGCTCTAAATTTAATTTCACGTAGGATGAAAATAATTTTAAAACGAAAAAATTTCTTGTTTATTTATCCGCTACAGCCTTTTTGGCATTGTTTTTAGCGCTTTCATTTCTTTCGATTGTATGGCCTGGTCTTGACCACTTTGGCTTTTCGCCCATTGATTCGAACTTAGAATCTTCGGATTCTACAGTTTCAGGCTGTGCTTTCTTCACAAATGGTTTTTGCGGGATCAATCCTAGTAACGAAAACATTTCCATATCCTCATTAACATCAGGGTTAGGTGTGGTCAACAATTTATCCCCAGCAAAAATAGAATTAGCTCCTGCAAAGAAACACATTGCTTGTCCTTCTCTACTCATTTCCGTTCTTCCTGCAGACAAACGTACCTGAGTCTTTGGCATTACAATTCGAGTGGTTGCTACCATTCTAATCATATCCCAAATAGCTACAGGTTTCTCATCTTCCATAGGGGTTCCTTCAACCGCTACTAGCGCATTAATAGGAACTGACTCTGGTTGCGGACTTAGTTTTGATAAGGCTACCAGCATTCCTGCACGATCCTCAACATTTTCTCCCATTCCGATAATACCACCGCTACAAACAGTAACATTTGTTTTTCGAACATTATCAATCGTCTTTAAACGATCTTCATATCCTCTTGTAGAGATAACTTCTTTGTAGTACTCTTCAGAAGTATCTAAATTATGGTTATACGCATACAAACCAGCTTCAGCTAATCGTTGCGCTTGATTTTCGGTAATCATACCCAAGGTACAACATACCTCCATATCTAATTTGTTGATGGTACGTACCATTTCTAATACGCTTTCAAACTCAGGACCATCTTTTACATTACGCCATGCAGCACCCATACAAACTCTGGAACTTCCTGAAGCTTTTGCTCGAAGTGCCTGTGCTTTTACCTGTGGTACACTCATTAGATCATTTCCTTCGATATCTGTATGATACCTTGCAGCTTGTGGACAGTATCCACAATCCTCTGGGCAACCTCCTGTTTTTATAGATAAAAGGGTAGATACCTGTACTGTATTGGGATCGTGATGTTCTCTATGAATGCTAGCCGCTTCATAAAGTAAATCCATCATTGGTTTATTATAAATATCAAGGATTTCTTCCTTTGTCCAATCGTGTCTAATAACGCTCATAAATAAGATATGTAAGTGTTCAAAAGTAATTGTTTAAAATCAAAAAACACAACTTCAAAACATCAAATTCGTTGTTTTTACCAACAGTAAGACGATTTAAAGTCTTAATACGTTAGGGTGCTTCTAATAATATACTTACCGCATTTCCTCCAAAACCTACGGCATTTACGATAATTCTTCGTATTCGATCAGGGTTCGTAGTATTCTGTACAAACGGGACCGATATAAATCTTTGATGTTTTAGCATCAATATAGCCATTTCTATGCTCAAAATCCCACTAGCACCAAAAGTATGTCCAATCTTCCACTTGTTTGTGGTAAGTGCCGGTAATTTTTTATTTCTAAAAACCTCTTGAATAGCATTGTATTCTGCCAGATCTCCTTTGGTCGTTCCCGGAGCATGCATAATCACACAATCGACTTCCTTATCTCCACTGCCCTCGAGGGCCATTCTCATCGATTTTTGAAAACAATCTGCATTGGTGGATATCGAAATATTGTGCTTTAATGTTTCTGTAGCATATCCAATACCTTTTACCAAGGCAATCGCATTTTCTTGTTGCCCTTTTTCTAAACAGGCTACAGCTGCACCTTCACCCAAAAACATCGAATTTCTCTTTTTATCCAATTGTAACGCCTGACAAGGATATGCCAAATCGGTATCCGAAGCATAGATTTTTAAGGCTTTCATCTGGGCAATCGTAAAATCAGTAAGTGGCGCCTCGCTACCACCAACCAAAAACTTATCGGTTAATCCTGATTGAATCCAGGCTACACCATTCAAAAACGCGTGTAATGCAGTAGAACATGTAATGGAATGACTAATGTCTGGACCTACGCTTTGCAAATCATGAGCAATCCAGGAAGATATATTACCAAGAGTAGTCGTAGGAGAACTCAAAGTGGATGAATTTCCAGTCTCCAAAAATTCCCGGTGATACTTTTCAAATAGCTGAGTAGCGCCTCTTGAAGAACCTATGTTAATCCCAAAATTCTTGTCCTCTCCCCAACCTGCACAAGCAATTGCTTTTCTAGCCGAAAATATTCCAAAAAGCACCGAATCGTCCAGGTTTTCGTAATGGTGATTCTCTTTTCTTAATTCTGAAATAAATTGCTTCGTCTGTTTGGTAAGTTCTGCTACTACGGTAGGTTGTTTACCAAAATCCCGAATAGAAATACAATGATTCTGATTCTTGTATTGCTCCCAGATTTCATCCTCAGAAACTCCCAGAGGAGAAATAGATGCGATCCCAGTAATAGATATTGATTGTTGCAATTCTTAAGTTTTGGCAAATGTAGGGGTTTGTTCAATTTTGTTCAACACTTATGCGCTATTTTTACTACAGTAAATCGTTAAAATTAGTAACAAAATAGAGATCTCAACTACCTATAGTTAAACACTAATATTCATCACCCTATGGCACATCAAGAACAACAAAAAAGTTGGTTTGCAAGAAACTGGGGTTGGGCAGTTCCGGTAGGAGGCTGTTTGACCATTATTATTTTATTTTTTGTATTTCTAGGATCTGTAATTTTTGGAGTAAGTGAACTTATGACCAATGCTGATCCTTATAAAGATGCTCTTGCCAAGGTAAAACAAGATGATTATGTGATAGAAATACTTGGAGAGCCTATAGAAACTAATGGAATCATGCAAGGAAGTCTTTCTTATGAGAATAATGTAGGGGATGCCAATATTTCTGTACCCATAAAAGGACCAAAAGGTGAAGCGAGAGTTTATGTTGTGGGTACCAAAACAAATGATCAGTGGGAATATTCTGAAATGTATGTGATCATTTCGGAGACCGATGAGCAAATTGACTTATTAGGATACGAACAAAAAATCGATGATGACGAAGACTTTGAATAAGATCAATATCGCTACGATTGGAATACCTTTATTATTTATTGGTATATTGGTTTGGCTAGCTTCTTCAAAATTATTTGATCAAAGCCCTGGTTTACTTGCTAAGGGTGTAACCATCGATTTACTCTTTACGATACCGATCATTTATCTCTTGCTAATCCGAAAGAAAAACATTCCTAAAATTACGATTGTTCCTGTTTTTGGGCTAGGGATGATCATTGCTTCTAATGTTCTACCTAAAGAACATCAAACCTTGTTGCAATGGGTGAAAACCTGGATCTTTCCTATTGTAGAATTAGGAGTGGTTACCTTTATCTTGTATAAAGTAAAACAGACCTTTGCCCTATATCGTGATCGAGCCCAATCTATTCCGGATTTTTTTTCGGCGCTCAAAAATGCTTGCGAAGAAATATTTCCTGGTAAAGTAGGGACTTTATTAGCTATGGAAATAGCTGTTTTCTATTATGGCTTTTTGTATTGGAAAAAACGTGTAGTAACCCAAAACGAATTTACCTATCATAAAAATAGCGGAACAATTTCATTATTAATTGCACTCATCCCCATCATCGGCATAGAAACCTATGTACTGCATATACTTTTAGAAAAATGGAGTACAATTGCTGCCTGGATTGTTTCCGGGATCAGTGTATATTCAGGAATTCAAATTTTTGGCTTTCTGAAATCTCTGATGAAAAGACCTATCTCTATAGACAATAATCAACTACACTTAAGATATGGTCTTTTGAGTGAAACCAGTATCGATTTGCATCATATTGAATCTGTTGAAATAAGCAGCAAAGATTTGGAATGGAATACAACTACTCGTAAATTATCCCCTCTTGGGGAGTTAGAATCTCATAATGTGATCATCACATTAAAGGAGGAGCAAGTACTCTACGGACTTTATGGAATGAAAAAAACCTTCACCACACTGGCATTTTTTGTGGATCATAAAGAGCAATTCAAAAGTTGTTTGGAAGAACAATTACAAGAAGATACCCTCTTTGATTTATAAGAATTTACGCACAAGATTTATGGTGATTCTTAACATTGGATTCATTTCTTTTTGTTAAAAAAAAGTTACTTTTGTGTTAAGCAAACCGTACCCCTAATGTTTCAAAAATTACCAAGTAAACATCATTCAAAAGATTTTGAGTCGTTCTCAGAGATCTTAGAAAGTGATGGAATCATCGTTTTTGAGGGGATATCGGATAGTTTTTTAAAATTCAAAGAATCCTTTGATGACTATCAAAAAGAAAAGTTTGAAAATGAGATCAAGTACTTATCGGATTGCTATCAAATAGACCAAACCAGCTTTAATTACTACCGAAATCCCGAAAAACTATCCAAAAACTATGCTAAGCGACTCTTAGCCTCTTTATAGTTTTTTATTTGTGAATATCTTACTAGACGTTTCCCAATAGCTCAAGTATAGCTTCATACATTTTGTTCAACTGTTCTGTACTTACAACATATGGCGCAAGGATATAAATAGTACTCCCCAGAGGTCTTAAAAAGATTCCTTTTTGCATAAAATGATCAAAAATCTCATATCTCTTTTTTCCATATCGATCCATCTCAATCTGTAAATCCAACGCATAGATCACTCCTTGTTGTCTGGTTGTTTTTATTTTGGGATGATTCTTAATTTTTTGATCGAACTCTTGATGCGAAGTTGTTATTCTTTCAATATGATTTTGATACTCCTCACTTTGTAATAATTCTATACCTGCCAATGCCGCTGCACATGCTATAGGATTAGCCGAGTAGGTATGCGCATGAAAAAACGCTTTACCTACAGAATCGTCAAGAAAAGCATCATAAATATTCTGAGTGCAGCTCGTCACAGCCATCGGTACAAATCCTGCCGTAAGTGCTTTTGACATTGAAATGATGTCGGGTTTAATCTCTATGATATCTGAGGCAAACATACTCCCCGTTTTACCAAAGCCTGTCATCACCTCATCTGCTATAGTGATCACCTCATTTTCTTTACAGATCTTAAGAATTTGGTTGATATACTTTGCATCAAACATATGCATAGCATTGGCCCCTTGAACCAAAGGTTCATAAATAAAAGCTGCAACAGAATTTGAATCGATGATATTATGTAATTTCTCAATTACCTCATCAATATTGTTGGTATTTGGGGTCGGAATGCGCTGTACATCAATAAAAAAATCTTCAAATGGCCCATTATATACTGATAAACCCGATGCAGACATCGCTCCAAAGGTATCCCCATGAAAACCATCTTCAAAAGCAATAATCGTATTCCTCTTTTCTCCTTGATTAAAATGGTATTGCAATGCCATCTTGATCCCAACCTCATTTGCTGTTGAACCATTATCCGAAAAGAATATTTTTTCCTGATTTTCCGGAAGTATTTCAATTAATGCTTCAGAAAGTTGAATGGCGGGCTCGTGTGTAAATCCTGCGAATACAATTTGATCGAGTTGTTGCATTTGTTTTCCAACCTTTGCCAATATATACTCATTACAATGCCCATACATTGCAGTATACCACGATGCAATCCCATCGATATATTCTTTCCCCGATTCATCATACAACAAAGCTCCTTTTGCTTTTACAATAGGCAATGCTTCGGGATGAATTTTGTGTTGCGTAAGCGGATGCCAAATGTGTTTTTGATCACGTACTCTCAGTCCATTCTCCTCAATCATCAAATCGCTTACTTTATTGTCTTGTTCTACCTTCATAACTTCTCCAATTTTTCCTGAAACAGCTCTGCATATTCTTTGATTACACTAGTATCAAAAAAAGGCTCATTTTCGATTCTCCCGATCACAGGAACATCTGCCATTTTTTTAATGATTTCTTCGGTTGTTTTGTGTTCATCTCCACTAAAAATGATCGAAACATCAAAACCTTGCTCTTTTAGAATCTTTACCGTCATTAAGGTATGATTAATACTTCCCAAATAATGTCTAGATACCACAATCACTTTATAATCTGGTGCTATCAAATCCATTATCGTATCCGTATCATTGAGCGGTACCAACAATCCTCCCGCACCTTCAATCACCAGATGATTATCTGTTTCTGGAAGTGTAATGTTACTTTTTTCGATAACAAGATTATCTATTGCTGCTGCGGCATGAGGACTCATAGGCGTATGCAATGCATAGCTGTTTTCATGAAATACCGATTTTGAATTAGACACCAGTTTTTTCACCTTATCGGTATCCGAAAAAGCCAGATCTCCAGCCTGTACAGGTTTAAAATAATCTGCTTGTAATGCTTCTACAACGATTGCCGAAGTAATAGTTTTACCAACTTCTGTGCTTATCCCGGTTATGAATACTTTTTTAGGAGTTGCCTTTGATTTGCCAGGCATAATTATGTCTTTAAAGTTTTAAACAAAGGTAGCTAACAGCTTTAAAACTTCATCAATTTCTTCTTTAGAATTATAGCTGTGTAAACAAAAGCGCAAACGTTCTTTTCCGAGAGGTACCGTAGGAGACATAATGGGTTTTACATCAAAACCTTTCTTCTGTAATCCTTGTGCAATCTTTTTTACTTTTTCATTACCCGAAATAATGCAGCACTGTATTGCCGAGTCACTATCAATACATAGGGATGCTATCTGGTAGTCCTTTAGCTTTTGTCTAAAATACCTGATGTTTTCGAGCAGTTTTTTGGTTTGATCTGTACGCTGCAACTCTCCATACGCCGCTTGAATTGTCGCTATTGCATGTGCCGGTAATCCAGTGGTATAAATAAAGCTTCTGGCAAAATTAACCAAATACTGTTGTAATATCTTTGATCCTAGCACTGCAGCTCCATGACACCCCATAGCTTTACCAAAGGTGATTATGCGTGCAAACACTTCTTGCTCTACTTCTAATTGTTGCAATAAACCGACTCCATTTGCTCCAAATACTCCTGTAGCATGAGCTTCATCAATGATTAGAAAAAAGCCATATGTTTTGCTCAAATTGACGAGCTCTTTCAGATCTGGGCAGTCACCATCCATCGAAAAAACAGATTCGGTAACAACATATACATCTCCCAAGTGTTGATGTTCTTCATTCTTTGAAATTAGTTGTTCAAGCTTTTTGCTCAAATCCTCCAGATCATTGTGTTTAAACTTATAGGATTTGGCGTGACTCATCTGAATACCATCTCGAATAGAAGCATGAATCAATTCATCAAAAAAGATCACATCCCCACGTTGTGGTACGCTAGAAAAGAAACCAATATTAGCATCATATCCAGAGTTAAAAATCAGCGCTGATTCGGCATTGTGATATTTCGCTAAAAAGTTTTCGGTTTCTGTATACAATTTGTGATTACCTGTGAGTAAACGAGAACCCGTTGCTCCATTTTGATGAAGCTTGTTTTGGGCAAGAATTTGATGGGCCTTATCAAAAATAGACGAAGACATTGCAAATCCCAAATAATCATTGGATGCAAAATCAACCAAATCGCTTTGGGTTTTTAAGGTTCGTAGTGCATTCTTGGCACTGCGTTCATTTAGTCGTTTTATAAGTTTTTTAGGTAACACAGCTCAAAGGTACAAAGACCATTAGATTTCAGAAACCTACTACAAAAATTATGCGCCTAATTCTACCAAAAGATATAGATTGACCGTATTTTTATAATATGAAAGATATTACCTATACCATTACTTCTTCTGCAGAAGAGTTACAACAAATTCTCCAACTTCAAAAAACGAATTTACCGGTTTCAATTTCTAAAACAGAAAAAGAACGAGAGGGTTTTGTAACCGTTGAGCATGATCTTGATATTTTAAAAAAAATGCATGATAGGCAACCTCATATCATTGCAAAACATGAAAGTAATGTGATTGGTTATGCATTATCTATGGTCAAAGACTTTAAAAATCAGATCCCAGTATTACAACCTATGTTTTTAAAAATAGATGAGGAATTACAAGGAAAGTCTTCATATCTAGTAATGGGACAAATCTGTATAGATAAAGCCTATAGAAAACAAGGCATTTTCAGAGGTTTATATAACAAAATGCGCGATGAATTGAACACCAAGTACGATCTATTAATTACAGAAGTTGCTGCGAGTAATACCCGGTCACTCAATGCCCATTATGCTATTGGTTTTAAAGACCTAATGATCTACGAAGATAATACTACCAAATGGCATCTTATCTATTGGAACTGGGAATAGTGGTTTTTGGAGCAGCTGAACCATTTTGTTCCAGATCATAACCAAAATATTTTCCTTTATCTACCCTAGAAACACCTTTTGTCATCCATACTGGAGCAGGCTTACCTTGCAAATAATGGTCAAAAAACTGCATCATTCTTATAGATAAGTCTTGTCTGTTTTTTTCTTTTCTCAGGTTGTGTTGTTCATCATTGTATACCAAAAGCCAAACTGGTTTTTGCAGTCTTCGCATCCCCATAAACATCTCAATTCCCTGATAGTATGGCACTGCTCCATCACTATCGTTATGCATCATCAATAATGGGGTTTCAATTTTTGGAATTCCAAATAATGGAGAATTCTCTATATACAAATCAAAGCCATCCCATAAATTCTTCCCTATTCTACTTTGAGATCGTTCGTATTGAAATGCTCTACTCAGACCAGATTGCCAACGAATTCCTCCATAGGCCGATGTCATATTACTCACGGGAGCACCAGCCATAGCCGCTTTAAACTTGTTGGTTACTGTGATCAAATAGGCTACCTGATATCCACCCCAGCTTTGCCCTTGAAGCGCCATGTTTGAGCTATCAACATATCCTAACTTTTCTAAAGCTTCTACCCCAGAAACTACACAATTGTAAGCACTAGGTCCAGGTTTACCATCTTCATAAACAATATCGGGAACAAACATAATATACCCATTACTTACCAAATAAGAAGGGTTTACAACAGATGCGCTGGGTCTTGGTGTATAATAAGTGTGATAGCTATCCGATCTTTTCTCATAAAAATACGTGATCAATGGGTATTTTTTTGAAGGGTCAAAATCTTCGGGTTTATAAATAATCCCCTCTAGTTTTTTCCCATCGTAACTTTTCCAGGTAAATAACTCGGCAGTTCCCCATTTAAAATCTTTTTTCTGAGGATTTACATCGGTTAGCTGCGTATTCTTTTGAAAATTAGAATCCGTATAATGCAAATCTTGAAAGGTGTCGAAGTTTTGTTGTTGAAAAGTAAAAACATCTGCTTCTTTTGCTTTTTTATATCGATTGATAAAATACGTTGTCGATTTTATTTTCTCTTTCATACCAGTATCTGTCAAAGTATATAATCCTGATGACTTAGTAGTTTTATCGAAACTGGTAATCAACAACTCATTATTACTGTAGGAAGCAAGGTTAGGATTTTCTTCATCCAATCTTAAGGTTCTATATTCAATGTTCTTTTTTCTTCCGTTACCTGTAATATTTACAGGTTTTGTATTTCCCGATAAAGACACCATCCAAACATCAAACTTATCATAAATCAATCCATTGCCAGCTTTATCAAACCCTCCAAAACCATGCATAAAAGGCAATGCAGGATGATCATCATCTTCATCATAAAAGGCCACTTTTAATTTTTGGGTAAGATTCTTTTTTTCTAAAGTCTCCAGATTCAGAGAAAACCAATGTTTTTGCTCCATATCATAATACAATGCATACTTCCCATCAGGCGATAAAAAAGGTTGCAATGCCGTTTTGGTAAGAGACAAACGCTTCTTACCTGTATAGGTATCGATTACATAAAAATCTCTGGTCCAAGGGAAATTCCAAGACCGTTCTACATCATAAGGTGCTCCTGTAGCTCCCAAAATAAATCTTTGCTCTCTGTTTTTATCAAAAAGGACATCCTTAAAGGTTTCGTCTTGAATCTCAACCACTGATTTTTTTTCAAGGTCATAGTAAGATATGTATGCTTCATTTTTTAAGTCCTTGATCCTGGCTTTCTGTTCAGGTTGTATCATTTTATCGCTCCAATTCCAAACGTCGACCTGAGGGATTTCATCATCCAAAAAAGTCGTATCCTTTTCATACGTCACTTTTGGTTTTGAATAAAAATAAAGTCGATTACTATTCTCGGAAAAGAATGACGCTTTCCCGTTTCCTAATTCCCAATTATTTCTAATATTTTTTCCTTGGGTATCCACCAAATTTGCTAATTGCTTATCCCCATAATAAAACAACTCATATCGAATGGAATCCAAATGTGTAGAGTCCTTTGCAGCCATAAACGAAAAGTGTTCTCCTGTTTTATCTACAGCTAATTTATCATACAAATATCTTGTAGAATCTATTACTGTTTTTGTTCCAGAAGGTATATCGTATGCAAAGATCCCTACATCTCTTTTCCTTACCTGATTTCCTTTTTTCTTTTTCCCACCTATATGATTGGTTGTGGTATAGTAAAATGCATCCCCTTTTTCAGGAACAACAAAATCTTTAATCTGAAAAATGGTATCTGTTCTTTTGGATTTTAGATCGTAAACCAATGCATAAGATTGCTTATATCCTTTTCCTAGTTTTGGTTTTACCGTATCTTTTTTAGCGTCTTTTTTAGTTTCGTCTTTAGCCTTAGGTGTTTGTTTCTTAAAATTTTCGATCACTAGCCATCCATTAGAAACTTCGGGAACCTTATACCCACTTACTCTTGCTATAGAATCATATATTTTATTTGTCTTTACATCATAAATCAAAAGAACATCCTTTGCTTTTTCGTCCTCTTTAACCTCTTTCTTCTTTTCTTGTCTAACACTGTTGTACGATGGTTTTCTTTTGAAGATTACAAAATGTTCATCTGCGGTTATTGAAGCATCATACCCATTGAAAGCTGTGAACTTTTGTTTTGTTTCTGTATTGTATATCTGCAGATATCCATCACCTCGCTTTGTAGTGGTTTCGATAGTCGAAACAATTAATTTTCCGGTGTTGGATATTTTGGTATCTGTTATATTTTTCCAGAGATCATAGTCTTCATGAGTTAATGCTCGTTTCTGAGCAAAAATTGACACTGCGAAACATAAAAAAACGAGGGTAATACTATTCTTAATCATTTTGTTGAGCTATATCTTCTCCGAAAAGTATAAAACCTTTTATCCACTGATTATCGTTTAACATAACTTTAGGGAAAAAACACGTTAATTTTTAAGGTCAAAAGTATTTCTATATGAGTGAGGGGTTAAAACATTCTTTTAACCCCTCTGCTAATTAGTTATTTATCTATTACTATTCTATCCCCAAATAAGGATTATAGGTATAGGTTTTACTGAAATTTCCTAGTCCGTTAAAATACTCATCTACCAAGTGAGCAGGATAATAAGCCATCCCTCCGGCAAGTAACCCTTGGTTACCTCCATCGTTTTTGTCGTCCCAATTCCATGGTGCATTTGCAGAACCATTTCCATAGGATTTTTGAAATGACTTGGCATTGCTGAACAAGCTAGTAGTAAAACGTTGATCCCACATCCCACCGTTCTCAAAAATATTTACCAATTTATACTTCACATTTCTATCATAAATGTCTGAAGGATATTCGCTGCTCGTTTTACTTGGATAATACACCACATAGTCACTACCCCCCGGTTTTTGTTTTGAATGGGCCTTGATCCCATGTCCTTTTGCTTCGGCAGAGGTTTTAAAGCGATTGATGCCATTGTGATTTTGCAAGGTTAGGGTGCCATCGATATCCTCATTTCCGTCGGTAAGGCCCGAATTTGATGTTTTATAGGAGTAAAAGTCAGAGTGAAAAACAGTAACTGCGCCAAGTGCAGCACCATAAGTCGTATTGTCCTTTTTTACGATGGTTAGCACTCCCTCGAGGTCATTTTCGTGCTCATCAAGTCGATACAAAAACCAAATGTCTGTCCAATCTCTTGGATGAAAAAAGGCATAAATAATAAAATAATGGGTTGATGTTTCTACCACAGAATAATACCCTACGGCATTTCCTTTTCTGGATGAATTGGCAATATTGTTCCAATTGTTCTTAGCATTTAGATCTCCGTCAAAATCATACCGTGTGATATAATCTGCTTTGCCGCTTAATCCATGCGAGCCAGTTCGATCCACATCCTGGTAATGAACAGGTGCGTGGTGATACGCAAGATCGAGATAAAAGTTTTGGTTTTTTGTGATATCATTTAATGTTTCGACATTCTTTTGATCCTGAAAAAGATCATCAGTGGTTTCGCAACTTACACATAGTGCAAAAAGCACAAATGTAAACAAGGTTTTTTTCATTTTTTGTGAATTTAAGGTTAGTATTGGTTATTAAAATTACTTTTTAATAACCCTTAGAATATTACCTCAATATCAAGTAAGTTTAACCAAAAGTTATTATTCCCATTATTGTTGGGCTAAAAAACGAATTTCATCTAATAGATTATTAATCAATAAGTTACGATACATTATTAGCTGTATGTTACTGCTTTTTTAAAATTTTTATTGCCAATTTTATCATTTGATTATTTTATCATTAGGCTTTAAAAATTAAACCCTTTTCTGTACTTAGATTATATAACTTCGAGGAGTAAACTTCTAATTTGAATCGACATGAAAACCACAAGAAGATTTGTGTTCACAATCTTAGGAATTGCGATTATATTCACTTCTTTTTACCTCTATCAAGTACATTGCAATTATAGATTCACTGAGGTTGCCCCTAATAAAGTATATCGATCAGCCGTTATTCCGCCAGATAAAATTGATAAATACATTAACAAGTATGGCATTAAAACGGTTATAGATCTGCGAATGGGGAGTGTAAGAGACCCGCTTAACCCGGCTCTTAATGTCGAAATTTTCGAGGAGAAAAAGGCTGTTGAGAAGATAAATGATGTACAATATATTAATATACCTTCGGATCAAATTCCGAATAAAAAAAATCTTGATCAATTTTTTAAAGTACTAGATCAAGAGGGATCCTATCCTGTCTTGATCCATTGTCATCATGGAACCGGAAGAGCTGTTTTATATAGTGCACTTTATCGTATTCAATATGAGGGGATGACTAACGAAGAAGCCAGATTAAAAACTAGACCTATAACTCTTTTAAGTCCATTTGATAATGAAGCACCAAAAGGAGAATGGCTTAAACAATTTACTTATACAGAAAGAGATAATGAAGAATATGCAGTTACTACTGCTATTCGGGATGAAAAATTACAAGAGTAAATAACCATATATTAAAATTAGTCGATAATGAAAATTTTAGTAACCGGAGCTGCAGGATTTATTGGGTTTCATGTAACTCAAAAACTTGCCCAAATGGGGCATCATATTGTTGGATTTGATAATATTAACAATTACTATAAACCTCAGCTAAAATATGACCGTCTTGATGAAATGGGTATTAAATTAGGTTTCATTACCGATAAAAAATACGTTACCTCAACTGTTTTTAAAAATTATAGATTCATAAAAATGGATCTTACCCAAAAAGCGGCTCTAATGGATCTGTTTCGTTACGAAAGGTTTGAAGTCGTAATCCATCTTGCGGCTCAAGCCGGAGTGAGATACAGTATAGAAAACCCAGATGTATACATCAAAAGCAATATAGAAGGTTTCTTTAATATTTTAGAGGCATGTAGACACTATCCCGTACAACATCTTACTTATGCTTCAAGCTCATCGGTTTATGGGAATACTAAGAACGTTCCTTTTTCAACCCAAGATTCAGTAGATAAACCGATCAGTCTATATGCTGCGACCAAAAAAAGTAATGAATTGATGGCATATACGTATAGTCATCTATTCAAGATTCCTACAACAGGGTTGCGTTTTTTCACAGTTTATGGTCCATGGGGAAGACCTGACATGGCCCCTTCATTATTTACAAACGCAATTATCAATAATAGACCCATTAAAATTTTTAATAATGGTGAAATGGAGCGGGACTTTACATATATTGATGATATCGTAGAAGGGATTCTTAGGGTATCCATTCACCCTCCTTCACAAGAAAATGAAAAGCCACCTTATGCCCTGTATAATATTGGAAATAGTAAACCTATAAAACTAATGGATTTTATCGGTCAAATTGAAAAACATCTGTGTACCGAAGCCAAGAAAAATTTCTTGCCAATGCAACCTGGAGATGTAAAGATAACCTATGCAGATATTTCAGGTTTGCAAAAATCAATTAATTATGCTCCAAAAACCACTGTCAATCAAGGAGTAAAAAAGTTTGTTGATTGGTATATCTCATATGTATTGATGGATAAAAACAGGGGCAAAACAAAAGTATTGGCTTTTTAAAACATTCTTTATTCTAGTTTTAACAAGTATGCTTTTTCAAGAATTTGGTTTCTGGTGTTAGGGTTCAAAAATCGAATGTTCAATCTAGTAATTCGATAATGGTTAATCTCATATTGTTTTGACCAGTGAATGTCTCGCTCCTTAAGAATATCGATTTGATCTTGGTATACAAAAAGCCATTTATTAGTATGTTTTGCATTAAAAAAATCCAAACGAAGTATGGGTGTTATTCGTTTTGTATAAAAATCCAGTGACCAGCTAGGTCTTCCTGCTAATCTGAAAACAGATTCTTCCTCAATGTTTTCAGATTGAATAATTTTTGCGGTATTATTTCCTGCCTGATAAAGTAATAATCTAGGGTAGAATTGGGTATGTAAACAAAAATTGATTAGTATCATAAAGTATACCGATGTTATGACCAACTTTCTGGCTTTGACCATAGAGGTGGTTATCAAAAAACACAGCCCAACCAACAAAAAAAGATAACATAAAATAATCCCAACGTGTGGCATTGAAAATGCCCAAAAAATCAAGAACAAAATAAAGACTGTTCCCAGGGTTAGTACTACATACTGAAACGACACTAAGACCTTGAGCACTCTACGTCTGTTTTTTTGATGCAATTCAGTAATATATCCTGAAACCAGGACTGCCAAAATAGGAAAAAGACTATTGAGATAATGAGGAAGTTTAAATTTGGAAAAACTGATTACAATTAAGATAATTAATACGCCAACCGAAGTTAATATCTCGGTTCCCGATATATATCTAAATTTTCTTCCCAAAAATGTTTTACACCTATGAAACAGCGCCAAATACCCTATTAACGACCATGGTAAAAATGCCCATAATAAAGTATGGAAAAAGAAAAAATAATCAGATCCTGTTTCTTCGAATCCAGAGGCTGTTAATCTGTCAAAACTTTGATCCCAAAGAATAAATCGTATACCCGAAATATTTGCCTTGCCATTGATTATTTTTCCCGGATGCATATCAAATTGCAAGTAGTACGCATATAAAACCGGGGTTATGGCAAAAACAAATACTAGTATCCCAACAAGTAATCTCCAAGACCACAATACATTCCATTTTTTTGCATACCATAAATAGCTTATTACGCATACTCCAGAAAAGAAAACACCAAGCTGGCCCTTTGTAGAAAATGCAAGAGCTACTCCAATTGCTCCAAGTATAATATGAATTAACTTCTGATAGTTTATGAACAAAATCAGCTGCCAAATTCCAAAAATGACTGTCCCCGTAAGCACAGCATCAGTTCTCACATCATGATTGGATAAGAAAATTGCCTGAGTTGACAAGAATACGAGAGAAGCAACATGAGAAGCAGTATCTCCGTAAAACTCTTTGGCCAACCTATTACAAGAATATGCCCCCAAAATTGTAAACAGTAGAGCGGGTATACGATAGGCAAATTGAGAAACCCCAAAAAGTTTAAAAGAAATAGCAGAAAGCCAAAAGTGCATGTGCGGTTTATCCAAATAATCTTCACCTCCTTTGTATAAATTGACAAAGTCATTCTCCAGATACATTCGCATCGCCATAACTGCATGCTGAGCAGAATCATTTTCCATCAAAGGAATCCAAAGCCCCGATAGATATACAAGGACTAATAATAGATATAAAACAAGGTAATCTCTCTTAAGAAGATATGCGCTCATGGTTCATGAGAAAATAAAATATTCCAATTACGCCAAAATAACATAAGAATAATGTATAAAGTACTATCCCATTCAGGACTTAACGATTATATAATTCTAGACGTTTTACTTATTAATTTGGTATCAGTTACTAAATATTAAATTGATATCTAGCCAATAACTTTATATCCTAAATTGTTTTGTATGCAAACTCCATTATTTTTATCTGTCGTAGTTCCGGTATATAATGAAGAAGGAAACACTATTTTACTTACTCAAGCTATCGAGAGAGGGTTAACAGGTTTTTCATACGAGATCATATATGTCGATGATTTTTCCACTGATAATACCAGGGAGGAAATTAAAGCATTAGCGCATTCCAACATTGTATTGATCGAATTAAAAAGAAACTATGGTCAGAGCTCTGCACTGGCCGCTGGCATTGCATATTCCAAAGGCAACTACATCATAACCATGGATGGTGATATGCAAAACGATCCATCAGATATCCCCATGATGCTAGAACTAGCGATAAAAGAAGAGTGGGATCTTGTGACCGGTATTCGGCAAAAAAGGAAGGACAATTTTGTGCGAACCTTACCTTCAAAAATAGCAAATCATATTATTAGAAAGGCGACAAAATTTGACATTAAGGATGCTGGATGTGCCCTTAAGGTAATGACTGCAGAGACCGCAAAAGCAATCCCTTTGTATGGAGAATTGCATCGTTTTATAGCTCTCAATGCACATATTGACGGTGCCAGAATTACAGAAGTCCCTGTAAAACATCACCCTCGAAAACACGGGGTTTCAAAATATGGATTGGGTAGAACTTTTAAAGTAATGAACGATCTATTATTACTTCTTTTTCAGAGAAAATATCTTCAAAAACCACTCTACTTATTTGGTAACCTTGGAATGATTTTCTTCGGTATAGGGGTATTGATCAATATGTATCTGATCGCAGTAAAAATTATGGGAAATGACATAGGGACAAGACCATTACTGCTTCTAGGAGTGCTATTAATTCTTGTTGGGATTCAGTTTTTTACTATAGGTATTGTTACTGATCTTTTGATGAGAACCTATTACGAATCTCAAAACAAAACACCATATAACATTAGAAAAATTACCACTTTTGAAAAAAAAGAAAAAGAGCCTGTTCTATACGCTTCTTAAAACAGCTATTACACTCCTACTTTTATTTCTCGTTTTTAACAAAATCTCTTTTGCGGGAATTTGGGAGGTGATAAAGCAAACAAATAGTATTTTATTTACTTTTTCTTTATGCTTATTTCTTTTGTCACAATGGGTTTCTGCTGAGCGATTACAAGTTTTGTTTAAGTCAGCAAACTTCTTTTTGTCTTCCAAAAGTAACTACGTACTATATTTAATCGGAATGTTCTATAATTTCTTTATCCCTGGAGGAATAGGAGGGGACGCTTACAAAGTTTATATACTCAATAAGGAATTTAAATGGCCCATTAAAAAACTAACAGCAGCTTTATTTGCAGATCGATTTATAGGACTAACTGCCATTGGTACCATACTTCTCTTTACAGGTATATTCACTCCATTAATCAAAGAAAAAATCTGGTTATGGGGTAGTCCTATAGCACTTATTATCGGCATTTCTATTTCGTATGCATTTACAAAACGGTTATTCCCATATTTTGTAGGTGTATATACCAAAACATTGGGATACTCGATAGTGGTACAACTCTTGCAATGTAGCTGTATTATTCTTTTGCTTCTGGGAACCTCCTCCATCAGTCCTCAATATTATATGATGTACGCCTTTGTATTCTTAATTTCTTCTGTACTTTCTGTTTTTTCTTTTTCAGGAATTGGGGTTCGAGAAATGGTATTTTACCAAGCTTCAAGCCTTTTTGTTTTTGATGCCACCGTTGCAGTTTCGATAAGCATTTTATTCTCTATGCTTACTGCATTGGTCTCTCTATTCGGTATTGTTTTTCACATTAAAGGGTACACTCCCAAAATGAAAAACATGACTTCTATATCCATACCAAACACATGATCCAAAAATTATTTCAAAGTATCCAAAACAAACGGATTTCTATTAAATATGGTTATCTCATATTCATTTATTTTTTTGTACATCTATTAATTCGATTATGCTTTACAAATACTCTTGAAACGGATGAAGCTGAACAGGCATTCCTTAGTCAGCAATTTCAGTTAGGCTATAACCAACAACCTCCATTATATACTTGGGTAATTATTCTTTTAGTTAAATTGTTGGGGTATCAACTATTAAGTATAATATTGCTAAGGATTTTACTGCTATTAGGCATTTTTTATTTGGTATACGAGTTGACCAGAAGGTTAACCCATGGAAACAGATCCTTAGCTATCATTTCAAGTTTAAGCCTACTTCTTTTCTTTCAGTTGTCTATAGAAAGTCTTCGTCAAACCCATACTGTATTGGTGACTTTTGCAGTTGCTTACCTCATTTTTTCTTTTTTTGCACTTACTCAATATAAGAGTATCAAAAACTATTTTCTATTCGGGATTGCCATTGCCCTTGGAGCACTGTCCAAATACAATTTCGTAATTCCTGTGTTATCCTTATTCATAATTACGGGGTGGATAAAAGAATACCGACAAATTATTTTTTCCAGAAAAATAATGATCAGCCTAGGTATAGCGGTACTCCTCATCCTTCCTCATTTGTTTTGGTTATACCAAAATGGTGATGCAACTAGAGAAGAAACGATTCAAGATTTAGCTACTTTGCAAACTAATTCTTATGTAGATACTGCTATCCCCAGCATTTGGGCTTTGTGTAAAGGAGTTATATCATTTGGAGGAATCTACATAGTCTGCATGCTACTTTTCTTCAAATTTAATTTTCATGCAGTTTTAAAAACCAACAGTAATCCTTTTATCAATTTTTTGGGAAAGTTCCTTTTGTGTTCTATCATTATTCTTGGTGGTATACTGATCATAACCAAAGCTACCAATGCTCATGAACGCTGGATCCAACCTTTACTCTTTTTGATTTCTGTATATCTCTTCGGAAAGGAAGAAATTTTTACACAACCCAATTTTAAGTTGCAAACTCTAAAAAAGTTTTTGATTGTTCTTGCCTTTGGCCTTCAAGTATATGTTTTTGTTGGAATTGTTTTTGGACCTTCATTAGGTTTTGTAGAACGTATCAATAGGCCGTATGATTTGTTTTGTAACTACCTCTTAAACCAAAAGAAAGATATACTTGATACCTTGGATTATGTGATTTGTGACGAAATCGACCTGGCTGGAAACCTAAAGTTTCAACTGCCCAATTACACGGTAGAAGTTATTACTCCAGAGTATCCAACATTCTTTAGTTCCACCAATCTGAAAAACAGCAAATCTCTGCTACTCATTACTACCAAAGAAGATAACCATACTTTAATTAAAGAGCTCCAACAGCTAGTATATCCAAAAAAAGTAGTCATCGAAAAAAGCTACCAAAAAACAATACCATTTACCTATAGTAAAGAGCAGTATTATACCTTATATGTTTGTGAGGTAAAATTATAATGCTCGAATATCTTACTTCTTTCTGAAGATTCTTGTTATATGGGATTCAAATAGCGCTTTCCCTTCAAAAATCATGATCAACTCTTTATTTTCGGTCAATGTGTTTACATTTCTATCGTTGGTAATAAGATATCCGTTAGGGAATTTGTTAAAAAAGGATGCTACCTCCTCTTTTGTAGTGTAAACCTCGAACGTTTTTTTAAAATTTACTGGAAAAGCGGGGTCAAACCTTTGATAAGCTGCAATCTTATGATCTTGCTTTATGATCATTCTGGCCTTTTCTACTGGACTTTGTTGAGTAAGCTTAGGGTATATGACTAAAAAGAGCATTGGGATCAAAATCATCCATCCCAAACTAATTGTAACAAATGACTGTTTGTACTTACTTCTTACATAAAAAACTGCACCTAATACAATAATTAAAGAAGTAGGTAGCAACCAAAAAGCAACATCGCTTACTGGTAGCAACTCTTTCTCTTGTTGTAATGCAAATTTTCCCACTATGGGCAGGGCTATTGCCAAGAGCATAATTAACATAACCACCAGAGTAATATCCCATTTTTTTCTTTCTTCTCTATAAAATCTCATCAATCCATTTGCAATAATCAGTGCTAAAAAAGGATAACAAGGCATAGTGTAATTAGGTAATTTTGTTCCTGATATGCTAAAAAAAATGATGAATACCAGGGATACAATTCCTGAAAACCATAGTACTGAATTCGAAGTTCGCTCAGCAAAAACTCTGGTGAAGGCTTGAATACAAAAAAAGGAGAAAGGCATTAACCCCAATAAAACAAAAACCCAAGTGATAAAAAAAATCCCTCCGTGTCCCTCCATTTTATTTCCAAATCGATTAAGATTATGATCCAGAAAAAAACCTCTTGTCCATGCTCCACCCGTTTCAATATGAACCCATAAATACCACGGAAAAGCAATGGTAGTAAAAATCAGAATGCCCATGACAGGTTGAAAGCTTAAGATATTTTTTATAGTAAGAGATTTGGTAGTGATCAAAAACAACAAGCAAATCAAACCAGGTAATGCAACAGCGATCGGACCTTTTGTGAGTGTTCCCAAGGCAAATGCTACATACATGAACCACAGGTGTTTTTTTGTTTTGGTCGTATAAAAAGTATAAAAGAACCATAACCCAATACTGATAAAAAAAATAAGGTAGGGATCTGGTACCGCCAAATGAAATTCTTGAATAAAAAAGATAGATGACCACAGGACTACTATAAAAACCCATGCAGAAATTTTGTCTACAAACCTTCTAACGAAATAAAAAGACCCCCATAAAGTCAACACTCCAAATATTCCGGAAAAAAACCGTGCTCCAAAAGCATTTACTCCAAATAATTTGTATCCTATTATCATAAAATAGTAATGCAATGGTGGTTTATCGGTTCTTATAATATCATTAAATGTAGGAACAACGTAATTACCATTTCTAAGCATTTCTCTCGCGGCTTCTGCATTTTTTGCTTCATCCAGAATGTAGATAGGATAATCCCCAATACCAATAAGACATAAAAAAGCACTCATAGTTACTACAATAACGTCTTCTTTATTATTGGCGATCTGTTTTATACTACTTGTGAATGAATGAAATATTTTGGAATCTGAACTCAACTGATAAATTAATATTTGGGTGAGGAATGAAGTCCTTTTGTAACACTATCTTTCAACATTTCAATTCCTGTTTTAATGCACTTAGATTTAATATGGATCAGGTAGTTATTCATCCACTGATATTTAGTTTCTAAATTACCTACAACTACAAAACCAATTACAGAAGAAACCGTTCCGAAGAAAAATCCGAAATACACATCAATCAAAAAATGCTGTCCTAGATAAATTCTTGAAAACCCAATAGTCAAAGCTACGGTTGCCAGAACAATTGATACTTTCCTTCTATTAAAAATTAATGAAAGAAACGAAGCTGCAAATGCTGCTCCTGTGGTATGACCCGAAGGAAAACTGACCTCATGGCGGATGGTTATCCCCGATGCATAATGAAGTACTTGTTCTCTGCATAGCAATTCGAGGTATCCAAAAGGTCTCAATACATCATTAAAAAAAAGTTGTTTATTAAGTTGAATACACAAAATATGCATGATCAATCCAATGATAAAAACAAATAGCCATTTAACCCTTAGGAATACCAAAGAAAAAACACAACAACCAATCAAAAATCCCTCACCCAACCAGGTAACTTTTTTAAAGAATTCGTCTGCAAATGAAGAATGGAGTCCATTAATAAATAACAGGCTATAAATTTTTGGAACCGCAATGGAAGGTAAAAGCATTACAAGGATGAATGCAAAAGGGTATAGTACATAGGATTGTAAAACTTTCATAACTTAAAGATATTTTAAACAATTTTAGTTGTCTTTACCTTTATGTTATAGCTCCTCATAACTTAGGTTACCAATATTATTATTTTTTAATTTATTGTTATTTCAATATTGGTAAACAAATAAAATCCCAAATTCTGCAATCAGAATTTGGGATTCATTATTTTCAAAAGTAATTCGTATTAGTCAGCTAACACAATTACTTTATTGTCTTTCATTTCAATAGTTCCAGAAGTAATCGGAAGCAAAGTAACACCGTTTTCTTTCACAAACTTTTCTGCTACTTCTTCTTCTAAATTCATATCTCCATACACCTTTACATTTCCTTTTCCTAACAAAGAAATGATGGGTGCGTGATTATCTAACATCTGAAACTCTCCATTCACACCTGGTACTGCAACAGAGGTTACTTCACCACTAAATAATACTGCTTCTGGAGTTACTATTTCTAAATACATATTTTTCTAGTTTATGCTTCAGCTAACATTTTCTCACCAGCTTCAATCGCTTCTTCGATTGTCCCTTTCAAGTTAAATGCTGCTTCAGGAAGGTGATCTAACTCACCGTCCATAATCATTGTAAATCCTTTTATAGTATCCTTGATATCTACTAAACATCCTGGGATTCCTGTAAACTGCTCTGCTACGTGGAATGGCTGAGATAAGAAACGTTGTACACGACGAGCGCGTCCTACCGCTAATTTATCATCTTCAGATAATTCTTCCATACCAAGAATCGCGATAATATCTTGTAATTCTTTATAACGTTGTAATAACTCCTTAACTCTTTGTGCACAGTTATAGTGCTCATCACCAAGGATATCAGCAGTAAGAATTCTCGATGTAGAATCTAATGGATCTACCGCTGGGTAAATACCAAGCTCTGCAATCTTACGAGATAATACTGTTGTTGCATCCAAGTGAGCAAAGGTTGTTGCTGGTGCAGGATCCGTCAAGTCATCCGCAGGTACATATACCGCCTGTACCGATGTAATCGATCCTTTCTTGGTAGAAGTAATACGCTCCTGCATCACACCCATCTCAGTTGCCAATGTTGGTTGGTATCCTACCGCAGAAGGCATACGTCCAAGTAGTGCAGATACCTCAGATCCAGCTTGTGTAAAACGGAAGATGTTATCTACGAAGAAAAGTACGTCTTTCCCTTGTCCGTCTCCAGCTCCATCACGGAAATATTCTGCAATAGTAAGACCAGAAAGTGCTACACGAGCACGTGCTCCTGGTGGCTCATTCATCTGTCCGAATACGAAAGTAGCTTTCGAATCTTTCATTGCTTGTTTGTCTACTTTTGAAAGATCCCATCCTCCTTCTTCCATAGAATGCAAGAAATCATCACCGTACTTGATAATTCCAGATTCTAACATCTCACGAAGCAAGTCATTTCCTTCACGAGTTCTTTCTCCTACTCCTGCGAATACAGAAAGACCACCGTGTCCTTTTGCAATATTGTTAATCAACTCCTGGATTAATACTGTTTTACCTACTCCAGCACCACCAAATAATCCAATTTTACCTCCTTTTGCGTAAGGCTCGATAAGGTCGATTACTTTGATCCCTGTAAATAAAACTTCTGTCGAAGTTGATAAATCTTCAAATTTTGGTGCCTGACGGTGGATTGGAAGACCATCTTCTCCTGCTTTAGGAAGATCTCCAAGTCCGTCGATTGCATCTCCAATTACATTAAATAGACGTCCATATACATCCTCACCGATTGGCATTTGGATAGGAGCTCCAGATCCTACAACTTCCATCCCTCTGCTTAATCCATCACTGGAATCCATCGCAATAGTACGAACAGTATCCTCACCAATGTGAGACTGCACTTCTAATACTAGTTTACTACCGTCTGTTTTATTAATTTCTAATGAATCGTAAATTTTTGGTAATTCAGTCCCTGCAGCGAATTCTACATCGATAACCGGACCTACAATTTGAGATACTTTACCCGTAACTTTAGACATTATCTAACTATTTAATGTTTAGTATTTAACTATGGAAAAAAGATACTTTACAAACAACGCTACAATAGCACCTTTTTTCAGGCTGCAAATATAGTCTTTTAAAATGAAAAAATAATGCCTTTTATTTTGTTTTTTTAAAGGTGGCTTTTATCCCATTTTTTAACGGAAATTATCTCATTAAAAACCTTTTAGGATTTACTATATCGTCCATACACTATTATGATAAAAGCAGCCGCATACATCACTAGTGTATATATGGCTCCAGCTATGGCAAATGAGGTGTTTTGAAGGGTCACCACTGCTACGGTAATTGCCAATCCTGAGTTTTGGATTCCTGACTCTACTGCAATACTAATCGCCTGAGGTTTTCGAAGTTTAAAACCTACAGCAGTCATATATCCCAGAATCATACTGCTTACATTTAACAAAACCGTTGGTAATCCTGCCTGCTGAAAATAAGGGATGATATTGTGTTTTTCTTTCAGAATAATCCCTGTGGTGATTAATGCTAACAAAAGTACCGAAGCTACCTGAACTGGCTTTCCCATTTTTAAGGCAAAACTGGTAGCTTTGGCACGTATCAGCATTCCTAAAAATACTGGGACAATTACTATACCCAACAACTGACCGATCATTTGCAAAATATTTAATTGCACCTCTCCTTCTTGTCCAGAAAAGTTCAAAAGTGAAAATTGTACAATGAAGGGTATAGTACCAATCGTAATGATACTCGATATTGCGGTTAACGTTACAGAGAGTGCAGTATCTCCTTTGGCCAAATGAGCAATCACATTTGAGGTTGCCCCGCCAGGACATGCCGCCAGAATCATGATTCCGATAGCAATTTCTGAGGGTAGTTGAAGTAAAGAAACCAATGCATAACCAATAATGGGTAAAAAGAGTAATTGATTGATCAATCCCAACAAAACTGCCTTAGGATTTCTGGCTACTCTTTTGAAATCATCACTGGTAAGCGATAGCCCCATACCAAACATGATGATCATTAAGGATATGGCGACAATCAAGGTTCCTGTACTATTCATAGTTATGTATTTTGATGATGTATTCTAAAAATCAAATGTTGCACTTATATCTTGCCACATCGGTTGAAATTGAAAATATCCTGCAAGCGGAAAACCAAGCTCTGCTCTTGTCTTCATAGCGATATTATGATCTATTTCGATCAGTTTTTCTCCAGTTTGCATGGCTAGCAATTGTGCCTGGCAACTTCTTTCCATGGTAATAAACCACCACGCTGCCTCATCTACAGAATGTCCAACGGTGATTAACCCATGATTTTGTAAAATTGCCGCTTTGTTATCTCCCAAGGCTTTGGCAATCCTCTTTCCTTCTTCTAGTTCATTAACAATACCTGCATAATCATTAAAAACTGCATGATCTTTATAAAATGCACACGCATCTTGAGTAATCGGCGCTAGCTCCAGGCCTAAGGCAGAAAACGATTTCCCATAAACCGTATGCGCATGTGCCGCAGCAACAACATCAGGTCTGGCGGCATGGATTTGAGAATGGATCGCAAAAGCAGCTGCATTTACAGGAAATTTACCTTCTACCACTTCTCCTTTGTGATTCACCAACAATAGATCAGAAGGCGTAATTCGATTAAAAGAAAGCCCAAAAGGATTTACCCAAAAATGATCTTGATGCTCTGGATCTCGTACCGTAATATGCCCTGCAACACCTTCAGAAAAACCAAATTTACCGAATATTCTGAACGCCCCGGCAAGTTTTGTTTTGAGATAGGCTCTTTCTTCGGCTACATTGTCAAATTTTGGAGGCATGGGAATGTTAGCCGGTAACATTTCTAATGGTGGATTTTGTACTGCCATAATTATATTTTTTTAAGTTCTTATTTGTTTTTGTTTTGCATTTTGGGTGATTTCCAAGTACTCATTGTATCCCTTATCTGTCAAATAAGGTTTCAATACCTCCCACAATGTCTGCAAAGGTGAATCCTCGACCAAAGACGTATTCTTTTTATCTAATAAAGTAGTTCCTGCACTCCAAAAAGTGCTTGTCATCCAAAGTGTACGAATGATCAGATCATAATTCACCCGCTCTTTTTCAGGAACTAACCGATCGCTATCCACATAATAATTGATCAAACTTCTCGCATCTTGGAACCGCTTTGAAGTAGCTAGCCTGTATTGGTTCATGATATCAGGGTATTCCTCTATCAGATAAAGGATATCCATAAAGAAGAATCTGTATCGTTTTTGAATGCCATAAAACTGGGTAAACAACTCCTGAAAATGAAAAAGAGTTACATGTTCATCCTTTGGGAATACCTCTATGGCATTATCCAATACTTCCTCCTGAATCGCAGCTAATAAATGTTCCTTTCTTTTGAAATGATAGGTAAAGTTCCCGGGGCTTATACCCATAGCCTGTGCAATATCATTAATACTAACATTAAAAAAGCCCTTTTTATTAAAAAGGTAAACCGCTTGCTTTATAATTGAGGATTTGGTATTCATTCTTACAATTTAGTATAAATATACTAATTATTTTTTAATTTTAGTATGAACATACTAATTTAAGATTATTGCCACTAAGTTGCTTTTTATGTGGCTCATACAGGCTTTCAGAACGGCTTCAGATTCCAAAATTTTGACTATTTTGTAGATTGAAAATTCTTACATTTTATTGAATGGAAACATATGCTATCGCCTTAAGTTATGCTATTCCCGGTTTTATCGTTCTGATCCTTATAGAGTATCTCATAAGTAGATGGAAAGGAATACCGGTTAATGAAGCTATGGACACAATTTCTAGCTTAAGTTCTGGCATTACTGATACTTTAAGAAGCCTAACTGGTCTTGCTATAATTATTATCAGCTATGATTGGATGGTGGATCATATTGCTTTAATAAGTATCAAATCCTCTGTTTGGCTATACATCCTTACCTTTATAGGGCTTGACTTTGCTGGCTATTGGTCTCATCGTTTTAATCATACTATAAACCTATTTTGGAATCGACATATTATCCATCATAGTAGCGAAGAGTTTAACCTTGCTTGTGCACTAAGACAGAGTATCTCTGCTATCATCTCCATTTATTTCTTTTTATACATTCCGCTTGCTCTTTTAGGAATACCTTCGCACATCGTGGCACTAGTTGCCCCAATTCACTTGTTTGCTCAATTTTGGTATCATACTAGATTGGTAAACAAAATGGGGATTCTGGAACATGTTATCGTAACACCTTCACATCATAGAGTACACCATGCAATTAATGACGAATATCTGGATAAAAACTATTCTCAAATATTCATTTTTTGGGACAAACTATTTGGCACTTTTCAAGAAGAGTTACCTGATAAACCTCCAGTGTATGGGGTAAAAAAACCTGTAAACACATGGAATCCTTTCTTTATCAATTTCATGCATGCCTGGGGGATTCTGAAAGACGCCTGGAGAACCAAAAATTGGTGGGACAAAATACGGATATGGTATATGCCAACAGGATGGAGACCTGAAGACGTAAAAGAAAAATACCCAATACAAATCATCACCGACCCTTATACACGAGAGAAATACAAAACCGAAAGTTCGCTCTCCTTAAAATTATGGTCCTGGTCGCAACTCCTTATCACTTTGGCGTTTTTGTACTATTTATTGGTTAGTTTTGGAGATTTTGAATTACCACAAATTATCAACTACGCACTGTTTATTGCCATTTCTATTTTCGCTTACACTTCGTTGATGGATAGACACATTATATCAGTATACGCTGAAATTGTTAAGATTACTTTTGCGGCTTATTTGATCTTTAAAGAAGGAGGGTGGTTCGAAATGGATGCAGTATTTACGGGAGCTACGATGATGGTAATTATTTATCTTATCATATCCTTACTACTATCTTTCTATTTTCAATTGTTAGAACGCAAGTTTGTAGTAGCCTCATAAAAAACCCACTAAATCGCTCTAGTGGGTCAATTTTATATGTAATTAATATCCTAAACTATGGTAAAATAGGACTGTAGAACGTAGGATAGTCTACTGCTTTTACCAGTGGTAAGTTAGAACCATAGGTTTCATTAATTGCTGTAGCTGCAGAATTTGCCAAAAATGCATATCCTCTTGCCGTTGGATGCACACCATCCAAAGAGAACAATCCTCCAAATACCAAATTTCCTTGAATCAAAAATTCATCAAACTGAATTCCTCCATCAGAAACTTGATCCAATAGTGCATTTGCATCTACAAAGGCCAAACCTGCTTGTTGAACTGCAGATGAAATCACCCCATTAAACGCTTCTGTTGCCGTTGCTATTTCTGCTTGCTCTTCTGGAGTTAACACCCATTTATCAGCCAAAGGAACCGCTACTCCGTTTACCGTAAGTGGATTTCCCGGCACAGCTTCTGTACCAATAAAGCTACTTGCAGGTAGTACCAATAGATCATCTTCCGTTGCTTGTCGTATACTTACCAAGGCAGAGTTAATCATGGTCAGATCTGTTAGACTTTCGTCTTCGATAACTACAGCGTTATTCGCTGCCTCTGCAAAAGTTATCGTTCTTCTTGCGATCTCAGCATCGGCATCTGCTTGTGAAATCGCTCCATTACCCACTAGGAAAGCAAACGCTGATACGATTCCAGCATTATACGCTGCGTATGCTCCATTTACAGCTCCTGCAGTTGCTGCATCTAGTGGAACTGGATTATGAGGCACAGTAGTAAAATGTGCAATAGCTGTTACATCTGGAATATTAAAAACTACTCCTCTTGCTCCTCCAGAGGTTAATGTACCTACCAAGGTATTATATACTTGAGTAAACAATGCAGTATCCGTTATTGGGTTTGTACCATCACCTCCACTAAGGGCATATCCTAATACATCATTATTACCTATCCATAAAGAGAAAAATGTTGGATTTTGTGCCATTGCATCTGCCAAAACAGTTGTTGTTGGACTGGAAGCCATTCTCACAAAATAAGGGTTTGCAGTTGCCGGCATAGCTGCC
The DNA here is from genome assembly GCF_056160245.1 of Aquimarina sp. AWH4_224. NCBI lineage: Bacteria > Pseudomonadati > Bacteroidota > Flavobacteriia > Flavobacteriales > Flavobacteriaceae > Aquimarina > Aquimarina sp. AWH4_224. Next base: position 101,276 of record NZ_JBSWWU010000004.1, on the reverse strand, counting down.
AATCCTGCGATATCTCCATACCCAGGAGCTACAAGATGAAAGCTTTTTGCACCTGGTACACCCATATTATTAAATGCTCCGGAAAGTGTTGCCGATATTTCGGTAGATGGTGTTCCACTCACTGGCACTGGACCACCTGCAGTAGCATCAAAAATCAACCTAGGGCCTAAGATTTGGTTTCCTCCAAGCAATGCTCCACCTACATTATCACTCATCAAAGGTTGAACAAAATTTCCTCCACCCGCCAAGGCAAATTGCTGAGCCAAAATATTAGGCATAGAGTTTTCCTGACCTAAAATAAACAACGCATTGTCGGTAAATCCAGCAGTTAATGAGTTTCCTAATGAAACAAATGTTGAAAAATCAGCTTCACCAGAGGTAATGACAACCTCTTCCATTACTTGGCCATCATCATCATCCTCACAGGCAATAAAACCAAAGATGAATAAAATAAGTAGCCATTTATATTGAGTATTCATTTGTCTTTTCTTTTTTATAGTTATCTATTATAAATTGTTTATGGTAAGACCGATATAGTATTGAGATCCTATTAGTCCAGTACCAAAGGCTGTAAAATATTCGTCACCACCTATATTCGTAGCCCCTGCTTTTAATGTCGATTTCAAAGACGGAATTGTATAATTGATCTGCGCATCTATAACAGAAAATGAAGGTACGTCTCCATCTCCAAAAGAAGCTTCCCAGAAATAATCATCACTCCAACGATAGCTAGTGTTAAACCCAAAATTTTTAAATAGATTAGGATGACCAAAAGTTGCCTTTACTTTATGTTTTGGTGTATTGAACTCAGTTCTGAAATCTGGATCTCTTTCTCTGTCTAAATCCTGCTCAGCAAATGTATAATTTACACCTAGTTCAAAATTACCTGGTAATTTGGTGTTTACTCCTGCTGTAAAACCTAGAGATTTAATATCAACATCGGAATTTGTATATGCCTGGTATACTGCAAAATCATCATTTTGCAAAGCTAACAGAGACAATGCTCCATCACCAACCTGACCATAAAAAGGAACAATCACATTCTGTGTAGAGATAAAGTCTTTATATTGATTATAATAAGCACTAATATCTATTACAAATCGATCAACTTTTCCTCTATATCCTACTTCAAAAGCAGTCACCTTTTCTGGTTCTACTGGAGCTGCTGAAGATCGTACAGGATTGCCTGCAAGCACAGAAGAGGCCGAAAAAGAATTCTCGTAAGCAGCTCTACCTACAATATCTACGCTGTCAGAGTTTAAAATACCCTGGCCTTCACCACTAATATCTGTACCACTAAAAGTTCTCACATCTCTATCTAAGTTATCCTGTGCAGAACCTACTAATATGGCACGCCCAACATCCAATCCAATATATAAATCTTGAGTTGTTGGATTTCTAAAACCAGTTTGAACCGATGCACGGATGTTGTGGTTTCTTTCTTCCCCTAGTGTATATCCTATCGATAACCTTGGAGAGAAGTTACCATCAAATAATTCTGACTTGTCATAACGTACAGAACCTGTCACTTTAGCTCTTTCGTCTGCAAACTTCTTTTGTAACTGGGTATAAACACCAAATTCGGAATATCGAATTGGTCCATCAAAATCTGTAAAAATAGTCCCTGAAGAATTTAATTTGTATTCTCTAAAAGATCCTCCTACTTGAATATCAGCAAAATTACTTGTCAAGTGACTGAAGTTATAATTTACATCCACATGTCTTAATTGCGTATTATCCTGAAATCTAGATCCTGTAGATAAGTCTGGATCGCTAATTACCTGATTAAATGCTTGCTGGAATTCTGGTGTTCCAGGAATAAGTCTTCCTGTATCTGCCGTCTGTCTTGCAAGAGCATGCGCTTGTTCTGGTAGTACTCCTGCTAATGTAGCCTGTACAAATGCTCCTGCATACTCTCCAAACCAAGTTGAATCATCTTTCCAGAAACGGTTGATATTGATTCCCGTAAATCTGGTATCATAAGAGTCTCCTGCATCTTCATCGGTTATATAACCTCTTATAAAGAAATTACTATTCTTAATTTCTAATTTATGCTGTTGTAAGAAGAAGTTTCGTATAGAGTATCTGTTAGCTCCCTGATAAATTGTTGTACCTCTACCCACTTTTCCTACATAAATAAGCTCTAAATCATCAGCAAAAGGTCTATAGTGTAATGCTGCATCAAATTTTATACTCTCTGCAGGATAATCATTCAAATCACTTTCAAGATATCCCGTACGACTTACAAGTGCATCAGGAAGTAAATTTTCGGCCCCTGGTGGCAATATTGGCTGACCTGTAACAGGGTTAATAGTATTGGTTAAGATTTCTCCAACACCTCTTATGTTGGTACTTACCTCATCTCCGTATACATTAAGACCATCATAATTGATATCTGATCTATCTGTATTGGGGTTTAATACATTAACCTCACTTACAGCAAACCAGTCTGTACCACGTAAATATGAAAAATTAACTTTCGCAGCAAATTTATCAGAAAACGCATGTGCAATACGAACTCCATAATCGTAATATTCATTGTCCCCTGCAGCTTCCTGAGATGTAATACCTCCTTTAAAATACGCGCTTATTCCTTGATGATCGAAAGGATTCTTACTAGTCATAAACAAAATACCATTAAAGGCATTTGCTCCATATAATGCAGAAGATGCTCCAGGTAGTAGTTCAATGCTATTCACATCAAGCTCTGTCATACCGATCAAGTTACCTAAAACAAAGTTTAGGGCAGGAGCAGTATTATCCATACCATCTACTAACTGTACAAAACGAGTATTCGCAAAAGTGGCAAAACCTCTCGTATTTATAGATTTAAATGTTAAACTATTGGTATTAATGTCAACACCTTTTAGAGTTTCTAATCCATCATAAAAATCTGCTGAAGGGGTATTTTTTATCTTCTTTACATCGAAGCGTTCGACACTTACAGGAGATTCAAAAATACGTTCTGGCGTTCTCGATGCCGAAACGATTACCTCATCTAATTCTGTTCCTTCCTTAAGTGTAATGTTTAAGTCAGACGATGCCGAAGAAACAACAACCGAACTGGATTCAAATCCAACACTACTTACCGTAACTGTGAAAGGAGGCGATTGTTCGACAGTTAGTGAAAAGAGACCATCAAAATCGGTAACTGTACCCACTGATGAGCCATCCAAAATCACATTTGCTCCCGGAATCGGTTGATCATTATTATCCACCACCTTTCCTTTGATTGTTGTTTGTGCAGAAGTGATAATACTCATCAATAATAGCATTATCACTAATGTAGTTGTTCTCATACCCTCAAATTTTTTAAAGTTATGACAACAATATACGTTTTTTTAGGAATTTTTTAATAAAGTTGTTAAACCTTTGTTTATTAATTATGAAAAAAAACTAATCACTTCAGTTTTGATAATTTGGTTTTTTTGATGAAATACAGGAATTTTCTTACTTTAATTCCATAAAAAAACCCATCTGAAAATATCAGATGGGTTTTTTATTTATTTTAAAATCTCTTAGAGATTGTTGATCGATAGTCCTACGTAATATTGAGATCCTATAAATCCAGATCCAATAGCTGTAAAATACTCATCTCCTCCAATATTATTGGCTCCGATTTTTAATCTGGCTTTTAATACAGGAATGGAATAATTAACCTGTGCGTTGATCACGGTGTACGAAGGAATCGCACCTACACCAAAATCAGATTCCCAGAAATAATCATCACTCCATATTACATTTGCATTAAATCCAAAGTTCTTAAACAACTCATCGTTACCTATAGAGGCTTTTACCTTATGCTTTGGCGTGTTAAAGTTACTTCTAAAGTCTGGATCTTTTTCCTGATCAAAATCTTGCTCAGCAAAAGTATAACTTGCATTAAAATCAAACCCGTTCAATTTATAAGTAAATCCGGCAATTGCTCCGTATGAATTGATGTCTACTTCAGAGTTAGTAGAAGCTGTAAAGGTTCTTCGAGTTCCTGCACTAGCCAATGACTGAACTGCCAATAGCTGCTCTGCAGGAGTACCATTTACCACACCTTGACCAGGTACAATAACATTTTCGTTAGCGATAAAATCTTCAAATTGGTTGTAGTATACACTACCATCAAAGATGAAAGCTCCGAACTGTGCTCTATATCCAACCTCATATGCTGTTACTCTTTCTGGCTTTACGATATCAATACTCGCTACTTCAAGATCATTAATATCTCCTGTTTCGGCAAATCTTTGTACAGAACTAGCAGAGTACGAATTCTCATAAGCATCTCTTGCTGTATATACATTGTTGAAATCGTCAACTGTAGTAAATCTATCCAAGTTTTCTTCAGCAGAACCCACAAGAAGAGTTCGTCCGATATCAAGACCAATAAATAAATCTTGAGTAGTAGGGTTTCTGAAACCTGTTTGTACCGAAGCACGTAGGTTACGAGTCTTATTTGCCCCGAATGTATAACTCACAGAGAATCGAGGAGAGAAGTTTCCATCAAATAACTGAGACTTATCATAACGCACAGAACCTGTTAATTTCAATCTTTCATCCAACAACTTTCTTTGGAGCTGTGTATATAAACCATATTCAGAATATCTGATCGGTCCATCGATATCAGTAAATACTGTTCCTTCAGAATCTAATTTGTATTCTCTAAAAGATCCACCTATTTGTATGTCTGCAAAGTTGCTAGTCAAATGGCTAAAATTATAATTACCATCGGCATGTCTAAATGATGATTTTTCTAAGAACTTAGATCCACTAGCAAGATCTGGATCATTAGTTACTGATTCAAATGCTTGTTGGAATTCTGGTGTCCCAGGGATAAGACGCCCTGTATCTGCTACTTGTCTTGCTACTGCGTGAGCGGCATCTTGTGCAGCAGGATCATTTGGGTTAGCACCAATATTAGCCAAATATGTTCCGATATATTCGGTAAACCATTGTGTATCCGATTTCCATCGGTTATTAATGTTAAGACCTGTAAAACGAATATCGTACGAATCTCCAGCGTCTTCTGCAGTTACATAACCTCTTAAAAAGAAGTTGTCATTTTTAATTTCTAATTTATGTTGTTGCAAAAAGAAATTACGAAGTAATGTTCTGTTGGCATCCTGAGTTACTGTTGTACCTCTACCTAACTTACTTGCCAAAATCACTTCAAAATCATCTGCAAACGGTCTGAAGTGCAATGCTCCATCAAACTTTAAACTCTCTACATCATTATCATTAAGATCTGCCTCATCATAACCTGTTCTACTTACTACTGTATCCGGTAAGAAAGGTAAAACCGATGGGTCTACTGCTGGGTTTTGCGCTGCAAGTCCTCTTAAAGAACCTTTGGCCTCATCTCCGTACACATTTAATCCATCATATCCTGGAGTATTCTCTCTAGTTGCTCCCGGATTATCCAAGTCTCTTTTATCTGCTGCAAGCCAATCAGTACCATTTAAAAGTGAGAAACTCACTTTTGCAGCAAACTTATCAGAAAATGCATGTGCTATTCTAACTCCTACATCATAAAACTCATTGTCTCCTGCTGCTTCCTGAGATGTAATTCCTCCTTTGGCATAAGCACTGATTCCTTGATGATCAAATGGGTTTTTACTATTCATGAACAAGATACCGTTAAAAGCATTCGCTCCATATAGTGCAGAAGATGCTCCTGGTAATAATTCGACACTTGCCACATCAAGCTCACTTAAACCAACCAAGTTACCAAGTACAAAGTTCAATGCTGGAGCGGTATTGTCCATTCCATCGATTAACTGTACAAAACGTGTGTTCGTAAACGTTGCAAAACCTCTGGTGTTGATAGATTTCAATGCCAAACTGTTGGTATTGATATCTACACCTTTGATATTTTCTAAATCTCCATAAAAATCTGCAGAAGTTGCATTTTTAATCTCCTTAATACCATAACGCTCGATCGTTACAGGAGATTCAAATAAACGTTCTGGAGCACGAGATGCCGAGATTACCAACTCATCCAAAAAGGTAATGTCTTCTAATACAATAGTAACTTCACCGGTTTGTGAAGTAACCACAAGAGTGGCATCATCAAATCCAATACTGCTTGCTACTAAAGTAAAAGGATAATCCTTGTCAGTAGTCAACGTAAAGTTTCCGTCGAAATCCGTTATTGTAGAAACATCAGTTCCTTTAACGGTAACACTAACTCCTGGTATAGGCTGATCGAAACCATCGATAACCCTACCTTGAACCACATTCTGTGCGGTACCTACTATGCTCATTAAGAGCACGACCATTAATGTAATTGTTCTCATAAGTAGATTTGTAATTATAATTAAGTTGTTTTTTTCTTATGCACGCATAAGGATTTAAACATTGGGATGCAAAACTACACTTTTTTCATTAAAAACAAAGAAAATATTGCATTTTATCGTAAAAAAATGCTGTTTGACGATCTGCAACGTTAAGGAATCTTTAAAAAATGATCATAACATGGGGTGAGTGAGCACAAATTAATGCAGAAGTATTATGAATTCATTTTTCACGGCAAATGTAATTAATTGTTTTGTACCTGTACAATTCTTTTATCATATTTTTACCTAATCTTAATGTAAAAATAAAAAAGGCTATCCCGTAAGACAGCCTTTGATAATATATCAATATAAAAGTACTTATTCTACAGTAACGGATTTTGCCAAATTTCTAGGCTGATCCACATTCTTATTAAGCATTACTGCAATATGGTACGATAATAACTGTAATGGTATCGTAGTAAGAAGAGGAGTTAAAAACTCTATGGTCTCCGGAATTTCAATAACGTGATCTGCTAATTCTTTAACAGTTACATCTCCTTCTGTAACAATACCAATAATCTTACCTTTTCTGGATTTGATTTCCTGGATGTTACTTACCACCTTCTCATAATGTCCTTTTTTGGTTGCGATAACCACCACTGGCATTTGTTCATCGATAAGTGCAATAGGACCATGTTTCATTTCTGCCGCAGGATACCCCTCTGCATGGATATATGAAATTTCCTTTAGTTTTAGTGCTCCTTCTAAAGCTACAGGAAAATTATAGCCTCTTCCTAAATACAAGAAATTCTTTGCATCCTTATAAGTATCTGCAATGAGTTTGATATGATCATTTGACTCTAATGCTTTTTTTACTTTCTCAGGAACTCTTTCTAGTTCTTGTAGATAGTAATGAAAATCACTGTTAGAAATAGTTCCTTTTCGCTCTGCCAATTTTAACGCGATTAAGGATAAAATGGTAATCTGCGTCGTAAATGCCTTGGTAGAAGCTACTCCTATCTCTGGTCCGGCATGTGTGTATGCTCCAGCATGTGTTTCTCTAGAAATAGAAGATCCTACAACATTACATACTCCAAAAACAAATGCTCCTCTTTCTTTGGCCAATTTGATGGCAGCCATAGTGTCTGCAGTTTCTCCACTTTGAGAAATAGCGATCACCACATCATCTTGATGGATGACAGGATTACGGTATCTAAACTCTGAAGCGTACTCTACTTCTACAGGAATACGAACCAAATCCTCAAAGATGTACTCTGCAACCAATCCTGCATGCCATGATGTACCACAAGCAACAATTAGAATTCGTTTTGCATTAAGAAGTTTGGCCAGATTATCATCAATACCTGCCATTTTTATAATTCCATCAGCAACCAACATTCTTCCGCGATACGTATCACTAATAGCGCTTGGTTGTTCATAGATTTCTTTGAGCATGAAATGGTCATATCCTCCTTTTTCTATTTGCTCAAGATTGATCTGTAGTTCTTGCAAATAAGGATCTACAAGACTATCATCATGTATTTTTCGAACCTTAACCCCTTTATTCCTTCTTATAATCGCCATCTCTCCATCTTCCAGATAGATCGCGTTGTTTGTATACTCTATAAAAGGAGAAGCATCTGAGGCTATAAAAAACTCATCGTCACCAACACCAATTGCCAAAGGACTTCCTAATCTGGCGACAACTATCTCATCCGGTTTTTGCTTATCAAAAACGGCAATAGCATACGCCCCGATAGTCTGGTTAAGTGCAATTTGAACAGCTTTTCCGAGTTTTACATTTTCTTTGGTCTTTACATCTTCTATTAGATTAACTAAGACCTCTGTATCTGTTTCAGATCGAAACTCATATCCTCTATTTAACAATTCTTTTCTTAGGGATTCGTAGTTTTCGATTATTCCGTTATGAATAATCACAAGATCTCCAGAATTAGAATAATGCGGATGCGAATTAACATCATTAGGAACCCCATGAGTAGCCCATCTTGTATGTCCTATCCCGATGGTTCCATCGGTAGAAATCTCTTTCTCTAAACGCTCTTCTAGATCCGCTACTTTACCTTTTGTTTTTGATAACTTTAGCTCATTGCCATCATAAAGAGCAATACCGGCAGAATCGTATCCCCGGTATTCTAATCTTTTTAATCCTTTTAAAACAATTGGATAGGCCTCCCTATGACCTATGTACCCCACTATTCCACACATGATTTAATTTTTTTAGTTGTCTATTGATTCGGTATAAAAAATATTAAGTTTTAATTGTTTCGCCTCAGGAACACTTGGTCCATTTCCATATAGAACGGTTCCTTCGTGCGATATTACAGAAGCAAAGGGGGTTGTTTTTTCTGTAACTTCAATGTCACTATTAGGGTCGGTTTCATCGTTTCTTACACGAGCAAAACCATCTGCGTTATTAATTATATTTACGTTTTGCGAAACTGAGAGACCTAATCTCGCATTTTCGGTATCACCATCTAATATATCATTAATATGCTGCGTCATTCTTACCTTGAAGAACTCTCCATTATCATCTGAATCCCTGGAAATTCTTCCTAAATGATTAGTGATCGAAACAACAGGGTTATCATTATTAATGGTATTATCAAAACGATAATCTAACAACACCTCATCTGTTTCCATATTATATATATATATCCGTTCTGGCTCTGTATCACCCCCGGACACTCGATCTTGATTGATATAGAAAGTCATAGAAGCGTCATTAATTAACCAGTTTTGTCTACGAAGAAAATCTAATTCATTTTCTTCCTCTCCATTTTCATTAGTGACCATACCTCTAAATAAATCAATAATAGCTATCGATCCATCTCCACCTTTCAAATATAAGGTTTCTTCTCCATTTATAGCATCTTGATTCTCGGTCAACAATTCATTGGAAATAGTAGCATCAAATTGTGTATCAATACCATTAACAACATTATTCGCGAATGACAGGGCTAGTGTTCCCTGATCTTGAACGATATCTGTTGTGCTTCCATCCTCATCCTCATCAGCAGTATCTACTTTATCAAAGGTATAATGCAAAGTAATATCTCCATTGGTTACATTCAAAAACATTAGGTTGCCTGCATTATTTACAGCTTCTGCTTCAAAAAAGATACCTCTGAAAAAATTTCTAAAGTTATTGGCGTTACTTAATTCTGCCGATCCTTCCATGTCCAAAAATGCTGTTGTAAAAACATCAACCGGAAGTTTTATGCGAAAAGCTGGAGGTAATCTTGTTACATCCGGATCATCATTTTCGTCTTCTCCATCCGGACTTAGTAAAATCAATTCTTCTGCAGATGGCACAAAACCTTCGTCTGTATACAATAACTCTTGTTTTAGTTCTGTACCAAAATTTGTTTCTATATCGTTCAGGTCATTCGAAAAGTACAATTGCCTTTGATTAGAATTTGGATCAAAATCTCTTAAGAAATAATTGGATTTATAAATGGAAAGTCTGAATGGTTGACTTCCATACACAGAATCTAATTCGAAAGTATTTATGATTTCCCCGTCATCATTAGCTTCGGTATTGGTGGTAGTACTGAAATACGGAATATTTAAAACCACACTATCTAATCGTGCATTGTCTCCAAAGACAGGGTCAAAACGCTCTGGTTGTAGTTGGGATAACACTCCATACGTCGACTGACCGTATACTGGATCATTATAAACTCCTAACAGATAACCGGGCAAACCAGAAGTTTGCACTCTTTCAAATCGTGCGCTGTATGCCACAGGAGTAGCCTCATAAAGCCTATCTTCAAAGTTAACATCACCAATTACTTCACTACCAACTGTATTGAACTCATCATCACAAGAAAACAATGCAATACACACAACAACTACTGCTGTAGATCTAATCAAAAAATTCTTCAAAATCATAAATAAATCATTTTGCTTACACTAGCACTTCTGACTGATAGAAGGCTTCATAAGCATCTGCAAATTCATCTGGGTTTTTATAGTCTAGAACAGGTTGGTCAACATTTTCTAAGTGCTTTGATAAGTCTTCTGGTATTTCTGCCGAACCGACAATAACAGCGTCAGAATTATCAATAGCAACTTTCATTAAATTGCTATAAGTTGGAGTAGCTAGATCTTTTACTTTTTCTTCACCGATTCCGTCAAACTTCACCTTTTCCATCATATTCATATCTAGCGTACCTTCATATCCTCTTTCGTAAACCGAGGTAACGATTTTACTTTGGCCAAAAAGAGGTTCATTAGCATAATAATGTTTCAGATACAAAGGTAAAAGAGAAGCTAGCCAGCCATGTACATGAATTACATCTGGCGACCAATTCAACTTCTTAACCGTTTCTATAACGCCTTTTGCAAAAAATATTGCTCTCTCGTCGTTATCCGGAAACAAGTTTCCATCTTCGTCGGTCAAAGTTGCTTTTCTTTTAAAATAATCTTCGTTATCTATGAAGTAAACCTGCATACGCTCTTTTGGTATAGACGCCACCTTAATAATAAGAGGCATATCTAAATCATTTATTACAAGATTCATTCCTGAAAGTCGGATCACTTCGTGAAGCTGATGACGTCTTTCATTAATGTTTCCATACCTAGGCATAAAAATTCTAATTTGGCCCCCTTTGCTGTTCACCATTCTAGGTGCTTCAAAAGACATGGATGAAATTTCGGTCTCTGGCAGGTAAGGTATTACTTCTGATGATACATACAATATCCTCTTATCTTTCATATAATCGATACTTTTATCGTCCTCCGTTTTGGAATTAATTTTGCAAAATTACGAAAATTTATGCAGTCTGCTAGTAATATCTTATTTTTGCACGCCTTTAAGTTTCAGCCCAATGCAGGTATACGAAAAAAGACTGGACATTATGTCGCGTGTTGCAACTTTTTCAACACAGAAAAAATCAATAGGATTTGTCCCTACAATGGGAGCTTTGCACAGGGGTCATTTAGCTCTTGTTCAACGAGCTCTTGATGAAAACGACGTAGTAGTGGTCAGTATTTTTGTTAATCCAACTCAGTTTAATAATAGCGAGGATTTGGTGAATTACCCAAGAACACTAGATAGTGATGTTGAATTATTATCTAGCATTTCGAAAGACATTGTAGTATTCGCTCCCCCTCCAAAAGAGATTTACGGAGAAGAGACAATAGCTACAAATTATAACTTTGGAGGATTAGAAAACGAAATGGAAGGTAAGTTTAGACCTGGTCACTTTGATGGTGTTGGTACTGTTCTTAAGCATTTTTTCACTATTGTTTCTCCAACCAGGGCATATTTTGGAGAAAAAGATTTTCAGCAGCTTCAAATCGTCAGGAAATTGGTTGACATTGAAAAAATGTCAGTTAAAATAGTAGGGTGTCCAATTTTCAGAGAAGAAAACGGTTTAGCGTTGAGTTCCAGAAACAAAAGGCTAAACCCGCAACAACTTGAGGCTTCTCCATTGATTTATAAGACATTAAAACAAGTAAAAAAAGATTTTGGCACAAAAAGTGTTAGTAAGTTAAATGAATGGATATCGACTCAGTTCGAAAACCATAACGAGCTTAGATTAGAGTATTTTGAGATTGCCAAAGCATCTGATCTTAAAACGATAAAGAGGAAACAAAAAAACAAAAAGTATCGAGCATTTATTGCAGTCTTTGCCGGAGAAATAAGACTTATTGATAACATTGCCCTAAATTAAAAATAACTAACTTTGTAACATGCTAGTACACGTAGTAAAATCAAAAATTCATCGCGTTAAAGTTACCGGTGCAGACCTAAACTACATCGGGAGTATCACTATTGACCAGGATCTTATGGATGCTGCCAATATCATTGAAGGAGAAAAAGTACAGATTGTGAACAACAACAACGGGGAACGCTTAGAAACGTATGCTATCCCTGGCCCTAGAAATAGTGGAGAAATCACATTAAACGGTGCTGCAGCCAGAAAAGTAGCCAAAGGTGATGTGCTTATATTAATAACATACGCTATGATGGATATTGAAGAAGCCAAAAACTTCAAGCCTAAGCTTCTTTTCCCTAATGAAGAGAACAATTTGTTAAAGTAAAAGCGTGAATCCAAGACTCACAAAAATTCTTAAAATAACACTCCCATTACTATTGGGAGTTTTTTTAATCTGGTATTCTATAAGCTCTGCCACTCCAGAAGAGCGGCAAAAAACACTACAATACATTCTAGGAGCCGATCCAAAATGGATTATACTGTCGATCATAATGGGAATTTGTTCTCATCTTTCCAGAGCTTATCGATGGAAGTTTTTACTAGAGCCGATTGGATACAAACTAAAGGTATCTAATAGTTTTATGGCAGTAATGGCCGGGTACCTGGCAAATCTCGGTATCCCCAGATCTGGAGAAGTACTACGGGGCGGAATCATATCTACCTATGAAGATATTCCTTTCAAGAAAGCATTTGGAACCATTATTTCTGAAAGAGTTGTGGATTCGATCATGTTGCTGATCATTATCGCAATCACCCTTCTTTTTCAATCCAAAGATCTATTTAACTACCTTCAAGAAATATTTACCAATACCATTTTGATACTAGTTGTGATGATAGTGGGTATTTTATTAGGTATCCTCTTTTTGAGAATCATCAGAAAATCAAATCACCCATTTCTTTTGAAAATAAAAAACTTTGGAGAAGGCATTTTGGAGGGGGTTAAAAGTATATTTCAATTGCAAAAGAAAGTGGCTTTTATCTTTCACACTTTACTCATCTGGGTATTGTATGTAGCTATGTTTTATGTAATCAAATATACCGTTCCCGAAACTGCTGCTCTTTCTATTGGTCCGGTTCTAGCCACTTTTGTAGCAGGATCTATTGCCATGACTACAACCAACGGAGGTATTGGTGCTTTTCCTATTGCTACAGCTGCTATTTTAGTTTTGTTTGGAGTCAATCGACCTGCTGGAGAAGCTTTTGGATGGATATTATGGGGGTCTCAAACTGCAATAAATATCGTCGTTGGTGCGTTATCGTTTTTATTGCTACCTATTGTAAATCAGAAGAAATAGGGAAATAATTTATATATTGTCACCTGCTTAACCTAAATCACGCATTACTTATGAAGAAAAGTATACTTCTTATTATGGCCTGTTGTCTTACCATTTCAGGGTATACCCAAGCTATATATGAATCCTTTAGATCTATAAAATTAGATCAAAGCCGAGAATTGAAAATTCAATTACCCAGAAATTACAAAAAGAATGTAGACAAAACCTATCCTGTGATTTTGGTATTGGATGGAGATTATTTGTTTGAACCCGTTGCTGGAAATGTTGATTATTTTTCCTATTGGGAAGATATGCCAGAATCAATAGTAGTGGGCGTTAATCAAAGAAAAACAAGAACTGATGATTGCCGATATGATCTTGCAGAATATTTACCAGATCAAAAAGGAGCGCAGTTTTTTGAGTTTATCGGACAAGAATTGATGCCATATCTGGATCAGACCTATAGAACTGCTCAATTAAAGATTATTGTTGGCCATGATTTTACGGCTAACTTTATCAATTATTTCTTATTTAAAGACAACCCTATTTTTCAAGGATATATATGCCTTAGTCCAGAATTTGCTCCTCCAATGAAAGAGCGTATTACTAATGTATTGTCCAGTGCTACAGATGTATGGTATTATGCAGCCACAGCCACCAATGACGCTGATAACATCAAAAAAGATGCAATTGCTTTTAGTGAGCAAATCGAGGCACTGGAAGAAAACCCTGATATGCATTTTTTCTTTGATAATTTTGATGAGTCTTCACACTATACACTAGTAGGAAGAGGAATTCCAAGAGCATTGGAAGGTATCTTCGAAATGTATCGTCCTATAAGTAAAAAAACGTATAAAGAAGTCTTACTTCCATTAGAGACTTCTACCTACGACTATTTGGTAGACATGTATAGAACCACCGAGAAACTCTATGGGATCAAACGCCAAATTCGAGTGAATGATTTTATTGCAGTTTCAACAGCAATAGAAAAAAATGAAAAGTGGGAAGAACTAGAACCTCTTGGTAAATTAGCTATAAAAGAACATCCAGATGTGATGCTTGGACACTATTATCTTGGAATGTTCTATGAGCAAACTGGAGAACCGAAAAAGGCGATGAGAGCTTATGAAAATGGTTTCCAGTTGGCTGAAATTGCTTTCTTGACAAAAGATTATATGCTAGACAAAGTAAATAAGATCAAAGATGACTTTGGCTGGTAAAAACACATATATAACTTATTTAAAAGATCTCGAATTTCGGGATCTTTTTTATTTTATATCCGTATCTATTAAACTACAAATAATAGTATTTTTACAGCTGATAGATAAGTAATATGGCTAAAACCAAAACCGTATTTTTTTGCCAAAATTGTGGAGCCCAGTATGCCAAATGGCAAGGACAATGTACTTCTTGCAAAGAATGGAATACTATTGTTGAAGAGGTGGTACAAAAAGCAACCACTAAGGATTGGAAAGCGGCTACTACCAATCAGCCCCACAAGAAAATGGCGAAGCCTTTACGTATTTCTGAAATTGATACCGCAAAAGAGGCACGTTATAATACCGATGATGCAGAACTAAACCGTGTTTTGGGAGGAGGATTAGTGCCTGGTTCTTTGACATTACTTGGAGGAGAACCTGGAATCGGAAAAAGTACCTTATTACTACAAATTTGCCTGAAATTACCCTATAAAACATTGTATGTATCAGGTGAAGAAAGTCAAAAGCAAATCAAAATGCGGGCAGAACGTATTACATCCAAAACTGATAATTGCCTTATACTTACCGAAACAAAAACGCAGAACATATTTAGGCAAATTGAAGCTACAGAACCCGATATTGTAGTTATCGATTCGATCCAAACACTGCACAGCGATTACATCGAAAGCAGTGCAGGGAGCATTTCTCAAATTCGGGAATGCACTACAGAACTGATCAAATTTGCTAAAGAAACTGCCACTCCTGTCATCCTTATCGGTCACATTACCAAAGACGGAAATATTGCTGGTCCAAAAATTTTGGAGCATATGGTCGATACCGTATTGCAATTTGAAGGAGATCGAAACCATGTATATCGGATCTTACGTGCACTGAAAAATCGTTTTGGATCTACATCAGAACTGGGGATCTATGAAATGTTAGGCAATGGTTTGCGAGAAGTAAACAACCCAAGTGAGATTTTAATTTCAAAAAAAGACGAAGACCTTAGCGGTACTTCTATAGCTGCCACACTCGAAGGGATGCGTCCTTTAATGATCGAGATACAAGCTCTGGTCAGCACCGCAGTTTATGGTACTCCGCAGCGTAGTGCTACCGGATATAACCTGAAACGCCTCAATATGATCCTTGCTGTACTCGAAAAAAGAGCTGGATTCCGATTAGGAGCAAAAGATGTCTTTCTCAATATTACCGGAGGAATATCAGTAGACGACCCTGCTATTGATCTTGCGGTTGTAGCATCTATATTGTCTTCTAGTGAAGATATTCCTATCCCAAAAGAATATTGCTTTGCTGCCGAAGTTGGTCTGGCCGGAGAAATACGCCCGGTAACACGAGTAGAACAACGCATACAAGAGGCAGAAAAACTAGGTTTTTCTACCATCTTTGTTTCCAAATACAACAAAATTGCAATACAAAACCCCCGAATAAAGGTTCAGTTGGTTGCCAAAATTGAAGATGTTGTAGAATATCTTTTTGGTTAGCGTTATGGTGCTGGATTTGGAATACTATTATGTACTTCTTCTATTTCTTTTAAAATTTCTTCAGACAAGGTAAGGTCAATACTACCTATATTCTCTTTGAGTTGTGTAAGACTTGTTGCACCAATAATATTACTCGTTACAAAAGGTCGTTCATTTACAAAAGCTAACGCCATCTGAGTCAAACTAACATTGTGTTTTTTCGCAATTTCGTTATATGCTCGAGTAGCCTTATAACTATTCTCGTTCATATATCTATTATAGTTCGGGAACAGATCTACTCTTGAGTTTTTTGGGATTTCTTCGAGGTATTTACCAGTAAGCATTCCAAAACCAAGAGGAGAATAGGGAAGGTGTCCCATACGCTCTCTATGCAAAACTTCTGTCAATCCAATTTCGTCTTTTCTATTCAGTAAGTTATATGGGTTTTGAATGGTAATCATTTTTGGCATTCCTTTCTTTGCCTCTTCGGCATAACGCATTGCCCCATAAGCTGTTTCATTAGATATCCCTATTTGTCTAATTTTACCTTCTTTTATAAAACCTTCCAAATGACCTAATATCTCGGCAAAATTATCAGTCCAAGCCTCGTTTTCATCATGAGTATATCCTAGTTTACCAAAAAAGTTAGTTTGTCTTTCTGGCCAATGCAACTGATACAAATCGATATAATCTGTTTGTAATCGCTCCAGACTTTTATGGATCGCATCTTCTATTTCATTTTTTGCAAAACCGCCACTTCTAATATGCTTACTAAACTCTGCTGGACCCGTGATTTTTGAAGCAATAACCACCTCGTTTCTTTTACCTGTTTTCTTTAACCAGGTTCCTATAATCCGTTCGGTACTTCCTTGAGTTTCTTTCTTGGCAGGAACTGAATATAACTCTGCTGTATCTATAAAATTAACACCTTGTTCTACTGCGTAGTCCAACTGTTGATGACCTTCTTCTTCTGTATTCTGTTCTCCCCAGGTCATGCTTCCAAGGCATATCTTACTTACTTTAATATCTGTATTGGGTAAAGTAGTGTACTTCATTCTTAAAACACTCGTATTTTGGTTGATTAATGTCGTCAAAAGTAGAAACTCTTGCGCTAAACTATTCCAAAAATTATCATAATAAATAACAGTTGTAAGGCATAAATCTGTGCAATAATTCCACAATAATTCTGAATTCTCTACATATTTTGAAAGTCAAAAAAAATTCAACATTCACTTAACTATTTGACATATAAATATTTACAAAATAGACATAGCAATGGAATAGTTGTTTCTACACTTAATTATGAAAACAAAAACTTTTTCTGATCTATTTGATCAGGAGGAGACATTAACCAAAATATATTATAGATACCAACCAAAATTTTAGATTAATTATAAGCATGAATAACCCAACCAAAATTGTGTATTCAAATGCCAGGGGAGAGTGGTTTGACCCGAGCAAAGAGGGATGATGACTGACTATACCCCCTCTTTTAACCTGAAAAAGAGCTTCGATATGAAGCTCTTTTTTTTGCTCAAACAGACACAACTATACCCCCAGAGTTGTATCTATTTGCACCAACTAACCAACCTAAACACTAATTATATTTCTTATTTATATGCTAAAAGTAGATCAAAACGTGTTATTGTGAAATCCAAAATGAGGGAATGCTATCGTTCGTTGAGGGAAGTGATCAAGAAACCTCTACAATACATTTTTTAGTGATTTTATTTTCGAGAAGATACTCCACCAAATTAAAATTACTTTCTGCTCTATCTAATATCCAGGCGTCAGAAGTCACTACTACATCCAAAGAATCTGCCAATACTTTGTCTGGATCATTGACCAAGTCGATATGCCATGGCAAATCTTGTTGCTCGGCCATTTCTCTAAGATGTGTTTTGAGTCGGCCGCTATTGGATACTGGGGCATCAAAAAACCAATGTACTGAGAGGACGTCTAGTTCCTGAAGTGCATCGGCTACCATTTGAAGCACCTGTTGCGTCTTTTGCACTCTTTTGTAAGTACCATGAACTCCAGAAATATCTCTGTAATACCCATCAAGCCCTTTAAAAATATATGCCCCAGACAACGCACTTTCTAGAGTAATCAACAGATTAAAACCATCTATGGCAACGGTCATTCCTTTAAGTTCTTTTGGGAGTAACACTCGTTCTTTTCGCAATAAGATTTGTTGTTTACTTGCACTAATGCCTCGCAAAGCTTTTTGTTGTCTGGCATTGAGTCGATACCTATTCCCTACCAATTGTATCGTAGACTTTTCGGCAAACCCTCTCGAGCGTAAATAACACATATCCTCTGCAGCCTCTTTTAGTTTTTCAAGCATTAAAGAGCTTCCGAACAAGCGGTCATCACTAGCTTCTTTTCCTCAATTACGTGTAGTCATTTTGTCTTGAAGACGTTATAATTGAAGTAACTTTTACAAACAAAAAAAGCGCCTAAAGCGCCACATCTATGACATTGGTAATA
The DNA here is from genome assembly GCF_056160245.1 of Aquimarina sp. AWH4_224. Taxonomy (NCBI): domain Bacteria; kingdom Pseudomonadati; phylum Bacteroidota; class Flavobacteriia; order Flavobacteriales; family Flavobacteriaceae; genus Aquimarina; species Aquimarina sp. AWH4_224. Next base: position 82,825 of record NZ_JBSWWU010000004.1, on the reverse strand, counting down.
TTTCAATCACCTTGCCATATACTTTTTTGGTCCATCCGTTAAGATGACCTCGGTTATTACCGATTAGTAATCCTCGTTTCGCATTTTTTCCTTTTACCAAATGCGTAAAACAGTTACCTCTCACTTTACAAAACACAATATCACCGGTATCACAGTCCTCCCAATTAACAGGAGTCAATACCACAGGTTGTTTTGATTTTAGAATAGGTAACATCGAATTACCAGGTTCTTTAGAGACAATAGTCTCTCCATTCAATAGTTTTTGAATTTTCCAATTCATCATTTTTCATTTTTAAATTAAACTTCAATTCAAAAACTATGGAGTATGGGTATTCAAAGAACGAGTACTTATAAGTACATCACAAAGGTAATTATTTTTAAATAATGAGGATATGTAATAAAAAAACAGCCAGATCAAACCGGCTGTTTTTGCTAAAATATTTTAGAAGGCAAGCTAGTTTAGCTGCCCTTCTTTGAGTTTGGATATGTCTTTTTGTTTTAATTTATCAATTAACGTTTGATACATTTCTTTTGGCAATCCACATGCGATCAAGTATTCTTTCATTAGCGTTTCTTCTTCCTCTTCAATAGATCCATCGGCCAATAAGACCACGGCAGCCTGTGCTAATACATTGATCAACGCTTCAGAGGATAAGGCATTTCTAGCTTCGCTCAAATAATTAAAAACTCGATTGTCCTTATTTCCATTCACTTTTACATCTTCATGTATTACCATAAGTTCTTCTCTCATTTCTGCAAAACCTTCAATCACATCCATAATTTCGCGCTCTTCTTCTTTAGCAAAATCTCCATCGATGATCGACATATGAGTCATAGAAGCCACCAAAGCTTTTGCGAAAATTTGTTTTGCACGTTTTTGATTTTCATCAATCTCTTGTTTTGATTGCTGCAAAACGGTTTTGATGTTTTCATTATATGCACTCTTGCAACGATCACATTGATAAAAGCGATCCACCACATCTAGTGGAATTACAGGAATAAAAAACAAGGTGAACCATCTGCGATACAATTTATGTACAAGGTTTCCGTCGTTACAATTTGGACAAGAATTGGATAAAACAGGACTGTCATTAACAGTATGTTTTATTCCTCGGGTTCCGAAGATAATAAACATAATAGGGTAGAATTTTATAGATTTAGTTACTGTTAAAGATAGCACAATAATCCAAACCTCCTAATAATTATGTAGTTAACTCTATGTTGCGGCTTCTTTTTATCATATAAAAAACCATAAGTAATACTGCCACCAAACCTATTCCCAAAATCCAATACCACCAATTTTTACTTGCAAATTGAATAGGCTCTGGATCACCTACCAAGTAAAATCCACCCCAATAAAAAGGATCGGACAGGTAGTAAAACTCTTCAGAGTTTAGGTATTTCAATTTTGCCTGCTGTAAAGCCACATTTTTAGGCATCCCTTCTTTTAAGTTTTTATAGAAATATTGCATAATGGCAGGTGTAGTTTCGTCTGAAACTGCCCAATTTGTAAGCAATAAGCTTTTGGTACCTGCATACTGAAACGCATTCCCCAAGCTCATAATACCTTCTCCATTAGCAATTTTACCGCTACCGGTATTGCATGCGCTTAACACAGTAAGTCTTGAAGGAATATTCATCGCAAACAACTCGTGGTTGTATAAAAAACTATCCTCTAAAGTGTCCTTGGTTTTTGTAAAGAACAGTTTAGAATTTTCTGGATGTTCATTATCTACTTCCCCATGTAAAGCCAGATGCACAATAGCGTACCCACCTGCTTTTCTTTTGAAATTAAATTCGGTAGCTGTTGATCCATAGTAATACTCCCCATCAACTATATTTGATATAAATCGTATTTCTTTTCTAGTTCCCGGGAGATCCTCCGTAGCGTTTCTTAAAAGATCAAAGCTTATTTTTGAATTTGAAGTTTTGTCATTATTGGAGTACGAAAAAGCCAGACATTGTTCCTTCATAGATTCATCCCTGGATTCATCTTTAAGACGATTATAAAGCAAATCAGCAGAATTCGCATAAGATATTGCATGCTTTTTCATCAAATAGGGATACTCTTTGGGGTGTAAAACTGTAGGATCTACACTGGTGAGTTTGGTCGTAAGGAGCAGATCAAAATTGAGATGCCATAATGGCCCATCAGGAATTATCGTTAGGTGTTTACTGTTTAAATGTGGTTGCAATGGTGCAATTAACATTGTATATAAATCATGTCCATACTCTTGATAAGCCTCAAGATCTTTTTCTACAATCTTATCTCTAAACGACTTTACTTTTTCTTCTAATTCTGCGGTTGACAGACTCTTTGCAACTATAGTATCTTTTGAAATCGAAAATGTATAAGTAGTACTATCTGAAACAAAAAACTCTAACAACGCACTGTTTTCGTCAAGTCGTTTTTGAATATCGTTTAAGGTAATGAGATCATTCGCGTAGAGGAGCTGATAATATTTAGGGTATTGGGTCAATAACACCTGAGTTAAAGAATCTTGTCTGCGATTGATTTCAAAGAGTTTATTTTCATGGTATGAAATATCTAAGCTATCACCAGATTTACTTGCCAATTCCTGATCCTCTCGAGCATTATCATTTTGCAGGAAATTGGCAATTTTTGATTGATGAAATGCTTTATTGATTCTCAACTTTTTTTCCAAAGAAACCAAATCCTCTGGTAGAGCCAAAGATTGATTGGTTGACGGATCATTTACCATTTCCCTCAAAATATTAGCTCTACTTTTCTCTACGTAATAAAATGCTTTTTCTAGTAACTTTTGATCGGATGTAATTGAATACAATAAAAATTGAGCTTCTATAGCTTTTTGATATACTTCTCTAGTTTGTTTAGAAAAGGTAACTTTATCCTTAAATGAAGTATACCCTTGACGAATCTTATTAATCACCAGATCTGCTTTTTTATAATGAGCAATGGCATTGTTTAGGTAAGGCTCATCTTTATTTTTCTGATAAAGACCAGTATAGCATTTTGCTTGACCAATTAGGCCAGTTAACAACATATTATTATCAAGGTATTCTGCATACTTACGATTGATTTGATTTTCTATGCAACTCCTAACAACCTTAGTATAACAATCTAAAGCTTTACTATAAAGCCCCTGATCATAGTACACTTCAGCAATATAAATATCTGATCTAATACTAAAATTATTATCGCTTTCAAATATGTTCTTTCGTATTTTCTTTGCCCTATTATAATAGCCTAAAGCTTCATCATAAGCATTGATCTTGCTTTTTACTTTTGCAATATATTCTAAGGTTTCTGCAACTATAGAATTATCTTCACCAAAAATTTTAAGAAATATGTCCAAGGCTTCTTTGTATGATGTTAAGGCCTCATCGTACTGTTTCTTAAAAAGATAAATATTACCTGTTACGTTATATGTAACTCCTATTTTTTCATGTGTCTCTCCAAAGACCTGCTTGTTGATCTCCAAAGCTTTTCTGGCATACAACAATGCTTGGTCGTAATTCCCAATATCCATATTTACATAAGCCAAACTATTTAGAGCGGTGGCCGTTTGATAATGTTTTTCGCCTGCTTTCTTTATAGAGAAGTCTAAGGATTTTTTATAAAACTCCTGCGCTTTTTCATAAGCCCCTTTCTTCCTGTACGCATTTCCAATACCATTATAAATTTTTCCCAGATTCCGACTATTCTTATATTTTGCAGTATATATCTCCAATGCCTTGTATAGATACTCTAACCTTTGATCATTAAGTCCAAGTCCACCTGATAATAATCCCAAACTGTAGTACGAATTAGCAACATAAATACTATTTCCACCAAAAAGTTCTTTATACAAAGTGATCGCTTTGGTATAATATGATTCGGATAAATCACTTCTATCAATTTCTTTATACAGTGTCCCAAGTTGATAGTATAAATGAGCTTCATTTTCTCTACTTTCTATTTGACTACTTATTCTTATCTCAAGAGATTTTTTAAGGAAAAACTCTGCTTTCTTATATCTTGAAGTTCGCATATAGATCCCTCCTACATCAGAGTGTGGAGAAGCAGTAAGAGGGTGTCCTTCGCCATAAGTATCCAGAGTAATGTTTAAGTTTTTTGTATACAATTCAATAGCTTTTTGGTAGTTTCCTTTGCTATTTTGAACCATTCCTATTCGTTTATAGGTTTCTCCGGTGGCAGGATGATGCTTCCCAAAAACATTTTCTCTTATGGCTAAGCATTTTTTATAATACTCTAAAGCTCTATCAATATGTCCTTGTCTATGGTACCATACCCCAATTTTGTCATAAGAAAGTGCTATATCTTCATGCTCTTCTGGAGCTATTTTACGTCGTATCGCCAAAGCTTTGTCAAAATTTTCTCTGGCTTTGGTGAAGTCTGAGACACTTTGCTCATAGTAATGACCAATATTATCATATGCAAATGCTTCCTCTCTACTGTTTTTTGGTAAATATTGATTACATATTTCTAACGCTTTATTTGCATTTTCTAGAGAGGTCTCAAAATTGGATTGAATTTTTTGAATATTGGATTTTTGATTTAAACAATGAGCAACCCTTTCCCAAGCCTGAGCTTCCTGATAGGCAAATTGTGCCTTATCATAAGTTTCTAATGATTTTTTAAATCGAGCATCAACAAATAAAGAATCAGCTGTTTTGTAATAGCTGTGAGCAGTTAATGTATCCAATGTTTGCGCAATAGAAATTTGTGGTATCGATACTACAGCCAAAAAAGAAAGAAAATAGAGGGTACGTTTCATTGTGTAAAGGGTATGGTCTATATAGAAGTGACAAAGAAAATGAAAATGTTACCCTTCGACAAGCTCAAGGTTACGAATGACGTGTATATTGAAGCCAAGTACTATGACGATTACCCTTCGGCAAGCTCAGGGTGACAAATGGGAGGTGTATTAATTCTAAGAATTAACAGATTACCCTTTCGGCAAGCTCAGGGTTTCGAACGAGAGGAACATTGATACCAAGGATAATTGCAATTACCCTTCAACAGGCTTGAGTAGATCAATCAATGGATCATTCTCTTGGGAATACTCATAGGCAATCCAAGCATAATTGCAGAACTCTATAATTCTTTTAAAATCCTATTTTACCCTCTTTTGGTTTTCCGTATCAAAAGCAAAATAAGCATAACCATTACCCCAGCAATCAACCAATACCACCAATTGTTATCTGCAAATTGAATAGGCTCCGGATCGCCTACCAAATAAAATCCACCCCAATAAAAAGGAGCTACTCTATTCACATCAGCAGTATTGATATACTGTAGCTTGGCTTGTTGTAGTGCTTCTGCCTTATTCATTCCCTTTTTAAGGTTAGTATAGAAATACTTCATGAGTTCTGGTGTAGTTTGGTCAGAAACTTCCCAACTCGTTAGCAGCAAACTTTTTGTTCCTGCGTATTGAAATGCATTACCCAAGCTCATAATCCCCTCTCCTTTGGCAATTTTACCACTTCCTGTGTTACAAGCACTCAACACCGTAAGTTCTGCCGGGATATCTAGCGCAAAGAGCTCATGACTATATAAAAAATTATCCTCTATCGTATCATTGCTTTTGGTAAAAAACAATCTCGAATTTTCTGGTCTTTCATTGTCTACTTCGCCATGAAGTGCCAGATGCAAGATATTATATTTGTTAGCGTTCTTTTTGAAGTTGGTTTCTATAGCCTGAGAGCCAAAATAATATTCCCCATCAATAATGTTTGAAATCGCCTTAATCTCTTCACGAGTGCCTGGCAAATCATCCCCTGTATCTCGCAAGGCTGCCAAACTCATCGTTTTAGTTTGTTCGATACTTGTACTATCTGTAAAAGAAAAGGCAAGACACTCTTCGGCAACGTCTTCTCTTTTTGGTTCTTTAAAAGCATCAAACAAAAGGGTAGCAGAATTCGCATAACTGATGATATACTCCTTTACCAGATAGGGAAGTTCCTTAGGATTGTTAGCATCTGATCGCTCAGCCAATAACAGATCAAAATTAAGATGCCATAAAGGACCATCTGGCACAATGATTAATTGATTTCCTTTGATTTTTGATGCTATAGGACTAACTAGTTCTTGATATAGTTCATAGCCATATGTTTTATATGCTTTTAGCTCTTTGGAAGTAATGGATTGATTAAAACCGTTCACCTTGTTGGCAAGATCAGGAGTCGCTAATTCTTGCACATCAATGCTACTTTTGGTAATAGTAAAAGCATAAGTAGTACTGTCTGAAGTAAAAAACTCGAGCAATGTGGTTTGCTCATCGAGCTTACTTTGGATATCCGCAACAGAAATTACCTTATTTTGATACTTTAAATTATAGTATTTTGGATAATTGGTCTCTATCACTGTAGTCAATGAATCCTGTTTTCTGTTTATATCAAAAAGTTGATTTTCGAATTCTGAAATTTTTAAAGAGTCGGCAGACTCTTCGGATCCTAAATTTATTATTTGAGATTGCAACCTTGATTTATTGACTTTTAGATTCCTATTAAAATAGGACATAGCCTCTGGCAATAAAAAATCATTATTTAACTCAATATCAGCAAGTAGCTCCTGTAGTATACCTGATTTACTTCTTTCACTATAATAGAATGCTTTACTCAGCGCCTTCTTATCTTTAAAATCTCCTTCCAAAATCAATTGAAGCCTAATAGAGGCTTCATATATTCTATTTCGCTTTTCTGCCAAAGAAATTTTATCCTTATGACTTTGATAAGTTTGATTCAATTTAAATAATAAAGAATCAGCCTTTCTGTATGTGACAAGACTAGAATCCACTAGGTTTTTATTCTTATGAATTTCATATAAGGATAAAAAGGAATCAGCCTTACCTTTTAAAGTTGATAACAAAACCTGTAGATCATAATAATGGTCTAAAGCAAATTCATCTCTTTTAACAAAACTTCGGTCTTTTTTTGTATTTAATTCCAATGCTCTGTTATAAAATACTATTGCTTCATCATATTTCTTCTGTTTAAAATAGACTTTAGCAATCCGATCTATAGCTATAGTTGTTATAGGATTATATTGTCCCGTTTTATACTCTAAAATTGTCAGTGCTTTATCAAGGAATAGGTTTGAATTTTTATAATCACCTGTTTCTATATATATGTCAGAAATTAAAGAATAGTTATCCATAACCATATTATGTTCTTTACCGAATATATTGATTAAGACAGTAGTGGATTTTTGATACGATTCTAAAGCCAAATTGTATCTTCCCTGATCTCTATAGGCATTACCTATATTTAAATGAAGTTTAGATTCAATTTGCAAGTTATCTTTACTCACTTTTTTTAAAAGATCTAACCCTGCATGATAGTAAAAAAGTGCCTTGTCATTTTCATTTTTCACATTATATAGCCCTCCTATGTTTAAATACTGACTACTTAATTTTGCATTGCTCTCCCCTAGGATCTCAGTATAGATTTTGAGACTTTTTTCATAATATCTCAAAGCCTTATCATACTCTCCATTATCACGAAATATTCCTCCCATGTTGTTATAGATGACTGCCACATCATTATTATTAACACTATTATTTTTATAGTAGTTTAAAGCTAAATCATAGTAGTTTAAGGCCTCTTTACCCATATTCATGTTTTGAAAAGCACTTCCTAAATTAACATAGGCTTGTGTGACAGATAAATTCTCTTCGCCATAAACTTTAGACATAATCTCTATCTTTTTTTTATGATATTTTATAGCTTCATCAAACCTACCCATTCGATCAGAAATGACACCTAAGTTATTGTAAATAATACCATTTTTAGGGTGATCTGGACCCAACACTTCTAGCATTATTTCTAGAGCTTTATTATTATACAATAGTGCTTTGGGGTATTTAGAAGTATGGGTATAAATTAAAGCTAAATTACTGTAGGACTTGGCTTTATCAAAATGAATTTCAGGCAATATTTTTGTTCTAATCTCCAATGCTTTGTTATATAATTCTAAGGCTTTATCAATATCTCTAGAGATCAAATAAGATTTAGCAATGTTGTCATAGGCATATGCAGCTTGAACATGATCTTCCGAAAAGTGTTCTTGACAAATTGTAAGTGCCTTTTTAGCATTTACTAATGCATCATTGATCTTATATATTCTTAATTGACTATCTGACAACCCATTATAACTTGCCGCCATACGCTCCAACATATTATTCTTTTCATAAATGGATAATGCCCGATTAAAATAAACGATAGAACTATCCATTTTTCTTGCTTGTAATAAAGAATCCGCCTTTTGATAGTACTGCCATGCCACAAGCGTATCATTACCGGATTGAGCGCTTAGTGAGTTTGTACATAAGAATAGAAAAAGCCCAACAAAAAGAAGTATATATTTCATGATAAGATGAGATGTTTACTAGTGTATAGCAAAGTAAATGAAAATGTTACCCTTCGGCAAGCTCAGGGTTACGAACTAGAGATATATTGAAGCCAAGCACTATTGCGATTACCCTTTCGGCAAGCTTAGGGTGACAAACGGGAGGTGTATTAATTCAAAGGATTAACAGATTACCCTTTCAACGAGCTCCGGATTACGAACGAGAGGTAAATTGACGCCATGCCATGGGTAATTGAGATTTCCCTTCGGGAAACTCAGGATATGATCAAAAAGTAATTTGGCTCAATGGGAAAATCCAGTACCTCTGGAAAACATATGGATACAATACTGTTTCTAAGACAAATTTGCTTGATCATCTTATCTAAAGGAAATCGATTAGATTTAAGCACCCAAGTACACGCCTCGGGGGAGTTACCTAGGGGACAGAAAAACAAGACATACTACTCCTGGGTATTCGCTTTTTTGGTAATACCACATTTCCTCCTCACGGTTCTTTCGGCAAGGGCAGCAACATTTCTGGCCTGACCTTCAGACCCTCCGTCTTTAATCACCTCTTCGTATACGGTTTTGTTTTCCAAAAGACCTCGTAACACGCACATAAATCCTGGGCTGTCTTTACCCTTGTAAAGCTTCTTTTTTTTAGGTTTAACGGCCAACTCCCCGAATAAACGATCTTTTAATACTTTATCTTTTTGGACTTCTAATACAAATGCGTAAAAAACATTTTGATCTGCCGGATCCAGATCATTCACCTTATCCAAAGCGTTGTTATACTCATCATTGGTAAAGCTAAAATAATCATAGATGTCTATGTAGTTGACTTTCACCTCTTCTTCCTCTGGCACTTCTTCCTCGTCCTGATATTCGTCTTCGTTTTGGTACTCTTCTTCATAGTACTCTTCACTTTCCTGGCTTACTCCTTTGATCACAGATAGTAGTACTAGTACAAAAATAGGTAGCCTCTTCATGGCGCTGTAGTTTTAAATTAATGGGGTTTAATAAACGTTTCGCAACGTCCTTTTATTACTTGTCTTCCTTATCTTTATGTTTTTTAGAAAAACAATATGCTTACGCAATATATGCATAATTTAGTATTTTAATTTGGTTTCCTAAATCCGTGGCACACTTTTTGGTTTTTGTGAAATAAATTAAGTAATTTAACCCTGTTTTTAAGGTTATTTTAACAATAAAAAATAAATTTTTCCGTTTGCAAACAGGCGGAGTTAACTTTAAAACTAAATACATTTTTTAACACCCAAACATTATGAAAAAATTATTTCTACTTACATTTGTGCTATGCGCAGGATTATCAGTTCAGGCTCAACAATATAATTGGAGAGAACTTGATGAGCTTCATGAAAAAGAATTATATCCATTAGCTAAAGATGTTTCTGAAATTACGGATAAAGTAATTGCCAACGGTAACGTAATTTCTATTGTAAAAAGTACTGGAACTACTTCTTTGGTAAAGGAATTGGATAAGTCTGTCCCAATTACATTTTATAATTACAAATTACTTACGTCTACTGGTAGAGAACTTAAACTTACAGACCCACTAATGGCCAATAAAGTAGTAGACAAGTTTTTTGACGTCTTAAGACGCGTAAAAGAAAATGCAAAATCTGATAACGAAGAAGAAATTAGAAGAATTCTTGATGAATTATAGAATAAAAGAAAATCATAAAAAAAGCGACCCAATTAGGGTCGCTTTTTTTATGATTTTACTGCACTACTAGATATCGTTGAGCAACTTGGTAATCTCATCTAGTTTAGGGGTCAAAATCACCTCAATTCTTCGGTTTCTACTTTTACCTTCACTACTCTCATTACTAGCCACAGGAGCAAACTCTCCTCTACCTGCTGCAGTAAGATTTTGCGGATCGATCTGGTTATTCTCCAGCAGAATATTTACAATAGCTGTAGCACGCTTGGTGGATAAATCCCAATTACCAGATAGTTGCCCATTACCTGTATAAGGTACATTATCGGTATGCCCCTCGATCAATACTGCTATATCCTGGTTCTCTCCCAATACATTTCCTAATTGCTTTACCGCTTTTCTTCCTTGACCACCTACAGCCCAGCTACCGGACTCAAACAACAGTTTATTTTCCATAGAAATGTATACTTTTCCATTACGCTCTTCTACGGTTAATCCTTTCCCTTCAAAATTGCGCAATGCTTTGGATATGGCATCTTTGAGCGATTGCATCTTGGCGTCTTTGGCAGCAATTAATCCTTCTAACTCATCAATTCGCTGGGATCTGGCATCCAAATCACGTTGCAATTGATCCAATCGTGTACGTTCTTGTGCCAATGCTCGTTCTTTGTCCTCTAATTGAGATAATAACTCTCGATTGCGTTTGCTATTGGCAGCAATGGCAGCAGAACTGTTTTTCTCCAGCGCATCGTACGAGTTTTTTAAGTTCTCATAATTAGCCAAAGCAGCATTGTATTTTGCTTGCAAAGCTTCTTTTTCGGCAAGCATTTTTTGATATTGTTCATCCAATTGCGCCAAAGCTTTCTCATTAGCCTTATTTGATTGTTCTAAGGCAGAAAACTCATCTTGCATTCTACGATTTGCTCTTTTTAAATCGGCATATTTGCTTTCTAAATCCTTATACACTTTTGAGGAAACGCAAGAAGACATTACCGTTCCAACAAGCAGTACACATACAATTCTTTTGATCATATTATTGTTTTTTTTACACTTCTAATTCTACTACGATAGGGCAGTGATCACTATGTTTTGCCTCTGATAATATAACGGCTCTTTTTAGTTTATCTTGTAAAGGTTCTGCTACCATTCCGTAATCCAAACGCCATCCTTTGTTATTAGCTCTTGCATTGGCCCTGTAGCTCCACCAGGAGTAATTATGAGGTTCTTTATTAAAATGCCTGAAAGAATCAATAAATCCGCTCTCCATAAAGCTTCCAATCCATTCTCTTTCTACGGGTAAAAAACCAGATACATTTTTATTACGCACAGGATCATGAATATCGATAGCCTCATGACAAATATTATAATCCCCAAGAATCACCAAATTAGGATAAGTGCTTTTTAATTCATTGATATAGGTCTGAAAATCTGCCATATATTTTAGCTTATGTTCCAAACGATCCATATTGGTTCCACTTGGCAAATACAAACTCATTATCGATACCCCATTAAAATCTGCCCTCAAATTACGGCCTTCAAAATCCATGTAATCTATCCCAGTTCCATATTCGACATGATCGGGTTCGGTTTTAGACAAAATAGCGACCCCGCTATAGCCCTTTTTTTGAGCACTATACCAATAATTATAGCTGTATCCGGCATCAGCAAATATCTGTAGATCTAATTGTTCTTTATTGGCTTTAATTTCTTGTAAACAGATCACGTCTGGATCCGCTTGAGTAAGCCAATCAATAAATCCTTTATTGATTGCTGCGCGAATCCCATTTACGTTGTAAGAGATGATTTTCATGAACTACGATTTAAATTTTTGTAAAAATAAAACTTAGTTTATTTCAATATTCTAAATACCTCTTAAACTTTGCATCGTTGCAAGTAATCTTTTGTGTCATACAATAATTCTGAGATTTTTTTATGATCTTTATTGAAAACAATCCACAAATCATGATAAACACACTCAAATTAACCGGATTCTTGCTACTACTTAGCGTTTTTAACTGTGGTCCAGCAAAAGGCGTTGCCGCAAAGGATACCGCCGAAACCTCGGCAACAACTCAAAAAGTCAGTGCTGCCGAAATGATAGAAAAAGGATTTCGTAAAGGAAACATACAGGTGAGTAAAACACAAGGTTGTCCTTATATTCTAAATATTGAAGAATATAAGGACAACCTTGATCCTATAAATATTGAACAGTTTTTTAAAAATGATATTCCCGAAAAGGTCTGGGTAAAATTTGCCAGTCTTCGAATGAATAGCCGTTGTAGTATCGCAAGGCCAGTATCAATTCAAGAAATTAGCAAAAGAGAAGAGTAAGAGCATTATACTACCTTACTACAAACCCAGCTACATCACCACTACTTTTGCTTTCTCCAAATCTTGCAAAATAGACTCCAGATCTTGCAAAAGACATATCCAACGTATATTCAAATCTATTACTGGCATCTCTTTTTACCAGATTTGAAGCAACAATTTGTCCGGTGATACTAAAAATATACACTCTTAACTCCTCTGGAGCATTAGAATCTACCTTGGTAATCAAAAACTGATTATCTGGTTGTGTAACCACGATAAGATCCGTATTTGCTATAGGTTCTGGATCTGGTTCAACCACATCTTCTTCGGAAATTTCGGCAATATAATCATGTGTACTACCAAATTGCATAGAACCACAAGGATTATTCAAAGGATCTCCATCATTCAAATTAGTATCTCCAGCTCTTATTCTAAATAAGTGTCTCCCCAAAGCAGCATCCTCGGCAATAGTGATATCAAAATCAATATTCGTATTTGCCGCTGTAATGATCCCATTGCTTAGAATCAACTCACTATCCTCAAATATATTATTGTCATTAAAATCAATCCATATCGAGCATCGTTCAGCACCATTAGGGTCTCCAAATCCAGATTGCACCGTAACTGTGTACGTGCTCACCAATCGATTTAATTCTATTATAAAGTCTGCTGTAAAATCTTCGTACCCCGTAGTACAGGCAATAGGAGAGTTGGTAACGTTAGACAAAATAAACGAAGTAATCCCATCTCCAAACTGACTACAATTGGCTGTGGGAGCACAAAGTTGGTTTACTATTGTTCTATTAATTACATCATTAGCAGTTTGCTGATCTGTAGTAAGCGCCGTACCTATTTCAAAAGTATAAGTATCAAATGCCTCTAGATCTGCTGTAGTGGTAAAAGTATATTCTGCTGATCCTAATGATTCTATTGTACCTGTAAACACTTCATTTACCGGAGCCCCGCCATTAATTGTATAAAACACAGGGATATTGGATTGAGGTGTCCCTCCAAAATTATTAATGATTATAGTTATTTCTTGGGTTGAAGTAAACTGACCTGTTGTCGTAGGTGATACTAATTCAAAAATCCCTACATCATTAGCTAATAAATTTTCTACACTTTTGGTCGCACAATCATTATCCGGAAAACTATCTCCGGCCAGATTAGTTTCTGCATTGATAAAAAATTCATCCCCTGTAGAAAAATCTGCCTGCGTAGCAAAAGAGAAAGAAGCAGTTTCTCCTGGAGCTAATGGGCCTGCAAATAACTCTGTCTGATCCGCTCCTCCATTTACAGAATATACTACCGGAATATCACTTTGAGCTGTTGTCCCAAAGTTTTTAATCGATATTGTAATGGTTGTTAAACCCGTAAAAGTTGCATCATTTGGTGAATCCACACGAACCACTCCAACATCATTGGCAACATCATCACCCACAGTAAATACCCCAACTACATCTCTAGCATTGTTCCCTGTAGCTTGAAAATACTCGGCAATATGCCAAAACGTTCTATCATCTGCTGGGTCTACAGAAAGATGCGCATAATCTCCGTAACGATTTCCTCCGTTTCTTTGTATGTCGGTCCCTATCGCTATATCTTGTTCTGTTATCGTCATTGTTCCTGGGGGATCTGTTGCCAATCTTCCTGTATATCGAATAGAAGCAAAACTGTTTGCTGTGGCTCCATCCTCGACGGTACCCATAGTAGTATAAGCCATTCCAATATTTCCGAAAATATCCATCGCCATACTCCCACACCATGCACTTTTTCCGTCTGGAGAAGTATAGGTTCCTTCTTGAAATACCGTCCAGGGTTGTCCGTCTCCATTTTGACGCAATTCGTACCATCTAATTCCTGCCACATTATCAATATCTGCACCTGACGTATCCTGTCTACTATCGATATCAATCGCAAAATTTAACACTACCGAGTTATAATCACAAAATCTTCTGTAATTGGTAGCATACATTACGGTTCCTTGCAATGCATCGATATCACTTCCACCTGTTGGTTGCGGTAAGTTACCAAAATCTCCTCCATCAAAAGTAGTATCAAAAGCAGAAATAGCACCACTACTAACAGTAAGTTCTTCTGCCTCTGCAATAGTAGATTGTTCAATATTATTCCAATCAACATTAATCTCCCAAAGTTTTAACTCATCTTCTGCAACACCTGTCCACGCATCATCCTGAAAGTAAATAACTCGTGCGTCTCCTTCTGGGGGTAATTCTGAACCAATAGCATTAAAAGATGCCGGGCTATAGAACCCAAAATCTCTAACTCCCGGTAAAGGGAATCCAACAATTCGAGCATCTTCTCTACCTTGTAACATAAGATCTCTTTCAATCACATATACAACTTCACTGTTACTCTGATTTCCCTGATCTTTATTAGCAGTAATATAATACCCATCAGACCAGATTGAAAACTTGGTATAGTCTGGAAAAGTTCCTGTAAAGAAACGGTAAGTAAACCACCCATCATTAACAGGATCTGGTCCTTGACCTACAGCAACCAAAAATCCATTTTGTGGATCTTCCGGATTGAAGGGATCTCCATCAAACTGAGTAATTACAAAACGATCGGCAAAACTATCGTAAAACACGATCGGATCTCCCAACGTTTCTCCAGGGAAAATGGAAGCCAAAGATGTAGATGGCACCAACACATTTCCTGATCGGTCATGAATAGCAAACGAAGAGTTTCTTGCACTTACATAATGGTTAGGTCCTATAGCACCCGTAGGGTCAGAAGGTGCACTATTTGTCGAAGTAGCTTCAAAAGTTAAGGAAGGAGCTTTTCCTACTCTTGTACCTTGCATACTTTTTTGCTTAAACAAAAGTGGATCTTCGCCATTTATTGGTCTCCCTTTTCCAGGAACAATTTGATTTGCTCCCATTCTTTTGGGATTCACTTCTCCTTTTCTTGGTGTTTCGGGGATCAGTTTCTTTCCTGACAAAGGACCAACTTCTATCATAGATGTAGCTTGACCAAAAAATGTAGCATTAGCAGTTTCCTTTTTTTGAGAAAATCCAATGGCTACAACAAACAGAAAAGCGACACAAACAATTTTTTTTAATAGCATAGCAACTAACGTTTTATGAGTGTCTAAACTCTTTAGATTGCGGCTAAAATACAATTTAACTTCTATATATGACAATCCACAAATAGTATTTCTGAATTATCATTTAAAAACCATGCTATCTTCAAAGCTTGAAACCCAGTAATTAATATCATTTAAAAACAAATAAAGCTGTCTTCGATTATATTAGACAGCTTTATTATCAAAACGTTTGATATGATATATTATTTTAACCAATACTCGGCATCAGTTTTCTCGGATATAATGGTTTTAAGATCTGTAATAGCCACTCTTTTTTGCTCCATGGTATCTCGATCACGAATGGTTACGGTCTGATCATTCAAAGTGTCATGATCTATGGTAATACACAATGGTGTACCATTGGCATCTTGTCTTCTGTAACGTCTACCAATTGCATCTTTTTCATCGTAGATTACATTAAATTTCCATTTCAATTCTTCTACTATTTTGTGTGCTACTTCGGGTAACCCGTCTTTTTTCACCAATGGCAAGATAGCCGCTTTTACTGGTGCTACCACAGCAGGAAGTTTTAAAACCACACGACTTGATCCATCATCTAAACTTTCTTCTTGCAAAGCCGAAGAGAATACAGCCAGGAACATTCTATCCAATCCAACAGATGTTTCTACTACGTATGGCACATAACTTTCTTGTAATTCTGGATCAAAAAACTGTAATTTTTTACCAGAATATTCCTCGTGCGCTTTAAGGTCGAAATCGGTTCGGGAATGGATACCTTCCAATTCCTTAAATCCAAATGGGAAGTTGAACTCTATATCCGCTGCTGCATTAGCATAGTGTGCTAACTTGTCGTGATCATGAAAACGATAATTTTCTTCTCCTAATCCAAGTGATAAATGCCATTTCAGTCTGGTTTCTTTCCAGTATTCATACCATTTCATCTCTTCTCCTGGTCGGACAAAGAATTGCATTTCCATTTGTTCAAACTCACGCATTCTGAAGATAAACTGTCGTGCCACGATTTCATTTCTGAATGCCTTACCCGTTTGTGCAATTCCAAAAGGAATTTTCATTCTTCCGGTTTTCTGAACGTTAAGGAAATTCACAAATATCCCTTGTGCAGTCTCTGGCCTAAGGTAAAGATCAGTAGCACTTTCTGCCGAAGCTCCTAGTTTGGTTCCAAACATGAGATTAAACTGTCTAACCTCTGTCCAGTTTTTGGATCCGCTTTCGGGACAACCAATCCCAAGATCTTCGATTAACTGTTTAAAGCCAACAAGATCATTTTCCTCCTGAACCCTAGTGAGCTCAGCAGTAATTTTATCCATTTCTTTTTGACGACGAAGTACATTAGGGTTTGTACTTCTAAACTCATCTTCATTAAAAGCATCACCAAAACGTTTTTTGGCTTTGGTAATGTCCTTTTGAATTTTCTGATTGATTTTTTCTCTGAAATCCTCTACCAAGACATCAGCACGGTAGCGTTTTTTCGAGTCTTTATTATCGATGAGTGGATCATTAAAAGCATCCACATGTCCAGAAGCTTTCCAAGTAGTTGGGTGCATAAATATAGCCGCATCAAGACCTACAATATTCTGATGCATATATACCATACTTTTCCACCAGTACTCTCTGATGTTTTTTTTCAGCTCTGCTCCATTTTGTCCATAATCATATACCGCACTTAATCCATCATAGATTTCACTAGAACCAAAAATATACCCATACTCCTTGGCATGGGCTATTACCTTCTTAAATTTATCTTCTTGCTTTGCCATTGCGCAAAAATAGTTGAATTTGTATGAATTGAAAACGAATTTATTGAGTTTAATGAGAACTCCCAAAAATTTCTAAAAAATGCATAAAAAAACCGCCATATCAATCTCAATATGGCGGTGATGTATATGATTTTGAAAAATTACTTCAATTCAAATTGTGTATTAGATATTAATCTAGGTCCAGAGAATAAGTTTACTACGTAATTTCCTTTTACCAACTCTCCTTCTGCAGCATCTACAAGAATACATACGTCTAATGCATCATTCTCATAAAAGATTTTGTTACGACCACTGTAAGTTAATACTCCGTCGTCAAAATTAACTGATACTTTATCTCCGATTAGATTATTTTCAGGATTTACTACTTGAACAAAAAGTTCTTTATCTCCTTTTTCAGTTAACTTATTTGGAGAAAGTGTAAAACACACTCTTACTTTCTCTGCTCTACTAGCTTTTGAAGTAGTAGAAATCTTACCACTATTACGAACACGTACTCCTTCTGCTTTGATATTGGCAGCAGTTAATGCAGAACCTCTTTCTACAATATCCGCCAACTTATCATTTTGCATTTGTAGCGAGTCTGAGAAGATAATTCTCTTGTTTAAGGCTACCGATGTACTGTCTAAGTCTTTCCCTAATTGTGCATTGGCAGTAGTTAAACTATCAGCAAGCTTAAATAATCTATCACGTTCTTTTTTAAGTTTACTTACCTCTCTTCTGTATTTTGAAATCAATGCCAGATTCGCTTCGTTATCCTTTACACTGTCCAACAATACAACGATACGCTCTTTGGCTTTTAATAAATGGTCATCCATCACTTCATTAAGTGCAATAGCATTATCGTACTTTGTAATTAATTCTCCTAATTCGCTTTCAATAAGATCCTTTTCCTGTTGCAAAATCGCTTGATTTTGCTTCTCCTCGTTGTAAAACTTATACGTAAATATCCCCAGAATTAGCAATAAAGCACCAAGAACACCGATAAGAATTTTAAGGGTTAAGTTATTGTTTTGAGTTGTCATAATTAATTTCTAATTTTTGATGGTTATTTCTATAGCTAAAATATAATAATAAATGGTAATCGCCCTATAAAATGCTAAGAGACTTAGTCTATTTATTCTTTCCTATGTATTGTGCAGCTTGTAACAGCACTTTACACAAAAACGAAAGGACACTCTGTACTTCTTGCCGACATGAGCTTCCTTTGGGAGATTTCCATAACGTAAACGCAAAAAAAATTGAAAAAGTATTTTATGGAAGAGTCAAAGTAGAAAATACCGCCTCTTTATTCCTGTTCCATAAGGACAGTTTGGTTCAAAATCTGATACATAATTTAAAGTATAGAGGCCAGCAGAAAATTGGAGAAGAGCTTGGTAAATGGCTTGGTCAAAATCTATCAGAAATACCTGGTTTTCAAAACATTAATGCAGTCATTCCTGTACCCTTACACCCCAAAAGACTCAAAGAAAGGGGGTACAACCAAGTGGCCAAGTTTGGAATTGAAATTTCCAAAAAATTAAATGCCGATTATATCGATTTTGTTTTGAAAAAAAATTCTTACAATTCTAAACAATCGAAGCGGAAAAAACAGTCCAGATGGAAAAATGCTGCTGAAACATTTGAGGTACAAAATCCGTCTTTACTAGAAAACAAACATATTTTGTTGGTAGATGATATTATTACTACCGGAGCGACCATAGAAGCATGTGCACAAGCATTGAAATCCATACCGGGAATCAAAATAAGCGTGGCTTGCATGGCAATAACAGAATAGTTTTTTTGTTTTTCAAGATAGTTGTTTCTTTGTGTCTTAAAATCAATGTTGGAGAAATGAATAAAAGATTAAATTGGTTATTGGCCCTTGTGTCGCTATTTATCCTAATCTTGGGTTGTGCAAAAAAGGGCACAATAAATGGTGGTGAGAAAGACGAAACTCCGCCAGTCTTTGTAAAGGCATTTCCTCCTAATTTTTCTACCAACTTTAAAGATTCTGAAATCCGAATTTATTTTGATGAATACATCAAATTAAAGGACGCGCAAAAACAGATCATCGTATCACCTCCTATGGATCCCAAACCCACAATTAGTCCATTGGGTGGTGCTAGTAAGTTTGTTAAGATTAAGTTTCTGGACACTTTATTACAAAATACGACGTACAGCATCAATTTTGGAGAGAGTATAGAAGACAATAATGAAGGAAATACACTTCCTTTTTTTAGATATGTTTTTTCTACAGGAGACTTTTTGGATTCTTTATCTATAAAGGGAACCATTAAAGATGCCATAAAAAAGGATGTAGAATCCAACGTTACGGTTGCTCTTTATGAAATTGACAGTACCTATACAGACTCAAGTGTATACAAAACCGTTCCGAGATATGTAACCAACACTTTGGATAGTGTATCTTTTAATTTCTTTAATTTGAAAGAAGGGAAATTTAAACTGATTGCTCTAAAAGACAATGCAGGTAATTACTTATACGAACCCAAACAAGACAAAATAGGGTTCTATGAAGAGACCATTTCTTTACCACAGGACACTGCCAAAGTATTCAACATAAGCGTTTTTAAGGAGGTACTCGACTTCAAAGCGTTGCTCCCTAAACAGATATCTAAAAATGAATTTGTTTTTCCTTATGAGGGAGAATTAGATAGCATGAAGATCAAAATGCTAAGTGAGGCTCCGGATTCTTTGCAGACTCGAATTATTCCCGACAGAGAAAAAGACTCTTTACATTATTGGTTTAAACCCTTTTTCGAAGTAGACTCATTAGTATTTGAAGTCACCAACACCAATTATAAAGACACACTAATCCCGAGATTTAAAGATCAATATAAAGACTCTTTGCAACTCTCTTCTTCTGGCACTTCCCTGAAACCAGATAAGAACTTTATGCTGTTTGCTAATACTCCTATGGAAAGTATCAATCAAGAATTGATATCGCTTACCGATAAGGACACCATAGATATTCCCTTTTCAATTGGGTTAGACAAAGCACTTAACGAGGCCAAACTGATTTTTGAAAAAGCAGAAAATAATACATACACTCTGGAAATGCTACCAGAGGCGATAACCGATTTTGTTGGCAATGCAAACGATTCACTTAGCTTTACCTTCAGAACCAAAAAAATAACAGATTACGGTACTATTTTCTTGACCTTAGAAAATGTGGATCAATATCCAGTTTTGGTACAATTAACCAACGAAAAAGGAGATGTGATTGTCGAAAAGACCGCTTTAGACCCAAAAACATTAGTCTTTAACTATCTCGATCCGGCCAAATTTTTGATTCGAGTTATTTTTGACAACAATGCCAACGGGAAATGGGATCCAGGAAATTTCCTGAAGGGATTACAGCCAGAACGGGTAAGTCACTTTCCTGAAGTGATCGAAGTAAGAGCCAACTGGGAGATTAAACAGACCTTTATTCTCGAATAATCTGGAAACGATCTGCATCTTCAAGAAAAGGAAGTTTTTTTCTGGTCGTTTCGATGTGTGCTTTATCCAGATTGGCATATAGAATAGTTTCTTTTTCTACAGGATTTTCTTTGAGTATCGGATGGCCTAATACATCATACGCTGCAGTGTGTCCATTATATTCGTAACCTTTTCCATCTAATCCTACTCGGTTTACTCCCACACAATAACACATATTTTCTATAGCTCTTGCTTTAAGCAAAGCATCCCAAGCATTGATTCTTGGTTTTGGCCAACTGGCTACGTACAACAAAAGATCATAATCACTGGTATTTCTGGCCCACACCGGAAACCGAAGATCATAGCAAATTTGTGGTTTAATTTTCCAACCTTTATACGAAATAATTACTTCTTCTGACCCTGCGGTAAACACCTCATCCTCTTTTGCCAGAGTAAATAATTGATGCTTGTCATACGTCTGTAGTTTTCCATCCGGAAACGCAAAAACAAAACGGTTATAATATCCACCATCCTCAACAATAATAATACTTCCTGCAATCGCACATTTTTTTTGCTTTGCCATTTCCTGAAGCCATTTCACCGTCTCTCCATCCATAGATTCTGCTACATCGACAGCATTCATTGTAAACCCTGTGGTAAACATTTCGGGTAAAACAATAAGATCAACATGATCCTCTATAGTGCTGATTTTTTCAGCAAATGCCGTTCGATTCTGAATTGGGTTTTCCCAAGAAAGATGGGCTTGTATAAGTGCAAGATGTAGATATTGATTCATGGTTTAAAATTAGTAAAATCAAACTACAATATGTATTGATCACAGCGTTAAACTCCTGTAAAAAAACCCTTGCAACAGGCATTGCAAGGGTTCATACTCACTAAATCATAGATAATTTCACACTTAAATAACCTATGGTTACTTTAATAACTGTTTTTATCAATGATTATTTTGTAATATGTCCAAAAATATTACAATATCTTACGACCTATACGTATCTACATCTACCAAAACCATCAGATTCTCCTCTGGCACAATAAAAATCCCCATTAGGATAGATGTCATCAAAGAAACAACAACATGTGTTTCTATCTCTTAGGTAGCAGAATCCAGGTCCAAATCCCCCGTTAAGTGATTCTTGTTCGTCTTTGTTTAATCGCTTTACACCGTTTACGTTCAAAATGTTTTTTAGCATAATTTTTAATTTTAAAAGTTTCTAGAATAAGCCCAAACTTTTAAAGACACTTGGGCAGTGTGTCTTCAGTCAAAGTACTTTGCCTTTTTATATATTGTTATAAATGCTAACCTATACATGCGATCCCTTGGTTACATTGCGCTACCCTGCAAACCTCTCTCCCAAAAGCTGTAGGCACACAACATAAATCACCTTGTTGGTAACATCCTTCATCATCTGCCCAGCCACCTTTGAGCATGCGTTGTTCATATTTGCTCAACTGCATTGCCCCCTGTATTCTTAATATATTTTTTAGCATTCTTTTTGTGTAAAACATGTATTTGTATCACCACAAAAGTGATAGACCAAAGAAAATTCTTTGCCAGTAGAAGATGTATAACACATGTTCCAATTTCAGGTACAGATGTTTCTAGATGAAGTGAATTGCTTGTGGGATAAAAAATATGAAGGGATTAAGAATAGAGATCACCCTACTTTTGCATACTCAAAAAGATTTGGGTTAGCATAGCGATAAAAACTACGATTTTTACAAAAAAGATTACCGCAGTGTTAAAAATCAGTAATACCGCTGTATTTATTGCATTTCCATAGCTGATTTCTGTCTTGAATTTCCAGAAAATCCTTATTTTCGCAAACTTAATAGAAAGAACGACAAAATGAGCACTAAGTTTCCTGAGTATAAAGGACTTGACTTACCTGAAATAGCTGACCAAATACTAGATTTCTGGCAACAGAATAATATTTTTGATAAAAGTATTAGTGAGCGTGAAGGAGCCGAACCATATGTATTTTTTGAAGGTCCACCTTCTGCCAATGGTCTACCTGGTATACACCACGTAATGGCGCGTGCTATTAAAGATATTTTTTGTCGTTATAAAACACAAAAAGGATACCAGGTAAAACGAAAAGCTGGTTGGGATACGCATGGACTACCTGTAGAACTTGGTGTTGAAAAAGAACTTGGTATTACCAAAGAAGATATCGGAACCAAAATATCTGTAGAAGAGTATAATGAAGCCTGTAAAAAGGCAGTAATGCGATATACGGATATATGGAATGATCTTACTCAAAAAATAGGATATTGGGTGGATATGGATGATCCTTATATCACCTATAAGCCTAAATACATGGAAAGTGTATGGTGGTTGCTTTCTCAGATCTATAAAAAAGGATTGCTTTATAAAGGATATACCATCCAACCGTATTCTCCTAAAGCAGGTACGGGATTAAGTTCTCATGAGTTGAATCAACCAGGGACGTATCAAGATGTAACCGACACTACGGTTACTGCGCAATTTAAGGCTAAAGAAGAGACACTTCCTGATTTCTTAAAAGATATCGAAGGAAACATTTATTTCCTGGCCTGGACAACAACTCCATGGACGCTTCCTTCGAACACCGCATTAACGGTTGGGCCAAAAATAGATTATGTAGTTGTAAAAACATTCAACCAGTATACGTTTGAGCCCATTAATGTGATTCTTGCCAAGAACTTAGTTGGAAAGCAATTTGGAGGCAAATTCGTTGCAGTTGAAAATGAAGAAGACGTTAATGCTTTCAAACAAGAGGACAAAAAGATACCTTACTTTATCCTAAAAGAATTTAAAGGAATTGAGCTGGCCGAAACTCGATATGAGCAACTATTGGATTTTGTGCAGCCTTATCACAACCCTGAAAATGCATTCAGAGTAATTACAGGAGATTTTGTAACTACAGAAGATGGTACTGGTATTGTACACACTGCACCAACATTTGGTGCTGATGATGCTTTTGTAGCCAAACAAGCTCAACCAGAAGTACCTGCTATGTTGGTTGAGGATGACAATAACAATCTGGTTCCTTTGGTTGATCTTCAAGGTAGATTCACAAAACATGTGGGTGAATTTGGAGGTAAGTATGTGAAGAATGAATATTATGATGACGGTGAGGCACCAGAAAAATCTATCGATGTAGAAATTGCCATCAAACTTAAAACAGAGAATAAAGCATTCAAGGTTGAAAAGTACTTGCACAGTTACCCAAACTGTTGGCGTACCGATAAACCGATTTTATATTATCCGTTAGACTCTTGGTTTATTAGAGTTCCTGACTTCAAAGATCGTATGCACGAACTTAATTTGGGAATCAATTGGAAACCAAAAGCGACTGGAGAAGGTCGTTTTGGAAACTGGCTGGCAAACGCCAATGACTGGAATTTATCTCGTTCACGTTTCTGGGGAATCCCATTACCTATCTGGAGAACAGAAGACGGAAAAGAAGAAATGATCATAGGTTCTGTAGAAGAGCTCAAAAATGAAATGGAGAAAGCCGTTAAAGCTGGTGTTTTAGAAGCCGATGCTTTTCCCGATTTTGTAATTGGGGATATGAGCGAAGCCAACTACGACAAAATCGATCTTCATAAAAACGTAATCGATAGAATCACCTTGGTTTCACCATCAGGAAAACCAATGAGAAGAGAAAGTGATCTTATCGACGTATGGTTTGATTCTGGCTCTATGCCATATGCACAATGGCACTATCCTTTTGAGAATAAAGAAAAGGTAGAGCAAGGAGAACGAAAAGCAGATTTTATTGCAGAAGGAGTAGATCAAACCCGAGGATGGTTCTATACACTGCACGCTATAGCAACGATGATATTCGACGATGTTGCCTACAAAAATGTAGTCTCAAATGGGCTTGTTCTGGATAAAAACGGACAAAAAATGTCCAAGCGCCTAGGAAATGCTGTAGATCCATTCGAAACCTTAAAAACTTATGGGCCAGATGCCACAAGATGGTACATGATTAGTAATGCTAATCCTTGGGATAATCTGAAATTTGATATCGAAGGAATCGCAGAAGTACGAAGAAAATTCTTCGGAACCTTATACAATACCTATTCTTTCTTTACACTTTATGCCAATATCGATAATTTCACCTATGCTGAAGCTGATATCCCTCTAGCCGATCGACCAGAGATAGATCGATGGATTTTGAGTGAGTTACATACGCTTATTAAAAATGTAGACGCTTACTATAATGATTACGAGCCTACAAAAGCCACTCGAGCAATATCTGATTTTGTACAGGAAAACCTGAGTAACTGGTTTGTTCGCTTAAGTCGAAGAAGATATTGGAAAGGAGATTACCAACAAGATAAAATTTCTGCATACCAGACTTTGTATACCTGTATGATCACAGTAGCCAAGCTAGGAGCTCCTGTTGCGCCATTTTTTATGGATAGACTATATAAAGATCTGATCGCAGGCACAGCACAAGAAAGTCATGAAAGTGTGCACTTGGCACATTTCCCAGAATATAAGGAAGCATATGTTGATAAGGCGCTTGAGCATAAAATGCAAAAAGCACAAGCTATATCTTCTTTAACTTTATCGTTACGCCAAAAGGAAAAGATAAAAGTACGTCAACCTTTACAGCGAATTATGATTCCGGTATTGAATGATGCAGAAAGAAATGAGATAAATGATATCGCCGGATTGATAAAAAGTGAGGTAAATGTAAAAGAAATTGAGCTTATTGATGACGCTTCAGGCATCTTAGTGAAACAAATCAAGCCAAATTTCAAAACTTTAGGCCCTCGCTTTGGGAAAGATATGAAATTGATTGCCAACGAGATACGTTCTTTTGATCAGGAAACAATCAAAATTCTTGAACAAACTGGCAGTTTTGATATAGAAATTAATGATAAAATTATTACATTAGGAACAGACGATGTAGACATAAGCTCTCAAGATATCGAGGGCTGGTTGGTTGCTAATTCTGGTGCTTTGACCGTTGCTCTTGATGTAACAATCACTCCTGAACTTAAAAAAGAAGGAATTGCAAGGGAGCTGGTTAACAGAATCCAGAATATCCGTAAGGATAGCGGTTTTGAAGTGACTGATAAGATAGAAATCGTATTTCAGGAGAATGAAGCGGTTCAAGAAGCGATAACAACCAACGAGGCTTACATCAAAAACGAAACCTTAACCGAGACAATTGAGTTTGCGACCGACGTAATAAATGGTACAGAAATTGCGTTTGATGACATTGCAACCCAATTGATAATAAAAAAACATTAAGAGTATGGCAGAAGACATCAAAGTAAGGTACAGCGATAAAGATTTAGCAATGTTCAAAGAAATTATCGTTGACAAAATGGAGAAAGCACAGAAGGATTTGGAATTGTTGAGAAGTGCTTATAAGAATGATGGAAACAATGGTACAGATGACACCTCTCCTACCTTTAAAGCCTTTGAAGAAGGAAGTGAGACCATGTCCAAAGAGGCAAATACACAGCTAGCAATACGACAAGAAAAATTTGTACGTGACCTTAAAAATGCATTGTTACGTATAGAAAACAAAACCTATGGTATTTGCCGTGTTACAGGAAAACTTATCAATCCTGAACGATTAAAATTAGTACCTCACGCTACATTAAGTATAGAAGCAAAAAATATGCAGAGTTAATTGCTTTGCAAAATACATACGCTTCTGGCAAATTTTAAACAGCATAAAACTACTTAGGGAAAATCAGTTTAATTCTCTTAAGTAGCCAAAGTATCAGTGCCCTTTTGTAATGAAATACAAAAGGGCATTTTCTTTTATATCATCTTACATTTTTTGACCTTTCAGAAAAAAAGTGAATCTTTTTTTATCTTATGTGTAACCTTTTTAAAAAACGCAGGTATTACAAATAGAAACCGATCAAAAAGAGTAACATCTTGAAACAACTAACTGACGAAGAAATAATGATTAAGGTATCTCAAGGAGACCTCGACATGATGAGGATGCTATTTGATAGATACCATCTCAAAATCTTTAATTTTTTGTTGAAGATGACAAGAGATCGGGTAATTAGCCAGGATATTACACAAGAGGTATTTTATAAAGCCATTAAATATCGAACCTCTTATAAAAATGGAAAGTTTTCGTCCTGGATTTTTACCATAGCACGAAATGTGTTTTCAGATCATTATCAAAAAAGTAAATCATCACCAAAACGATTAGATGATTTTGAATATAAAACCATGAGTGAAGAAACCGATCATATTGAACAAAATGAAGTCAAGCAGCAGCTCGACCAGGCATTAAATCAGTTAAGCGATAGTGATCGAGAACTGGTCATCATGAATCGTTATCAAGGAATAAAATATAATGAAATAGCCGAAATTGTTGGTTCTACAGAAGGTGCTGTAAAAACCAAAGTACATCGAGCTATACATAAACTAAAAGGATATTACCTCCAAAATGCATAAAGCTATGAATTGCAAACAAATAGAAGAATTACTGATCGATTATATAGATCATAATTTAGACGAGGATGTACATAAAGAAGTTGAAACCCATATTGCACAATGTGAAGATTGCAGGGCTTCTCTACAAGAACTCAAAGAGTTATTTGGAGCGATTGATAGCGAACCCTTAGAAACACCTGATGCTAGTTTAGCATTGAATTTTGAAGAAATGCTACAAAAGGAAAAGGAAACTCTTAGCGATTCGAAAGTAGTGAAATTGAACGCTACATCCAGTTCGCATTGGAAAACAGCATTGCAGATAGCAGCTACTGTAGCACTGGTATTTACAGCATATTTCTTTGGGAAATCTCAGAATAATGAAACGCTATCTCAAGAAGTAGCGGTTTTGGAAAAAGAAAAAATCGAATTAAAGCAAACGATGACCATTTCGATGATCGAAAATCAATCGGCTAGCAAAAGGCTTCAGGCGGTAAATTATGCTGAAGAGTTTGAAAAACCAGGAAATGAAATTCTAAAAGCTTTAATCAACAAAATGCAATACGATGATCATATCAATGTGCGTCTCGCTGCAGCAGAAGCACTTGCAAAATTTGCAGATTCAGAAATGGTACGTAAAGCACTAATCCATGCTCTGGCAACAGAAGAAGATCCAAGCATGCAAATCGAATTAATTCAAATATTAGTTTCTATCGAAGAAAAGCGCGCAATCCCTTCTATGGAAATGTTACTTCAAAAAGAAGAAACACCAGATTACGTGAGAGATCAGGTTAAAATAGGTCTCCCAAGTTTAATTTAAAAGCAGTCAAACAGTCAAAAAAAGAACAGATGAAAAAAATAGCACTTATAGCAGTATTACTTATCACTGCATGTAGCCTAACCGCTCAGGATTTTAATCAATCACTTCAAGGAGTAAAAAAAGTAAAAATCAGTTCCCCTTCTGGAGTAGTAATAAAGGCTCAGAATCAAAATGAAATAAAAATCAATGGCGAGGGAAGAGAGATGCCTGAAAAAGCAAGAGGTTTAAAAGCCGTTTATGCGGGAGGTAGCGATAATACAGGATTAGGAATATACGTTCAAAAAGAAGGAGAAACCCTAGTGGTAAGGAACTTAAAAGGTATGCATAGTGAGGTACTTCAAATTTTTCTGCCAAAAACTGTAAACATCACTATCGAAAAGAGCAATCTGGGCGATGTAGAAGTCAAAGGATTCTCTTCAGAAATAGAGGCGATGACCAATGTGGGTAATATGACATTTAGAGATGTTACCGGACCTATCGTTGCCAAAACCGCTACAGGAGAAATCAATATTATTTTTACTAAAGTTAGTCAGAACTCTCCAATATCTCTGGTTTCGGCTACAGGAGCTATCGATGTAAGCTTACCATCAAGCACACCGGCCAACCTGGAACTAAAAACCACAATGGGAGAAATCTATACAGACTTTGATATCAAATTTCCTTCAGACGACGAAAACATGAAAATCGTAGCAGGGAAAAGAGCCATCAAAACACAATTAAATAGCGGAGGTGTAGAAATCAGCCTGAGATCATCAACAGGTAACATCTACCTCAGAAAACAGTAAAAGAGGTCATCATTCAATCAAAAACAACAACAAACATGAAAAATCTAATAACTCTAGCGACACTATGCTTATTCGTAGGTCAAGTATTCGCACAAAAAGTAATCGAAAAAGAGATCAATACTTCGGCAGATCGTGTAAAAGTAGAATTCAAATTTGCCGACGATATTAATATCAAAACCTGGGATAAAAACCAAGTATACCTCAAAGCAGAAGTACAAATAAACAGTGGTGAATTTGATGAGTATTTTGATCTGGAAATCAACAATTCCTCTTCGGTTTTGGATATCAAATCAAGCTACGGTGATCTATTTGATAAATGGAAAAAAGAAAAAAAATCCAAAAACAACTGGGGGCCTTGCAACAATATGGATATAGATGCTAATTACACTTTGTATTTACCAAAAAGCTATAAGCTTACTGTAAAAAGTATCTCTGGTAGTGTGGCTTCTGAAAATTATAGAGGAGAACTCGAGGTAGACATTATCAGCGGAAATATCGACATCAAAAATTATAACGGAACCATGGATCTTAAAACCATTAGTGGAGATATCGATATCAATATTGCAAAATCGAAACTAAAAGCAGAAACCATCTCTGGGATGATTTACTCTGATAAAGACCTCAATTTTGATCAAGGTAAAAATCGAATTGTGGGCAGTAAAGTAACAGGTACCTTTGGGGATCCTCAAAGTGATTTGCACTTAAAAACGATAAGCGGAAACATTTTTATCCGTAAACAGTAAGAACTCGTATATCTTTTTTATAATTCTAGAGAATTTAGTTACCTTGAAAAATATGAGGTGGCTAAATTCTTTGCTTTTATTCCTTTTGTTATACTTCCAGGTACATGCTCAATCCTCTTTTGATCGTACCATTGCCTCTAATGGATTTGAAGAAGTGGTGATTACTCTACACAACACATTCCAGATTGAAATTACTAGTGCAGAAACATCTGATATCACTTACAATGCAATTTCTGAAGGAGAGTATCAAGACCACTTACTTATTAGAAGCACTATAAAAGAAAATAAGCTGTATCTACAGGATGATGTTCAACCATTTTCACAACATCACAATGACAAGCTTAGTGCTCACAAAGTATATGCTGTAAAAGTAGTATTGCAAATCCCTTCACATTTTAAAGTAACGGTAAAATCCAATACGGCTTCTTTAAAGATCGTTGGAGGGTTCAAAAATCTATTTGCAGAGTTTAGTGCTGGCAATTGCATCTTAGAGGCTTATCAAGGTCATGCAACTATAAACACTATTGCGGGAGATATTACGCTGTCTACAAAAAATGCGACCGTTAAGGCTGCCACAAAAACCGGGAAAATTCGTTCTCAGGATATCTATGGACCCTACAAAATCAATTTAACCTCTATAAGTGGAGACATAAGTGTTTATAAAACAAAATAAAACACTATTTTTGTCCGTCACTTTTATTACCTGTAATAAACGGTATATCTATGTCCTTGAAGAAATCTATTTTAGTTATCGTTCTGGTTCTGCTTATCGACCAAATTTCCAAATTTTATATAAAAACACATTTCGCATTACATGAAGAGGTAAGAGTCTTTGATTGGTTCAGAATTGTTTTTGTAGAAAATAAAGGTATGGCATGGGGGTTCGAACTACCAGGTAGCTATGGTAAGCTGGTACTTACTCTTTTCCGATTAGTTGCTATTACGGGGATTGGGTATTGGCTATATGATTCTGTTCGAAAAAACAGCCCGATGATACTTACTTTTTGTATTGCGCTGATCTTTGCTGGTGCTTTTGGTAATATCATTGATTCTATCTTTTATGGAATCCTTTTTGAAGAAAGTACCGTGAGTAATGTCGCGACCTTTTTACCGGAAAGCGGTGGATATGAAAGTGTTTTTTACGGAAAAGTGGTAGATATGATTCAGTTTACCTTTTATGATGACATCTTACCTGATTGGATTCCTGTTTGGGGCGGGAAACACTTCTCGTTTTTTGATCCGGTTTTCAATATTGCCGATTCTGCAATAAGTGTTGGGGTATTCTTATTGATCATTTTTAACAAAAAGGCATTCCCAAAAAAATAATCTTTTTAGTTCCTTATTGTTTATTTTCTTTATTGAATTTGAATATCTCGGATGGGGTAACACAAAAATCTAAGGGTACATCCTCTGAAGTACTATCTTCGATCTTATCTTCTGGCGGAAAAAATGAAAGTCCAACTTTCAGTGTATTTGGATGACAACTCTCTAGAAACCTATCATAAAATCCTTTGCCATATCCCACTCTATTTCCATTTCGATCATACGCCAACAGTGGAATAAAAACGACTTCTATTTGGCTGTTCGCAATCGGTATTCCATCCACAGGCTCGGGAATTCCCAAAGAATTTACTTTTAAAGGGGTAGTATCTGTGAGTAAAAAATTTTCCATGGTATAGGTTTCAAAATTGCTTTTTGAAACGACCACATGTTTATCTTTTCCTTGTAAAATATGTAATACAAATTCTGTATTTAACTCCTTTTGCTTTTGTATGGGTAAGAAGATATGATAAAAGCTACTGTCCCATATCGGAAGCTCTAATGCCTTGTTGGCAATATCCATACTCATTGTATCGATCTCATCGGCACTCAATTGGGATCTTAGCGTTTTATATTTTGACCTCAACGCCTTTTTATTCATCTTCTAGGGCTTTGGTAATTCTAAATATCGCATCTCCTTTGTACACAATCGGAGCTTCATTTACATTAATTACATACCCATCATTACTTGCCTTTACCACATGTCTCATTTTTCCGTAGGGATCTGTAATAGTCGCCAGAATCTCCCCTTTTTCAACATGCTTGCAAATCGGTATTTTAATATGCAACAATCCGCTGTATTTGGCCCGCATCCAAAAACTCTTATTAATCACAATACTTTCGGCATGTGCCTCTGGCACTTCAAAAGTAGGCTTCAGCATTTCTAGGTGATTAAGAATACGCATCACTCCTTTTACACCTTCTACCGCAATATCCTTGCTACTGTTTTGAGATTTCCCTCCTTCAAATAACAAAATGTCTATGCCTTTTTTGGCACAAGTTGATCGATAAGAACCTTCCAGATTTTTGGAATACAGGATAAAAGGGGCATTGAAAACTTTGGCCAAAGCTACTAATCGTTCATTCTTTTGGTCTACCCGAATATGCGGGGCATTAAATCGACTCGCTCCACCAGTATGAAAGTCCAAACAAAAATCTACCGAAGGAAGAATCTCATTTACGAATTGATAGGCAAATCTACTTGCCAACGAACCATTTTTGGTCCCCGGAAAAACGCGATTTAAATCCCTTCCATCAGGAAAAAATCGGTCCATATTCAAAAACCCAAATACATTAAGTACCGGGATACATATAATGCTTCCTATTGCTGGTTTGTTGATTTTCTTGGCAATAATTTGTCGCACCACTTCAACTCCGTTTATTTCGTCTCCATGAATTCCTGCTGTGATTAAAACCGTTGGACCTGGTTTTTTTGAGCGTTCTATAATAATCGGAATTTCTACTTTGGTCGACGTATATAACTTGGCAATATTAAAGTTGATCGTAGTACTTGTTCCTAGTGGCACCTCATTTCCTAAAATGCGTAAAATATCTTTTTCCTTGCTTTGTGTCATGTATCTTATACGCTTCTTTCTATATATTTAATGATCGCCTTTGCGATATCCTTACCGGTCGCCCCTTCAATTCCTTCGAGACCTGGAGACGAATTTACCTCCAAAATCAACGGTCCTCGGTTACTTTGCAGTAAATCTACACCGGCAACTCCCATTTTCAAAGATTTGGCCGCCAAAATAGCAGCTTGTTCTTCGTGTCGACTCAATTTAATCAATTGAGCGGTACCTCCCCGATGCAAATTGGATCTGAACTCTCCTTCTTTACTTTGCCGTTTCATTGCACCAATCACTTCTCCATCTACAACAAACGCTCGAATATCTGCTCCTTTGGCTTCCTTTATAAATTCCTGAACAATTACTCGTGCTTGTAATCCATTAAAAGCCTCTAGCACAGATTCCGCAGCAGTAGTGGTTTCGGCCAGAACCACTCCTAATCCTTGAGTCCCTTCAAGCAGCTTAATGATCAAGGGAGCTCCCCCTACATGAGATATGACCTCAGAAACATCTTTGGAATAATTGGTGAACACTGTTTTAGGAAGTCCAAGACCTGCCTTTGAAAGTATTTGTAAGCTTCTTAGTTTATCTCTGGATTGAACCAGCGCCTGCGATTTCAAAGTGGTAAACACATTCATCATTTCAAACTGTCGTACCACCGCAGTACCATAAAAGGTAATCGAGGATCCAATTCTTGGGATCACCGCATCGACATGATCGAGACGACGACCACGATAATAAATCTCTGGCTTTTGCCGCTCTATAACAATATCACAATTAAGTGGATCGATAACCTGAACATTGTGTTTTCTTTTTACCGCTGCTTGAACAAGTGCATTGGTCGAATACAAACTCGCACTACGCGACAAGATCTTGATATTCATTACAGTTTTTGATTATAACTCTGATTTTCTAATTGAGGATCTACCAAAAATTTTCCGCTCAAGAACCTACGCCCAATAAGCAATGGAAAACGCATATCGTCCCTTGGGGATAGGTTTAAAGTTATTGGATAGGTTTTTTCGAATACTGTAATTTGTGTTCTGATCGCATACCGCATTTCTACCTTACCGGTACTACTTTTTACTGCAGAGATATCATAATTTTTAAATGTAAATTTCTTACCATTATACTCAGGATGTGTAGCATCCAGAAAACTACATTGTAATGTTTGATCAATCTCTTTTATTGCAACGCAATGAATAGAAGAAGTATACGCTCCTGTATCGACTTTGGCATCGATATCATTTAATTCGAGTAGCGGGAAATCCACCTTATCCGTCCTGCCAATTATTTTCTTTTCTTTTTTCAAAAAAACTGAATTGGAATAATAGGACTACTAATGTAATAAAAATCGGGTTGTATTGTACAGAATTAAGTATTTTTAATAAAAACCCTTGTGATTAGGTAGGATTTAACAAAAATTAAACCTTAAAGATATAGGTACGAATCTAGGTAAACTATTAAATTTACCCTTCGGAATATGCAACAACCCTCACTAGACATACAGATCAAAACCTTACCTAATTTACCAGGGGTATATCAATACTACGATAAAGATGATAAACTGTTATATGTAGGTAAGGCCAAAAATCTTAAGAAAAGAGTATCCTCGTATTTTACCAAAAATCACAACAACTACAAGACCAAAGTATTGGTCAAAAAAATTCGGACGATCAAACACATTGTAGTGGATACCGAAACCGATGCTTTACTTCTTGAAAACAATCTGATCAAAAAGTATCAGCCCAGGTTTAATGTGATGCTCAAGGACGATAAGACCTATCCATGGATTTGCATAAAAAAAGAGCGATTCCCTAGAGTATTTCAAACTCGAAACCTGATCAAAGACGGTTCTGAGTATTACGGGCCTTACACCTCGGTGAAGACGGTACAAACCTTATTAGAGTTGATCCGTGGGCTATATCCTATAAGAACCTGCAACTATGATTTGTCTCAGGATAAAATCGATGCAGGAAAATACAAAGTATGCCTAGAATATCATTTAGGAAACTGTAAAGGACCTTGTGAAGGGTTACAGGAGGAAAAAGAATACAACGACAACCTCAATGCTATACGACAGATTATAAAAGGGAACTTTAAAGAATCCTTGTCAGGCTTTAAAGAACAAATGGTTGATCATGCCTCCAAAATGGAATTTGAAGATGCCCAAAGCATCAAAGAGAAAATTGACGTTTTGGAAAAATATCAGGTTAAATCTACTGTAGTAAATCCAAAGATCAGTAATGTTGATGTGTTTTCGATCCTGTCTGACGAATCGTATGCTTATATCAACTTTCTTCAATTGTCTTATGGTGCCATAATTCGATCTCACACTACCGAAATCAAGAAAAAATTAGAAGAATCAGACAAAGAACTTTTGGAACTAGCCATTATCGAGATTAGACAGCGCTTTGGTTCTACATCCAAGGAAATATTTGTGCCTTTTGATGTTAATGTGGGAGAAGAGATTAAAATCACCATCCCTCAACTAGGAGATAAGAAGAAAATTGTAGACCTCTCTTTAAGAAATGCCAAATACTATCGCCAGGAGCGGTTCAAGCAAATAAAAATCATTGATCCGGATCGGCATGTAAAACGATTGATGGCCCAGATGAAAAAAGACCTTAGATTGCCAGAAGAACCTAGGCATATCGAATGTTTTGATAACTCCAATATTCAGGGAACTAACCCTGTAGCCGCGTGTGTGGTTTTTAAGAATGGTAAACCTAGCAAGAAAGAATATCGAAAATTCAATATCAAAACTGTAGAAGGGCCTAATGATTTTGCTTCTATGGAAGAGGTAGTGTATAGAAGATATAAACGACTGTTAGACGAAGAACAACCACTACCACAATTGGTCATTGTAGATGGTGGTAAAGGACAGTTATCCTCAGGATTAAAAGCCCTTGATACTTTGGGGTTACGCGGTAAAATCACCATTATCGGAATTGCCAAACGACTTGAAGAAATTTATTATCCGGGGGATTCGATACCACTCTATCTGGATAAGAAATCAGAATCGCTTAAGGTGATACAGCATTTACGTAATGAGGCACACCGATTTGGGATTACTTTTCACCGACAAAAAAGAAGTAAAGCTGCTTTGAATACCGAGTTAGATGATATTTCAGGTATCGGAGAAAAAACAGTAGTCGAATTACTAAAGCATTTTAGATCGGTTAAACGAATACAGGAAGCCACAAAGAATGAGCTTGCTCAAGTAGTAGGAGATTCTAAAGCAACCAAAATATATAATTACTATCTTTCTAAAAAAGAATAATGGTGACCCATACCCACACCCCTTCCCATTTTCTGCTTAGCGTACTGTTTTTTATAGTGCTCTTTACAGAAACATTATGGTCACAAACTACAGAAGTTCGAGATTCCCTAAGTCTTACCGACCAAGAGGATGTAAAAGTGGGATTGGTTTTAAGCGGTGGCGGTGCCAAGGGGTTGGCTCATATCGGTGCACTCAAGATTATAGAAGATGCAGGTGTACGTATAGATTATATTGGTGGTACCAGTATGGGAGCAATTGTTGGAGCACTTTATGCTTCGGGATATCGGGCCAAAGAACTAGACTCTATTTTTAGGTCTGTAGATTTTGATGCGTTTATCCAGGACCAACTTCCCAGGGATGCCAAAACGTTTTACGAAAAAGAAGATTCTGAAAAATACGCAGTCACCCTTCCTTTTGATAAGTTTAAAATTGGCCTTCCCAAAGGGCTATCAAAAGGGCAAAATTTTTACAACCAATTTTCACAATTTACGGCCCATGTGAATGATGTTCATGACTTTGATAAATTACCTATTCCCTTTTTCTGTATGTCGACAAATATCGAAACGGGAGAACAGGTTATACTCGATAAGGGGTATCTACCAGAGGCTGTAGCGGCTAGTGGAGCGTTGCCTTCCATTTTTAGCCCTATTGAGGTGAACGGAATATTAATGACAGACGGTGGTGTTTCTAACAATTATCCCGTTAGAGAAATTAAAGAAAAAGGAGCGGAAATCGTGATTGGTATAGACGTACAGGATTCATTGATGCCAAGGGATCAGCTCAATTCGGTAACCAATATCATGCTTCAGATTAGCAATTTCAGAACGATCAATGCTATGAAGGATAAAGTAGATGAAACCGAAATCTACATAAAACCTTCTATTATGGATTTTTCGGTAATGTCTTTTGATAGAGCCGACGAAATTATGGCTAGTGGTGAGAAAGCCGCTTTTTCCAACTATGAAACCCTGAAAGCTATTGCCGGAAGACAAAAAACTCCTAGACCAGATATTGAAATTCCTAAGAATGCTGAAACTTTACTAATCAACAGTTTGTCTATAACAGGAAACGAAAGATACACTCGTGCGTATATCAGAGGGAAATTAAAATTAAAAACACCATCTGTAATTTCTTACGACAAACTCAATGAAGGTATCAATAACCTTTCGGGAACCGGAAACTTTGATCGAGTAAGTCATCGATTAATTGATCATGAAGAAGGAAAAGAGCTTGCTCTTAATGTAAGAGAAAGCGAGAACAAAATGTTACTACGTTTTGCACTGCATTATGACGACTTATACCAAACCGCTGCTCTTGTGAATGTGACCCGCAAAAGTTTGTTATTCAATAACGATGTCCTCTCTTTGGATGTAGCTTTGGGCGATAATATCCGATATAATCTTGATTATTATATCGATAAAGGATTTTATTGGAGTACCGGACTTAAATATAGCTATACCAATTTTACCAAGGCGTTTGACTTTAGTTTTATCGGACAGTTTGGCGAAATCCCAAACCTCGGGATTAATACCATCGACATTGATTATACCGATTTTAATCTTCAATTCTATGCAGAAACTCTGTTGAACCAAACTTTCTCTGTTGGGTTGGGTGCAGAATATAAACGCCTACGGATTATTTCCGAAACTTTTGGCGAAGACGAAAACCAAATTCCTAGAACCGTTTTTGATGATAGTGATTACTGGAGTGCTTTTGGTTACTTCAAATTTGATACTTACGACAATAAATATTTTCCCTCCAAAGGAATCTTGTTTGAAGGAGATATCCATACCTATTTA
Organism: Aquimarina sp. AWH4_224; assembly: GCF_056160245.1. Taxonomy (NCBI): domain Bacteria; kingdom Pseudomonadati; phylum Bacteroidota; class Flavobacteriia; order Flavobacteriales; family Flavobacteriaceae; genus Aquimarina; species Aquimarina sp. AWH4_224. The sequence continues at coordinate 45,495 of NZ_JBSWWU010000004.1, read as the reverse complement.
TTCTCTTCAGATTTTACCGACAGTTTCGACGAGTTCTCCATCGCAAAAGCACAATTGGGGTATGCTCGCCCTATTACCGATAAGATTTCGATGAATATTGCTTTTGAGGCAGGAACTAAAATTGGAAACAATGCGATTAATTCACTGGATTTTCTCTTAGGAGGTTTTGGTGCTAAAACCATTAATAATTTTATTCCTTTTTATGGCTATGATTTTTTGGGGATAACGGGAAGAAGTTTTATGAAAGGACTTGTTGCTGTAGATTATGAGATATTCAAAAAAAACCATGTGAATGTTGGAGCTAATTTTGCCAACGTAGGCAACAAATTATTTAGTACAGGCAGATGGTTTGAAGAACCCGAATTTACTGGTTACGCTCTTGGATATGGTCTGGATACCTTTGCAGGACCTATTCAGGTAAAATATACCTACTCCCCAGAAGTGAAAGAAAGCGAGTGGTTCTTTAGTGTAGGTTTTTGGTTTTAAGAGATTCTCACGCAAAAGAATAGAAATATTTCCGATATTTGTACTATTATGAGTTTGTTTTGGCAGGATTTATTACTACTGTTACATTACCTTATTAAACGTAATCCGGAATAAGGCCTACACTCTTTTTGTTTTAAAAAAAGTAGTGTTAATACCTTAAATAAAATCATCATGCCTTTTTATCATTCTTTAGGAACAATTCCACCTAAACGCCATACGATCTTCAAAAAGCCCGATGGCAATCTTTATTACGAACAATTATTTGGAACCATCGGTTTTGATGGCATGTCTACAAACATGTACCATTGTCATCGCCCTACTCAGGTAAAGGAAATCAAAGGGAGTTATAGTGTTGCTCCAAAAATCGCAATAGCCAACAATATCAAATCATATCGATTTCATGGTTTCAAAGTACAACCAGAAAAAGATTATTTACAAAGCAGAAAAAATGTATTGACCAATTCTGACGTAAGCATCATTTTGGCTGCTCCTCAAAATCCTACAACGGATTATTTTTATAAAAATACAGATGCCGACGAGCTTATATTTATCCACAAAGGAAATGGGAAATTTAGAAGCCACCTGGGTAACATCGATTTCAAATACGGAGATTATATTTTAATCCCAAGAGGAACCATCTATAAACTGGATTTTGACACTACAGATAACCGTTTATTTATTGTAGAATCAAGACGACCTATTTATACTCCAAAAAGATATCGCAACTGGTTTGGTCAATTGTTAGAACATTCTCCTTTTTGTGAGCGGGATCTTAGAGCCCCCTATGAATTAGAAACCAATGACGAAAAGGGAGATTTTTTGATCAAAGTAAAAAAACAGGATGAAATTTTTGATATGATCTATGCGACTCATCCATTTGATGTTGTAGGTTATGATGGTTTCAATTTCCCTTATGCTTTTTCTATACATGACTTTGAACCAATAACTGGTAGAGTACATCAACCACCACCAGTACATCAAACTTTTGAGACAGATGCTTTTGTGGTGTGTTCTTTTGTACCAAGATTATACGATTATCATCCGCAAGCGATCCCTGCACCATACAATCACAGCAACATCGATAGTGACGAAGTGCTCTACTATGTAGATGGTGATTTTATGAGTAGAAACGATATTGATGCTGGACATATTTCTTTACATCCCGCTGGAATACCTCATGGACCACATCCAGGAGCCGTAGAACGCAGTATTGGGCAGACCAAAACCGATGAATTAGCAGTAATGGTAGATACTTTTAAACCATTAATGGTTACTCAAGAAGCTATGGAAATTGCCGACGAAAGTTATCATAAATCATGGTTAGAGTAAAACCACAGAATAGTAAAACCATGCTTAATAATAGAATTGATATTACACCACATTTGCGAGCCATGTGGTAAGTTGTTTCTCATTTTTTAATCCTTATTGATTTGGAAATAATACCATTTCTGAATCTCATTATAACTATTAATTACGAAATAACAATATTATGTCGACCAATATAACACCACAGAATTTAGAAAAAGTAGTTCCACAAGCAGAAGATTTTTTGCCTTTGTTAGGAACAGATTATGTAGAACTTTATGTAGGTAATGCCAAACAGGCGGCCTATTACTATCAAACCGCATGGGGTTTTGAACCCATTGCCTATGCTGGACTAGAAACAGGAAAAAAGGACCGGGTTTCCTATGTCTTACAGCAAGACAAAATACGATTGGTTTTAACTTCTCCTTTGCAACCAGACGGTGAAATCAACAAACATATCAATGCTCACGGTGATGGAGTAAAAGTTGTAGCCCTTTGGGTAGATGATGCTACCAAAAGTTATAACGAAACTGTAAAACGTGGTGCTAAATCATACATGGAACCCAGAACTGAAGAAGATGAGCATGGAAAAGTTGTATTTTCAGGAATCCACACTTATGGAGAAACAGTGCACATTTTTGTAGAACGTAAAAATTACAAAGGCGCATTTTTACCGGGATATATGGCTTGGAACAAACCTTACAAAACAAAATCTGTAGGCTTGAAGTACATCGATCACATGGTTGGAAACGTGGGATGGAACGAGATGAACAAATGGTGTGAGTTTTATGCCAAAGTAATGGGCTTTGCTCAATTAGTTTCTTTTGACGACAAAGACATCTCTACCGAATATACTGCGCTTATGAGTAAGGTAATGAGCAACGGTAACGGGCGAATTAAGTTTCCAATCAATGAACCTGCCGAAGGGAGAAAAAAGTCTCAAATCGAAGAATATATAGAGTTTTATAATGGTGCAGGAGTACAACATATTGCTGTGGCTACCGATAATATCATAGAAACGGTTTCTGAACTTCAAAACCGTGGAGTGGAGTTCTTGACCGTTCCGGCAACGTATTACGATACAGTATTAGATAGAGTGGGTGAAATCGATGAAGATTTACAACCATTAAAAGACCTTGGTATTTTGATTGACCGTGATGATGAAGGATATTTACTTCAGATTTTCACAAAACCAGTGTTAGATCGACCCACCATGTTTTTTGAAATTATTCAAAGAAAAGGTGCACAATCCTTTGGAAAAGGAAATTTCAAAGCACTTTTTGAGGCCATTGAAAGAGAACAAGCCCAACGAGGAACTTTGTAATTATATCTGATTTTTAACATTTCGGATATTCTAATAAAGAGTGTTAATATCTTGAGAAAATTGAAAAATTATGGATTTTCATCTAAATTTTTGTTAAAATTCATAATAAAAAAACGTTTTCGTTTGATAATTATTCAAAAAAAGTTGATTTTTGTATTATGAGTGGAGTGGTTACCACTTATATCTAAAACAATAATTATTCTCATAATTTAAGTTTTTAGTTGGTTAATAAAAGTAAAAAAGAGAGCTGTGGTGGCTCTCTTTTTTGTTCTTTTTTATATTTTGATAACAATATTCATTTTTAAGTAATTACTTTTAATACTACTTTTGGAATATTTATTGTAATCATCTAGGGGTATAATACATTTTAGGTGAAACAATTATAATACCCAAACTATGAAAAAGCTTATCCTACTATTCATTGCCGTTTTAGCATTTTCTTCTGCTACAGCACAAGAGAGCCATCAAGCTTTTGAATCTGGAGAATGGTTTAAATTCAGAATCCACTATGGCTGGTTTACTGCAAGTTATGCCACCTTGCAAGTAAAAGATGAAACACTAAACGGCGTACCCGTTCATCATATTATTGGAGAAGGAAAATCATCGGGAGTCCTTAGTCTCTTTTTTAAAGTTGAAGACTTATATGAAACTTATATCGATAAAAGCGAGGTAAAACCCTATCGATTCATTAGAAAAATTAATGAAGGGGGGCATACCAAGGATATCGAAATCAACTTTGATCACAGTCAGAAAAAAGCACTTGTTTTTAATAAAAAGTACAATACCAAAGAAACTTTCCCTGTAAAATCCAATGTACAGGATATGATGTCTTCGTTCTACTACCTGAGAAACAGCATCAACACTACTTCGCTGAAAAAGGGTGACGAACAATTTGTAAACATGTTTTTTGACAATGAAAACTACCTTTTTAAGTTAAAGTTCTTAGGAAGAGAGGTTATTCGAACGAAAATGGGTAAAATTGCATGTTTAAAATTTAGACCTTTTGTACAAGCGGATAGAATTTTCAAAGAAGAAGAAAGTATGACCGTTTGGGTGAGCGACGACGATAATCGCATGCCGGTAAGAATTAAAGCCGACATCCTTGTAGGATCTATCAAAGCAGATCTGGATGCGTTCAAAGGTCTAAAACACCCTTTTAAAGTTGTTGTAGACTAAATGAGCGAACCGGTTAAGCCAGAAATTGCAGAAAAACTAAAGCAATTAGAAACTAAATTCAAGAACTCAGGCCAAGATCTGGGATCTTACCTTGATGGGTTACTTCATGATCGATATTTGACCTATTGGGATTACATCCATCTAGACACCTTGCTTAGTCTTCAAATCCCCAGGACTCATTTCCCTGATGAAGAAATTTTTATCACCTATCATCAAATAACTGAGCTTTATTTCAAACTTATTATTCATGAACTGAAGCAAATTATAGATGATAAATTACAGAATGCGGCTTTTTTTACAGCTAAACTCGATCGTGTAAACCGGTATTTTAGGGTATTGATTAACTCCTTCGATGTAATGATCAAAGGGATGGATCGAGATCAGTTTCTAAAATACAGAATGTCCTTACTACCTGCCAGTGGATTTCAATCTGTTCAATTTCGATTGATTGAAATTTACAGTACTCCTCTTGTCAATTTGGTAAATACCAAAGAAAGGGATCAATTTTCTGAACAAGATCCGTTGGGAGAGGTTTTTGAGCATCTCTATTGGAAATCTGGAGCTACCGATGCCGAAACCGGTGAAAAAACGCTTACTTTAAAGCAATTCGAATATCGATATACTCCTAGGATGATGCGTATTGCTAAACAAGTACAACGCTCAACGATTTTCCACAAATACCACGAACTACCAGAAAAAGAGCAAAATAATGTGCACCTTATCGAAGCATTGCGTACTTTTGACACCAATGTAAATATTAATTGGTTATTAATGCATATGGGTGCTGCATATAGGTATCTTAACAGAGATAAAGGTGAAGTACTTGCTACTGGAGGAACAAACTGGAAAAGTTTTTTACCTCCTAGTTTTCAAAGAATTATGTTTTTCCCGAATTTATGGAGTGACGAAGAGAAAGAAAACTGGGGGCAACAATGGGTAACTCATCAATTTAATACCAAACAATAAAATAGTCATCAGTTGAAGCATATAGGTTACTTGCTACTCTTTATAGTGGTAGTGTTTTCATGTCAAAAAGAAAAGAAAGAAGAAAAAGCAGCAGTTCCTGAAGTAAAAGAAGAAAAAAAAGAAGCTCCTGTTGTTCGTGAGTTTGGGTATGTACTTCAAAATTTTAATGTAGTAAAAGATACCGTAAAGCCCGGTGATAGCTTTGGCGCAATTATGGATGCTCATGGTGTGACCAGAGCCAAAGTGTTTGAAATCACTAATACGATCAAAGATACCTTCAATGTAGCCAGAATACAAGCTGGCAAGCCTTACATGTTACTCAAATCCAAAGACACTTCAGCAAACGCTCAGGTATTTGTATATCAAAACAATAAGATAGATTACACGGTTATCGATTTTAGAGACTCGATTATTGCTCAAAAAAGAAAAAAACCTGTAAAACTAGTTGAAAAATCTGCATCAGGTACCATATCCAGTAGTTTAATGCAAACCTTTGACGATTTGGATCTCAACTTTTTAGTGGCATATAATATGGCAGATATCTATGCTTGGACTATTGATTTTACAAGGTTACAAGCAGGAGATCGTTTCAAAGTAATTTATACCGAAAAATTTATAGACGATACTATCCCAGCAGGAATTGACCAAATCAAAGCTTCTTATTTTGAACATCGTAGCAAACCTATTTACGCATTCAGGTTTCAGGACGACTCTATTAATGGGGGCGTAGATTATTTTGATCACGAAGCCAATAATTTGCGAAGAGCCTTTTTGAGAGCTCCAGTAAAATTTAGTAGAATATCCTCACGATATAATCTGAAACGAAGAATCAAATATTACGGAAATAAAATAAGACCACATCGAGGAACCGATTTTGCTGCTCCTATAGGCACTCCTATTCTGGCCACAGCAGACGGAATCGTTACCAAGTCTGAACGTAGAGGAGGTAACGGTAAATATGTAAAAATAAGACATAACGCAACCTATGACACTCAATATCTACATATGAGCCGACAGGCGGTAAAAGTAGGTGAATATGTAAGACAAGGAGATGTTATCGGATATATCGGTATGACCGGGAACACTAGTGGTCCTCATGTATGTTACCGATTCTGGAAAAACGGAAAAGAAGTTGATCCTTTTAAACAAGATTTACCTTCTTCAAAACCACTAGCCGATAGTTTAAGGCCTGCTTTTTTTAACCACATAGCACCCATAAAAACTGAGCTAGACAGTATACTATTTAAACCAAAAGAAATTTTATAAAAATGGCATTACCAACTATTAACCCCACCACCACAAAAGCCTGGGAAGCACTACAATCACATTATGAGAACATCAAAGGAAAGCATTTAAAAGAGCTTTTTACGGCGCATCCACAACGTGCCGATCTCTTTACGATTACATGGGAAGATTTTTATGTGGATTACTCAAAGAACCGAATTGATCAAACCACCAAAAATCTTTTAATTGATCTTGCCAAAGAAGTAAAATTAGATGAAGCCATCGCCCACTATTTTGAAGGTGGTATAATTAATGAAACCGAAGATAGAGCAGTATTACACACTGCACTTAGAACTCCTGTAAATAAAAATATAGAAGTTGACGGTAAAAGTGTACTGCCCGAGGTTAATGAGGTAAAACAAAAAATTAAAGAGTTTAGTGACAAAGTGATTTCTGGAGCACTAAAAGGATATACCGGAAAAGCGTTTACAGATATTGTGAATATTGGTATCGGTGGATCTGATTTAGGTCCGGTAATGATTACTGAATCCCTTGAATACTATAAAAACCATCTGAACGTTCATTTTATTTCTAATGTTGATGGAGATCACACGCATCAAAATTTAAAAGGCTTAGATCCCGAAACCACACTTTTTGTAGTCGTTTCAAAAACATTCTCTACCCAGGAAACACTTTCTAATGCTACTACTGCTAGAAAGTGGTTTACGCAAAACGCACCTAACGAGGCGGTAGGCAAGCATTTCGTAGCCGTATCCAGCAACATCGCAAACGTGACCAAATTTGGAATTGACGAAGACAACATTTTCCCGCTGTGGGATTGGGTTGGTGGTCGTTTTTCTCTTTGGAGCGCAGTTGGTTTATCGATAAGCCTTTCTTTGGGATATGACAACTTTGAAGCATTGTTAGAAGGAGCATACAAAATGGATCAACATTTCAAAAACACTCCTTTTGAAGAAAATATTCCAGTTATACTTGGGCTATTAAGCGTATGGTATAACAACTTTTTTGACGCCGAAAGTGAAGCGATTATTCCTTATTCTCAATACCTTCATCGATTACCGGCCTATCTGCAACAAGGGATCATGGAGAGTAATGGAAAAAGCGTAGATCGAAACGGAAATCCGATTACCTATCAAACCGGAACTATTATTTGGGGAGAACCAGGCACCAATGCACAACATGCTTTTTTTCAATTGATTCATCAAGGAACAAAATTGATTCCGGCCGAGTTTATTGGATTCAAACATAGCTTGTTTGGAGATCAGGACCATCAAGACAAATTGATGGCTAATTTCTTTGCACAAACCGAAGCTTTGATGAACGGTAAAACCAAAGAAGAAGTAGTCGCAGAGTTATCTTCTAAAAATCTTTCAGAAGCCAAAATCAATCAACTTACTCCTTTTAAAATATTTGAAGGAAATAAACCTACCACTACGGTTTTAATCGACAAACTTACTCCCAAAAATTTGGGCGCACTGATATCTATGTACGAACAACGAATTTTTGTGCAAGGGATTGTATGGAATATATTCAGTTATGATCAATGGGGTGTAGAATTAGGTAAGCAATTGGCTACAAAAATTTTGTCCGAAATTAACAATTCTGAGAGTTATCAACATGATTCTTCTACAGCTAACCTTCTAAAAAAGTATTTATCCAAATAAAACAAAAGCCTTGAAAGTGATGATTTCAAGGCTTTTTTTTGACTCATTGACTGCTTAAAAATGTTAAAGTTGCATTTCTCAAAACAGAATTAATTAACATAATTTTAGTTAATAACTTTTGAAAATTTTCAACTCACTGACAACCAACGTCATCCATATTTGTAGTTACTTTAATACCATAAAATTTTTGTGAAAAAGTCTTAACGTTAAGATAAAGTAGGTTTCCACAAAGATTTGTTCATTTGCACGGATTAATTAACTCAATTATTTATAATGAAAAAGATTACATTTTTACTTGCTGTAATCCTGTTAGCATTCGTTGGGGAAACGTATGCGCAAGGGGTAACTACATCATCGATGAATGGTAAGGTTGTTGACAACACTGGTGAGCCTTTACCAGGTGCAACAGTACTAGCTGTTCATGGTCCAACCGGGACTAAGTACGGTGTAACTACAGATTTTGATGGATTTTATCGCATTAATAACATGCGTGTAGGAGGACCATACCGTGTAACCATTACATATGTTGGTTTTCAAGGTTTTATTAAAGATGGAGTGTTTCTTCAATTAGGACAAGCCGAAAAGATCAATACACAACTTCAAGAAGCATCTAATGTGCTAGAAGAAGTGGTAATCACTGCTACTCGTGATGGTGTTTTCGATTCTGGAAAAACTGGAGCCGAAACTACGGTAACGCAGCGTGAGATTAACACCTTACCTAACACATCTAGGGCAATTGCAGAATTTGTGAGAGTAACTCCTCAGGCTCAGTTGACTGAAGGAAATGACGGTTTCTCTGTTTCTATTGCTGGTCAAAACAACCGTTTCAATGGTATCTATATTGATGGTGCTGTAAACAATGACGTTTTTGGTCTTGCAGGTTCAGGAACAAATGGTGGACAAACGGGAATCAACCCTTTCTCTATCGACGCGATTGAAACTTTCCAGATTAATGTTGCTCCATTTGACGTAAGACAATCAGGTTTTGCTGGAGGTGCGATCAACGCGATTACTCGTTCTGGATCTAACCAATGGCAAGCTTCTGCCTATACCTTCTTCAAAAATGAAGATTTAGTAGGTAAAACGCCTGTTGATTTACTTGAAGAAGGAGAAGAAAGAGAAAAAACTGATGAGTTTACTGCGCTTACTTATGGTATGAGAGTTGGTGGACCGATCATCAAGGATAAATTATTCTTCTTTGCAAATTACGAGAGAATAGACAACGAAACTCCTGCTCCTTTCAACATCTCGAACTATAGAGGTAACTCTTCGGCTCAAGATCTTGCTAACTTAAGACAAACAATATTAAGTCGTTACAACTACGATATTGGAACATTTGACAACAATGCTTCTACTCTATTAGGTAATACATTTACCATTCGTTTAGACTGGAACATTGATGATAACAACCAGATCTTCATCAAGAACAATTACGTGAAGTCTGAAAACTTAGAAGGAAGAGGATCTAGTAACGGTACTATTAACTTTACTAACGGATCTGAGTTCTTCGAAAGTGTTGCAAATACAACTACTTTGGAGTGGAACTCTACGATTGGAGATAAATTCTCTAACAACTTAATCTTAGGATACTCTTTGGTAAGAGATGACCGGGATCCTGATGGTGACCCATTCCCTACTGTATTCTTAGATGATGGAGACGGAGGAATCAACTTTGGTGCAGAGCGTTTCAGTACTGCAAACCTTCTTGATCAGGATGTATTTACATTCGCAAACAACTTTAGTATCTTCTCAGGAAGACATACAATTACTATTGGTACTCAAAACGAATTTGCTTCTACAAAGAACTTATTCTTCAGAAATAACTTTGGACGTTACAGATATTTCGACAACAGTGGTGCAGGAACTACAGGTGTTGATGCATTCTTAAATAACGAAGCAGCTAGCCGTTACGATTACAACTACTCATTACTTCCTGGAGGTGGTATTGGTGATGAGTCTACAGGAGCTGCAGAATTTGATCGTCTTGTTCTTGGTTTCTACGTTCAGGATGAAGTACAAATGACAGACAACTTCAAATTAACTGCTGGTTTACGTGTAGATATTCCAATGTGGGATGACGGATTAGTAAACGAAGACTTTAATACAAGAACTGTAGCACTTCTTGAAGCAGCTGGTAAAGATCTTCAGGGTGCTAGAGTAGGAAAAGCAATTAGATCAAGAGCACACATCGCTCCTAGAATTGGTTTCAACTGGGATGTAAACGGAGACAGAACTACACAACTTCGTGGTGGTTTAGGTATCTTTACTTCTCGAGTACCATTAGTATGGGCAGGTGGAACATATAACAACAACGGTATTACTCAAGGGGTAAGTGATGCAAGAGATTTTAACGATCCTATCTTCTTTAACCCAGATGTAAATACACAGCCAAGACACTTAACTCCTGGTTCTGGTGATGTAGGTGGACAAATTGACTTATTTGCTCCTGATACTAAGTTACCACAGATCATGAAGTACAACATTGCTGTAGATCAAAAATTACCTTGGTGGGGACTTATCGCTTCTGCGGACCTTCTTTATCAGGATAACATTACTCAGTTACAGTACGAGAACTTAAATATTAGAGAAGCTTCAGAAGTACTTAATAATGGTCCTGATAACAGACCTAGATACAACTTATTTGATCGTATCGATTCAACTTATGGTTCTGGAATCTACTTAGCTTCTAATACTGGAGAAGGATATTCTTGGAATGCTTCTTTTACATTAACTAAACCATTCGATAATGGTTTCCAAGGAAGTTTCTCTTACTCTTATGGTGATTCTGAAAACATCTTTGATGCTACTTCATCTCAGAACAGTTCTCAGTGGAACAACCAGGTAACTGTAAATGGTAAAAACGCTAGACAACCGTTAACTCGTTCTGATTTCTCTGCTGGACACAGAATCATCAGTAATATTTCTTATGAGTTCAAATGGACAGAAAATATCAAAACTACTCTTGGTTTAGTATATGAAGCAACTCAATCTCGTCCGTTCTCTTACACTTACGGAAATGAGAATAACGAATTAGTTCTTAACGATGATTTTGATGATGGTGCATTAATCTACGTACCAAGAGACGCTAGCGAAATCCAATTTGATGGTACAGCTGCAGAGCAAGCTGCACAGTGGGAAGCGTTTAACAACTATATCGAAAACGACGATTATCTAAGCGAAAGAAGAGGAGATTATGCTGAAAGAAATGGTGACAGAGGACCATGGAACCACATCTTCGACTTGAGATTTGTACAGGATTTCTCTATTCAAGTTGGAGAAAACAGACATGGTTTACAATTAACTGCTGATATCTTAAACTTTGGAAACTTCTTAAACAAGGAGTGGGGAGTTAGAAAGTTTATCTCTAGTGAAGTAAACTTATTAGATATCGTTGATATCGACGGAAACAATGTGCCTACTTTCCAATTAAACGAAAACGTAATTGACGACGTAGAGCAAATTGATGACTTCGGAAATCAATCTTCTAGATGGCAAATGCAAATCGGATTACGTTACTTATTTAACTAATCTGTAATTCATACCAACCAAAAAACCTCATTCTGATAGAATGAGGTTTTTTTATTCTTTATAGTTACCTTTGAAAAAACGAAACACATAAACACTTCACTATGTACGAAGCTATTCAAATTGTTCACTCTTATTGGGCGTATCTGGTACTATTAATCGTTACTTTGGCTACTATAAATGCTTTAATCGGTTTCTTTACCAAGAAAGAGTATGCGCCCAAAGATTTTAGAGTTTCTTTATTTGCTCTTATTGTGTCACACATTCAACTACTGATCGGAATTGTGATTTTCTTTTTATCTCCTCTTGTCGTGTGGTTTTCAGGAACACATGGTATGGGAGAAATCATGAAAGATTCTACGTTAAGGTTGTATAATGTAGAGCATCCGCTAACCATGATTCTCATGATTACTTTTATTACTGTAGGGTATTCTAAGCACAAAAAGAAATTGACCTCTACTCCAAAGTTCAAAATGCTAGCCATTTTTTATACCCTGGCTTGGATTTTAATGTTATCCAGAATTCCATGGGCACAATGGTTTGATTAATATATAGAAATTAGGCTTATCGGATGGTAAAGTTTATGATTCGATAAGCTTGATGTTCTAATTCTTTTTAGGATCCAAACACGGTCAACACCAACTTCCTGGCACCTCCATAATCTCGATGTTCGCATAGGTAAACTCCTTGCCAGGTTCCCAAATTCAACCTTCCCTTAGTAACCGGTATTTGTATCGAAGTTCCCATCAATGAAGCTTTAATATGTGCAGGCATGTCATCTGGACCTTCGTAGGTATGAATATAATACGGAGCATTCTCAGGTACCATCACATTCATATGACTTTCAAAATCTTGTCGTACTGTAGGATCTGCATTCTCATTGATCGTAAGGCTTGCTGAAGTATGCTTAATAAATATCTGCAACTGCCCAATCTGTATCTGTTTCAACTCAGGAAATGAAGCCTCTATTTCTCGAGTGATTAAGTGAAACCCTCTGGGATATGGTTGTAGTTGTATTTCTTTTTGGAAGAATTTCATATTTTTTTGTTGTTGGTCCCGTTAAGCTTAGCAAACTGTTCTAAAATACCGCTTTTCGGCTAAATTAATATTATCTTCACATAAATAGCCCTAGTTTTAGCACAAACTCTTATACCTTTAACCAAGGAAACTACAATTGTTATGGATTTATCACAGATTAAATTGGTCGCTACCGACATGGACGGAACACTACTCAACTCTAAAGGAGAAGTAAGTCGTCATTTCTTCGAACTATTTGAAGAGCTTAATTCGCTTGGAGTAACCTTTGTTGCTGCAAGCGGAAGACAATATTATAGTATTATCGATAAGCTAAAACCTATCAAAGATGATATCTATGTTATTGCAGAGAATGGGGCACTTACGATGAGGCAAAACAAAGAGCTTCAAACCACCGAAATTGATCGGGAAACCTATTTGGAGTTACTGGAAATTGCCAGAACTTTGAAAGGCTCTCAGGTGATTCTTTGTGGTCGAAAAAAAGGATACATCGAAGACTACGGACAAGACTTTGTAGATATGTTTTCAGAATATTATGGCCGTTATGAAATTGTAGAAAACCTGGCAGAAGTTACCGATGACAAATACCTTAAAATTGCAATTTGTAATCAAAAAGGATCCGAAAAATATCTGTATCCAGCCTTAAAACATCTAGAAGACAAACTAAAAGTAAAAGTGTCTGGGGAAATTTGGTTGGATCTGTCTCATAATTTGGCAAACAAAGGTCATGCGCTACAGCAATTGCAGGAAAAATATCAGATTTCTACCCAAGAAACACTGGTTTTTGGAGATTATAATAATGATCTAGAGATGATGACCCGTGCACAATATAGCTTCGCTATGGAAAACGCACATCCGAACGTAAAAGAAGTTGCTAATTATACCACAAAGAGTAATAATGATAATGGGGTTGAATACATCTTATCAAAAATGATCAACGACAAAAAACTTGCAGCCCAAGTATAAGCTGTTGGATTCTTCATGAATAAAAGCAGAATTCTGCTGAACTAAAAGATGTTATATTTTCTTTACGACAAACAAGCTAGTACTACAGCAATCGCAAAAAAATATACATAAATAGGGATACGGGTAGGCGAAAAATTTTGCATAGTTGTTAGTTTAGTGCAATAGTGATAACGTACAAATGGCTACTTTATGATATAGCAGTAAATCATACGCATCGCTACAAATTACTTAGGTCTAGGGGTTTACCGACCGCAAGATACAAATTTTTTACAGAAAATGAGTATTTCAGCGAATAAAATTGCACTTAAACCTATTTTAGCGCAAATAAAAAGAAGTCTGTTTCTTACAAGTATATTTCTAGTTTAGGTCGATGACCGGTTAGTCATTCAACTTCAGCACGGCCATAAATGCTTCCTGAGGAATTTCCACATTACCTACCTGACGCATACGCTTTTTACCCTTCTTCTGTTTTTCCAATAATTTTCTTTTACGAGAAATATCACCACCATAACATTTGGCAGTAACATCTTTACGAAGGGCTTTCACCGTTTCTCGAGCAATAATTTTAGCTCCAATAGCCGCCTGGATAGGAATATCAAACTGTTGTCTTGGGATGAGTTCCTTCAGTTTTTCGCACATTTTCTTACCAATATCGTATGCATTATCCTGGTGTAACAAGGCAGAAAGTGCATCTACCGTATTTGCATTTAAAAGTACATCTACTTTCACCAGTTTTGACGCTCTCATACCAATAGGGGCATAATCAAAAGAAGCATACCCTTTGGAAACCGTTTTTAAACGATCGTAAAAATCAAAAACGATCTCTGCTAAAGGCATATCAAAAGTCAGCTCAACACGTTCTGGAGTAAGATACGTTTGATTGGTAATTTGCCCTCTTTTTTCGATACACAATGACATTACCGGACCGACAAAGTCTGCTTTGGTAATAATAGAAGCTTTAATGAAAGGCTCTTCTACCCGATTCATTTTTGAAGGGTCGGGTAAATCTGATGGGTTATTTACAATAATTACCTCATCTGGCTCTTTATTGGTAAACGCATGGTAAGATACGTTAGGAACCGTAGTAATTACAGTCATATTAAATTCTCGCTCTAGTCGTTCCTGGATAATTTCCATGTGTAACATCCCCAGGAATCCACATCGAAAACCAAAGCCCAAAGCCGCAGAACTCTCTGGTGTAAATACCAGCGACGCATCGTTAAGCTGTAGTTTCTCCATAGAAGCGCGAAGTTCTTCATAATCTTCAGTATCTACCGGGTAAATCCCTGCAAATACCATGGGTTTTACATCCTCAAATCCTTCAATCGCATTTTGAGTAGGTACTTTGGCATCGGTAACTGTATCTCCTACTTTTACCTCCCTTGCATCTTTAATTCCGGTAATTAAATATCCTACATCTCCGGTTTTTATAACTTGTTTAGGAACCTGATTCAACTTTAACGTTCCTATTTCATCAGCAAAATAGTTCTTGCCCGTTGCAACAAATTTAATCTGTTGCCCTTTCTTGATTTCTCCGTTAACTACCCTAAAATAAGTTTCCACTCCTCTAAAAGGATTGTACACCGAATCAAAAATTAGTGCTTGCAATGGCTCTTCAGGATTTCCTTCTGGGGCAGGTATGCGTTCGATTACCGCTTCCAAAATCTCTTCGATCCCAATACCGGTTTTTGCACTGGCTGGGATTACTTCTTCGGCATCACATCCTAACAAATCCACAATATCATCGGTTACCTCTTCTGGATTCGCACTAGGTAAATCTACTTTATTAAGTACAGGTATAATTTCCAGATCATTCTCCAAAGCCAAATACAGGTTAGAAATAGTCTGGGCTTGTATACTTTGTGCAGCATCTACAACCAACAATGCTCCCTCGCAGGCAGCAATAGATCGAGAAACTTCATAAGAGAAATCCACATGCCCCGGAGTATCAATAAGATTCAATACATATTGCTCTCCTTTGTACGTATACTCCATTTGTATCGCATGACTCTTGATGGTGATCCCACGTTCTCGCTCAAGATCCATATTATCCAATAGCTGAGCCTGCGCCTCACGAGCAGTTACCGAACCGGTATAATCCAATAGCCGATCTGCTAACGTACTTTTACCATGGTCGATATGCGCTATAATACAAAAGTTTCTAATATGCTTCATTCTTCTTTCTCAAATAGGTTTCTGGGCGTGCCCTTCCATTTCATTACAGGTCGGGCTATCCGCGCTACAGGGTAGCTTGCTACTATCCCTCACGCAATTTTCACACTGTTAATGACTTGCAAATATAATTGATTTTAGAAGGTTTATATCATCTCTCACGGTATTTTTACCCCAGATATTCCTAGCTTCAATTCTTAGGTCTATTATAATTCGTATTTTTGCCAAAAATTAATAGTTGCTGTGGCTAAGATTGGAGACATAGATGTAGGAGAATTTCCTTTGTTATTAGCGCCGATGGAAGACGTGAGCGATCCTCCATTTCGTGCTTTGTGTAAAGAACAAGGGGCTGATGTGGTATATACCGAATTTATTTCGAGCGAAGGACTCATTCGGGATGCTGCAAAGAGTGTCATGAAATTAGATATCTACGAAAAAGAACGACCTGTTGGTATTCAAATCTTTGGTGCCAACCTGGATTCGATGCTTAAATCTGTAGAGATCGTAGAAGCCTCACGACCTGATATTATCGATATCAATTTTGGTTGCCCTGTAAAGAAGGTAGTGAGCAAAGGCGCTGGAGCAGGAATCTTAAAGGACATTGATCTTATGGTATCGCTTACCAAGGCAATGGTAGAGCATACCAAATTACCAGTAACCGTAAAAACAAGGTTAGGTTGGGATCACGATTCTATTCGAATAGTAGAAGTAGCAGAACGTTTACAAGACGTGGGTTGTAAAGCCATTTCCATACACGGTCGTACCCGTGCCCAAATGTATAAAGGTAATGCCGACTGGAAACCCATCGCAGAAGTAAAAAACAATCCCAGAATGCATATTCCTGTGTTTGGAAACGGGGATGTAGACTCTCCAGAACGTGCTGTAGAAATGAGAGATCAATACGGTTTAGATGGTGCTATGATCGGTAGGGCCAGCATTGGATACCCCTGGTTTTTTAAAGAAGTAAAGCACTTTTTTAAGACTGGAGAACATCTAGCTCCCCCTACTATTGAAGAGCGTGTAACCGCAGCACGTAGACACTTACAAATGTCTATCGATTGGAAAGGAGAAAAATTAGGCGTTTTTGAAACACGAAGACACTATACCAATTATTTCAAAGGTATTCCTCACTTCAAAGAATATCGCACCAAAATGGTAACCAGCGATCATCCTGATGATGTTTTTGCTTCTTTTGACGAAGTTTTGGAAAAATTTGCCGGATATCAGTTTGTATAGAGATTTAACTCACTAACTCGTAGTTAATTCTACTAGATGCTAGCAATGATGCTACAAATCCTATGACCGTTATGGTAAGAAATACTACCACAAAACTCATTACTGTAATTTTTGTGGGATAGGCCAACGATGGTGTTATCATTAGTAAGCCAAACTGCTGTTGCAATACGATAAGGATATACCCTAAAAGTAATCCCAAAATAGCTCCAAGTACCGTCATTAATGATCCCTGAAATAAAAATATTTTTCGAATCATAGGCACCGTAGCCCCAATGTTGTAAAGCGTTTTGGCATTCCCTTTTTTGTCGATAATCATCATAATGATAGCCCCTGCAACATTAAATAAAGCAATAATGGCAATAAGAGTAATCACCAGATAAGAAACCAAATTCTCTGTGTTCAGCATCTTATAAAGGGTATCATTAAGTTGCACTCTGTTTTTTACAATCGCATCGTTACCAAAAACAGCCGAAAGTTTTTCTCTCAGCAACGCTTCGTCTGCTCCTGGAGTTAGTTTCAACTCTATATGAGTAACTTTATCTTTTGGAAGATCTAACAAGGCTCTGGCAAGACCTGTAGTTGCAAAAATGTATTTTTTATCCAGCTCTTCATTTACACTATAAATCCCAATATTTACCACCTTTTCTACCCGAAACGCTTTGGAAGGGTCATTAGGAATTCCTTTACCAGGTTTGGGAGCATAGATACTCAACAAATTGGTATAGGTTGGCTCGACGGTCATACTTAATTCACGGCTAATACCATTACCCGCGACCACCTGAAAGTCGTTGTTCGTCAACCATTCTCCATAAACAATAATACTGTCAGTTTGGATCACATTGCTGTAATTTTGATCGACTCCTTTTATAAAGGCTGCTTTTTGCTTATCTCTAAATTCTAAAAAAACCCGCTCTTCTACTATTTCAGAAAAATAGGCGATCTCCTCAAGACCCTTTAATTTTTCTTTTTGGGCAGCATCAAAAGTGAATGTTTTACCACTGGCAGGGAAAATCTTAAGATCAGGATCAAAATATGACGAAAACTGAAGACTAAAATCTTTGAGCCCAGCGAATCCTGACAATACCAAGAACAAGGCCATCGCTCCTATAACCACTCCGGTGGCTGCAATAATTGTGATAATATTGATCGCATTACTGCTACCCGGAGAGAATAGATATCGCTTGGCGATGTAGTATGAAAAATTCACTTCTTTTTACGCCTTTCCAATAAATCTGGATTATGAATAGGATTTTCTTCTCCCTTTACTGCTTTTTCTATATTAGAAATATATTCTAAAGAATCATCAATAAAAAAGTACATCTCTGGCATACGACGTAGTTGATTTTTGGTGCGTAATGCCACCTGATGTTTGATTTGTGATTTTACAGCATTTACTTCTTTTAGAACATTTTCTCCCTCTTCATGCGGAAAGATACTCATATATACTTTTGCGATAGAAAGATCTGTAGTAACACTTACCTTGGTTACGGAAACCAAAATCCCCTTCACCCCAGCATCACGTAACGCTTGTTGTATTACATCGGCTACATCGCGTTGTAATACTCCAGCAATTTTTTTCTGTCTGTTTGTTTCCATAGGTGCAAAAATACATATTAATATTATTTAAGACTAAGACACTTTATCTTTTAGATAACTTAAACAGTACTTTTCCATAATTCATTCATTTTCTTTGCTTGCCCAAAGAAAAGAATCAAAAGAAAAGGCACTTTTTCTTAGGCATTTTTCAACTAGGTTGAAAACCATATTTATTTTCCTAAAATCTTTCCAAGGCTTCAAGATTTTCTACGAAAAATAAATAGCTATGCTTACAGAAAAATATTTGAAAGCGCTGCTTTTAAACGTATCGGTTTGTGATATGTTTATTCTTAAAACCACTAAAATTATTTTAATTTTATCCCATCGTATAATAAAAAGGTAAAATGAATCATATTAATAAAATAGAACATTTAGGTATTGCCGTAAAAGATATCGACAAAGCCAATGCGTTGTATGAGCAGCTTTTGGGTGTAGCTCCTTATAAACAGGAAGAAGTAGCAAGCGAAGCCGTAATCACCTCTTTTTTTAAAGTAGGAGAGAGTAAAATCGAATTACTGGCCAGCACCGATGAAGAAGGTCCGATAGGAAAATTTATCTCCAAAAAAGGAGAAGGCATTCATCATATTGCTTTTGATGTAGATGATATTGAAAAAGAGTTAGAAAGACTGGAAAAAGAAGGGTTTCAGATCATTAACAAAGTTCCTAAACATGGGGCAGACAACAAGCTCGTTGCTTTTCTGCATCCCAAAAGCACCAATGGGGTTTTGATAGAGCTTTGTCAGGATATAAATTAAAATAAAAAATGTTTGGCCTGTATTGGTCAAATCCTTAAATTTGCCGTCCGTTTTAGGTCCCATAGCTCAGCTGGTTAGAGCACCTGACTCATAATCAGGGGGTCCTTGGTTCGAGCCCAAGTGGGACCACGCCTATAATCAAAGAGTTACGATCGTCAAATTTCGTAACTCTTTTTGTTTTCTTATAGCCTTGCCCACTTTTTGCCCACTTTTCATGGCATCATATGGACTAATATAGTATCATTTGGCCAAAAAGCGAACCGCATACTTAAATCTGACAATCAATAAATTACATCGAAAATCCACCTTTAAATACCTCAAAGCTTTTAGCAATCATATATTAACAACTAAATCTAGGTTAGCTTTCAAATGTATTTTTTAATCTTTACATCTCACCCTAAAATGCTATCAATTCCTTTAAGAGAGCATATCTTCTTTTTTCTCACTAGCAAATTGTAATTCAAGATTATACCTTAAGACTATTTTTCAATCATTTCATTAATATGTTACTATTACATAGATCAAATGAAATATTACTTAAGCTATTATTTTAAGTACTAAAACTTTTTATTGAACTTTTAGTGGTTAATATATAGTAATCAATGATGTAGAAGGCAATAAACTTCAAGTTTTACACTTAGTCAAAACGTTGTGTTTTATTTTTAATTTACTCATTCTTAAGAACCAAATCAACGATTTGGCGGTGTTGTTGAATAATACCGACACAGTACTTTCATAAACCATTAAACACCCTATTTATTGCTATATATAATGTTATTGACTTTTTATCTATTGTCTAATATTAAATATTGCCTGATACCAAATTCATTGTGTAACCATTTTCCGTATTCAATTAATCCATCTACTGGATCTTTTTGACTCACTTCGTTGAACAGATCCTCATTTAATATCTGGCTAAAAATGTCTTCGATGGAGCTAGTTTCAATTTTTCTGTTGTACAGGCCAAGTAATTGATCTCGTAGAAAGTTTGCTAAATTTGAGATTCTCTTAGATACAATTTCAGGGGAATGAAAGGCAACATTAGATCCCAATTCAGAATACGAATAGTAATGATTAGCAGTATCTACTTTCGAATGAGGGACAATTGAAACATGCTCTTTCAAAAATGGTATCATAGAAATTTCATATGCAATGTCACTAAAAGGAACTCTTGGGTGGTCAAACCAATAAAATGGATGATTAACTTCATTAGCTGAATGCCATAACTTTTGATTATACTTTTCTTTATCTAATTCAAGATTAGCTACGTAAATTGCTTGAGAACTTTTTTTATTGGCATGTTTGAGCAGGATATTATGTTGATAATCTTTCGCTCTTACTTTTGATTTTTCTCTAAGCTTAAAGTATAATGTGGGGCAGTCATCAAATTTTTTATCCTCTCTATATTCCCTAACATCTTCTAATTTACTTCTATCTTTTCTAGTACCCGAAGGATAATCTTCTATAGATTTTAATCCTTCTGAAGCTTTATATTGAAGGTAAATTAGAAAGCCTCGTGAAGAACTATATATTTTATCAGCTCCAGTTTTTAGTTCATCGGTGCATAGTAGGCGAAATTGTCTTTTAATTCGTCCACTTATAATTCCAAAAAAATTGGATAAATCATTTTCAATTTGATCTTCTTTTACTGTCCCCGGAATTATGTATTTGGGTTTGCCCATTTCAATTTATTGTTGATAAAGTTTTTGGTTATGGGCAGAGCTAGATTGAAAACTTTAATTTGGTTTATCATCCCGCATTGCTTAGAACCGTAGTTACTCACAGGTTTTTATCTTCTCTCATCTTCAGTAAATGAATCTGGTTCTACTTTAAAAAATACTATAAAAATAAATTTGGAAGAATAATTTAATGCATCCTCAGCTTGTTTTTTTGAAGCCTTTTCTCCATTGTGAACAATTTTATTTCTTAATTGGTTTATTCCTTTTAATTTCTCTAGCAATTCATCATGAACGGAAAGTAAATCCTTTTCCAAATCGCCAAAAACTAATTCATATTTTAAGTTCATTGGAATTTCAATCAGAACAAGTTCAGCGTTCTTTTTACTTGTATGATGAAACTTATTTGATAACCAATCTGTTAGTTTGGGAAAAATTAAAGACTCCATTGCCGTACAACAATTTATTACGGCTTCATTATACCTACCTTCATAAATTGCGTAGAAGGCATCTGAAAGAAGGTTGATATATAATAAATAAACATCCTCATCCTTAATTAAATCTTCGAATGCGTCGAATGCGCCCGGTTCATTGAGGTAGTCAAAAAATTCTTGAAAATATTTAGGTTTTTTCTGTCGTAATTCCACTACTTCTTTGAGGATTATATTATCATTTTTATCAGTTATTTCTAAAACAACATTTTTTGTGTTTCGTGGTGAAATTTGAACAATATCGGTTGAATAATGCTCGAACGTTTTTGCGTGATAGATATAATGATTAATTAAATCAATTGCCTTTTGAGTAAGTTTAGTTTTAACCTCGTCACTAAAATTGTTTCCATTAATCTCATAATTGAATGATATGAAAGTAGATGTGCTTGTTTGGTTAAGACTACTTTTAAAGATAAAGTCAGTTCCTCTAAAATTTACTTTTTCTGGTACATTGATATCAGAACTATCTAAAGTTCTTGTAACAAAGGGAAGCTCTAATTGGATTTCGATTTTCATTGATTTTTGCCTAAAAGTGGAATACGTGTAATAGTCCACATATCCCATTATATTTTATAGTTTTATTGAACCTTTAATTTAATAGTTTAGTAATCACAAATTGATTGATTTTTTTCCATTGTTCGATACTACAAAGGCTAACAAAAACTTCATCATCTTGATAATTTGTGAACTCTTTTAATTTCATACTTACTGTTTCTTCTTTGGTATATAAATATATTGCCATATCCGGGGTAAATATTACATACAAATCCTCTGAAGCTTGAAAGGGTGTAAACACCCCACGACTAAATTGGTTTTTAACTATAGGTTTGAAAATTATAAAATGATATTTAGGCATATGAACTGGTGTATTAAATGATTTAATTAATTCTTTATGATTAGGTTTTAATTGGTTATTCAGAAAAGAACTGAACTGGACTTCAATCTCATTTGGCAATTTAAAACTTTTATAAATTGGTAGTTGCGAAATGGAAACCCTCCAAAGTATAGAATAAAAGAAAAGCTTATTGGCCAAAGGAGCAATTCTTTTACACTTCAATATTAAACCCTGATCAGATTGAATAATATCAAAATCATTAGCTCTATTGCCATAATCATTAATGGAAATAATTTTTCTAGCAAAGAAGGTTTCAAGAATAGATATACGTTTCTCACAATTTTCGCAAAAGATATAATCTTCTTTCGGAGTGTCCTGTAATTGCCTAGTTTTTCCTTTTGTATCAATTTGCAATGAATATCTCGGACTATTACCCTCAAACAATCTTTTACCTAAAAACTTAGGTATTATATCAGAGTTTTTTTTATTAGCCTCATTATTCTTACAAAGTTTACAAATCATTACTTCATTGAACTTTTAAAGTTTTATATCTAAACAATCATACTAGTTCCCAAATTTCCTCTAAATTCAGATAAAATAAGATATTGTATATATGGTACAAGATTAGTTCTCATTATTCTTATCTTGAATTGAAAGTACACTTGAAAGAACTAGCACACTCCTCCAAAGAACTAGTGCAATCGCTATGATTCCTGTAACATTAAAATAAAATAATGTAAGTACGTTCAAATTAGGAACAAATAATTTTAACGAATAACCTACTACTGCAAGAATGATGAGTTCTTTTATCCCTATTTTGAGATGCTTAATAGTTTCTTTGTACAACTCAGAATTTAAAAACAGATCGAACAAAGGAGCTTTTTTGTATGTGTCCTCAAGGGTGGTGTTTTTTATTTTTTTAATTGGCTTAATGCTAATTTTAAAACTAACCAAAAGAGTTAAAAAAGTAAGAACAAATCCTGCAGAAGTAAAAGCTACATTCGCAATGTCTGAAGTAATAGATAGTAAAGTTTCTTCTTTTGGTATTGTCAATAAATTTTTTACCATCAAAAAATGGCACACGCCAATTGCGAGTGAAAAGATTATAATATCTATTAAAATGGTATATCTAAAATATCTATCAATCATCCATATAAAAGTTTACCATAAATTGATCAAGTGCTGGCTTTACCAAATTATACATTTCTTTATTTTTTAAATCATCGTATGCTCCTATTTTTAAAATGATTTCTTCTCTGTTTTTCGATAAATTAAAAATGTTTTCCATCCCTTCTTTGTCCTCATACTTCACCTCAAAATTATCAAAAAGCTTTTTATTTCTACTTCTAGATTTAAAGACTTTTAACATCTCCCTAAACCAGTTATTAGCTTCATAATTTATATCAACAGTATTTCCTGAACCTGGTATTTGATAATAGGTTTTGATCCGAAAAAACTTTGGTTTAAATTCCTTTTCAATATTTACCATTGAAGAGTAATAGTTTTTCCGAACATCTGAATCCATCTTTGCAAGATTAGCGGGCTTTAATTTAATATCCATTTGTAAAACGTTCTGTAAACTTTCTAAAGTTTCCTCAATATTGCTAGAAAAAAGTGCTGTAACAGTGGTAGCTTTAGCAATTTTTAAATTATTTGGACCTGCCACATTACGAAGATAATATTCAAAATCACTTAATCTAGGGCCATTATGATTATATTCAGCACATACAATGCATCTTGAGCCACTAAAATCTATAAAAAAATGAGTTTCTTCTGCTATATCTCCTCCTATAGAACTTAGCGGTATAAGTTTATAATCATCATTCGGTTTTAGCTTAGGTTGTTTCCCCTTTCTAAGTAACGCCATGGAACATCGAATCTGTCTTTCTTTAGGATAAAATCTATGGGTAACCATATATATTTCCCTAGGTTCTGGCTTATCCTGATTTTTATGTTTATCTATTAAATGTCCTTTACCTTCATTTCTTTCATTTCTCAAATAATCAAATACTCCTTTCAATATGGATTGAGTATTTAATTTTCCTTCATACTCTTTATAAGGATCGAAACGCAAAGTATTTAAATGTAATTTTAGTTCCCTTAATTGTTTTTTCTTAGCCATTGGCTCATTAAAATATTTATATTAAACATTTGTTGTTTGACAATGTCAATAATTTATCAATAGTTTTATTATGGTTTTCCACAATGCATAACATTTTATGTGTTTTTTTATATTACCACCTTTCTTTCCTATTAAATATTTATACTTTGAACACATAAAATTCATTATGACGGGATTGTACTTTTAAGCCCTTCACCTACTTAAACCAGTATTATTTTTGAGTATAAACATTGTATTTAATCCCTGTAATTCCATACCGATTCTTAGTAGTTACCGCATAATTATTCTCAAAAGTATCATCAACCTTAACCACTTCAATATTGACCCCGGCATCAAAAAGTGGAGCTGTACCCCCTCGTATGGTTTTCTGGGTAGTTCGTTGGAAGATAACTATAAAAATAGTGTTAGGATGTTGTTTTCGTAGTCTATCAAAATCTTGTGAGGGCAATCCTGTTTTGTTCCAACTATCAATAATAATTACATCAAAATCTTTTGCTGCTTTTGAGATCGTATTATAGCCTTCAGGAATTTGATCTGAAATAAAGATGTTGTTTTGATTATTTGGTTGAAGGTATTCTTCTTTCATACGGGTAATCAGATCAGACTTACTACTTATCTCTAGAGAAAAGATGGCTATTCGATTCCCAATCTCAGCAAAGCCATCTGCCAACTGGTAAGCAAACCTGGTTTTCCCTCCCCCTTGATCACCTTCTATGGTTATGGCTAATTCAAATTTCTCTAGATCCCCTAAAAGTTCTCCAAGAGCTCCATTGAGTCTAAACGTATTTTTTGATTTTGCCATGTGCTGTGCATTGATTGGCAAGAATAAATTTAAAGACCTATTCTTTTCTTGATCACCTTCCAACCCATTAATAGTATTATCAAGTTTGGAAGGATCTTTAAGAATGCTCCTTAACTGTCGTAACCATTTTCTGTTGATAACAATCCTAACTTGTTCTTTTAAAATTAGATTGTTATGCTGTTTAATGAGTTTTTCTTGTATTAAGGTAAGGTGATCTGCTACTTGGGAATCCTTGGTAATTTGTTTCTCTAAAATTGCTTTTTGGAGATCAAAAATATAGTGTTTCAATTCCTCTCGAGATATAATTTTTCTATGCATCTCCAGGAACCGTTTTATAAACTCTAATTCAATCAATGAAACCTCTCCCAAAATATTTTCATTCCTCTTTCTAGATAAATGCGTATTTAATCTATCAAGATATAAGTTAATAGTTTCCTTTACTAATGGTTCAATATGATAAAATTCTTTTGCATCCAAAAGAAATTGATGGCCTTCTTGCAAAGTTTTAGGAAGACTAGTAATGGTAGTAGAATTGACTTGCTTTTGATAGTTCTCGAAAGAGATAATTTCTTTTTTCATAAAACAATACTAGAAAGCTCAGGTCTATCGGTTTCTAGTTACCTCCTTTTTGTTCCTGATTATTTATGATTCAATAGTCTAAATTTTAAAGCCTTGGAGTGTAATCGAATATTTTCTGTATTGACAATCCCAGAAAGATTATTAATTTTCCTTTTGATATTATAGTTGGCAGTAATCACTTCAGTCTTCTTTTTATCCGTTTGTTTTGTGACTGCTACCTTCTTTTCTAAGGAATATTGAAACCAGTTGTTTCTACTTTTATATTCACTTAAAATGTTGGATGGATAACTACTCAACAGAAATTTCCCTCTGATCTTACTTAGAAGTTCTAATAGGTCCCTAAAATCATTTTCTGTATACCCTCCATAATGCCCCATATCTGAATTAAAATAAGGAGGATCCACATAAAAGAAGCTATCTTTTGTATCTCTGCTTTGAATCACTTTTAAGGCATCATTACATTCGATATCTACCAAATCCAAACGATCGCAAATTGCTTTAGTGAATGCTTGTTTTTTATTAAAAATAGCTTTGGAAACTCCATTAGTTTTCCGCTCAAAAGCATAACCACCAAATATCCTTGCAGAAAAACTCATATTGGTTTGTACCCAGAATGCCCAAGCTCTCTTTATATTATCTTTTTCCTTTCCATTTTTAAGTATCCTTGCAGCTTCTGAATGTAACTTCCTGCTATGCGGTGTGGCTTGGATCAGTTTATTTAGTTTAGAAAATTCTTGTATGCATATTTGATAAAAATTAACCACATCACCATTTAAATCGTTAATAACTTCTACAGAACTTCGCTCCTTCGCAAAGAATACTGCACCACCACCTACAAAAGGTTCACAATACAAATTGTGATCTGGAATTAATGAGATTATTAATTTGGACATGGTTTGTTTACCTCCATAATATGTGATCGGGGTTTTGATTGGCCTGTCTAATGGAGATCCTATCATTTTTGCTAGATTTCAGCAATGATAAAAAACTAAGCACTAGCAATTTCCTGATCATTCCTGATTGACGATTATCATCAAAAAAAGACCAAAGCTTACAAGACGTTGTTTTTATTATTTTACTTTCTCAAATATAAAGTCCTTTGGATAACTATACTTCTTAATATTTGGATATACAATCACTTCATTAACATAACTTTGCTAATTTAACACAACGAATAAAGCTCGTAATACTTAATGCATACAATTTTTATAAAAAATTATATAATAAATTATACAATTTAAATTATTTTTTATATATTTGTAGATTAAAAAATATCTCTGCGCTAACAGAGATATGGAAAATCGGTTGCATCCGATTATTGTATAATTTAAAAAGGTAGTTTGTAATTATGAATACAAAGATACAAAAAAAAACCGAAAATCCGTCATATAAAAGACGGTTAGCCTCATTGAAAGGTTGTAAAAATGATTTAAAGAATGAACTTTTACTGATGTTTTCAGCGTTTTACAGTGCTCTGAAAAAATATCAAGAAGAGGTTGTTCAAACGCCTCCAGAGGCAAGAGCTAGAGGATTTGAAGCGTCGCTTTTAAATTCCAAAATGATTCAAAGTATCCAAGAATACTTTCCAAAAAATTGGAAATTTGGCAAATACAAGCGTTTCACTCTACGTATTAATGGATATATAATCCTTTTTAAGAAGTTTAATCAAAAAGGGTTGCCAATGAATATTAAAACCAAATCTGTAAATGCTATCTCTCAGCAACTATCAATTCCGCTGTTTGATGACACCACTTTTGTGGCAGAGCCAATCTTATTTTTTGGTTACAGTAAAGACAAAATAGGAAGAATAATAAATCCTAAACTTGTCTATATCGATGAAGACCAGGTAAAATGGGAAATTAATAGAGATAATATCTCAACCACCAAAACAATTTCTATTCCAAAAGAGGAAAAAGTCGCCATTCCGAAACTACGGCCGGAAGTTGTTAAAAAAAATGTTTCAAATAAATAATTAGAATTGGATGCAACCTATTTTTATCAAACAAATAAAATGAAGAAATGGAAATTAATTATAAGCAGTTAATCTTTGCGCGTGAATATAGGAAGTATTCGCAAACTGATTTAGCTTCTAATATTAAAGGACTATCTCAATCAAATTTATCAAAATTTGAAAAGGGCTTAGGTACTCTTTCCGAAGAAATCATTCAAAAAATAATTTCATTTTTAGATTTTCCTGAAAAGTTTTTTAATAAGAAGATTTCTAACAGAGTTGAAAACGCGCATTACAGAAAAAAATCAGCAATTACTAAAGCTATTAGATTAGATATTGAGTATAGCACCAAAGTAATAGGATTTATAATTGACCAGATGACAAGTTCCCTTGAATGGCCTGATTTCAATCTTAAACCAATAGATGTGGAAGATGGTTTTTCTCCAAAAACGATAGCAAAATATACAAGAAAACAAATTGGTTTGCTAATTGATGAACCTGTTAAAAATATCTTTAACCTACTAGAAAGTAACGGTATAATCGTCGTAGAATTTGACACAACAAACAAATTCGATGGAGTTTCTTTTCTTACTGATAAAGGAAATCCTGTAATTGTCATTAACGGAAATTTCAGCAACGATAGGAAAAGGTTCACTATTGCTCACGAATTAGGTCATATAATAATGCATATTGCAGGGAATTTTATTATACCAGAATATAGAAATGTTGAAAACGAAGCAAATGATTTTGCTTCAGAGTTTTTAATGCCTGGAGAACATATAAAGTCATCCTTGAGAAATTTAAAACTTTCAGATCTTGCAGAGTTGAAAATGTATTGGTTGACTTCAATGGCATCTATAATTAGAAGTGCCAAAGATAATGGAAGTATTTCTATTGACAGATACAGATATTTAAACATTGAATTAAGTAGAAAATGGGGCAGAAAAAATGAACCAATAAAAGTATTTATTGATGAACCTAAGCTTTTTAAAACCGCTTACAAAATGCATAAGAATGATTTAGAATATTCGGATGCCGAATTAGCAGAAGCTTTTGGTTTGCCCTTAGATGTAATCAAGAGGTTTTGTAACTTTTCAAAAGGAAATTCAAAACTTAGAGTTCTGATATAAAAACTAGAGATAATATTGTACGTGAAATTATAGCATCCTTCGGGATGCTATGCTTCATACACTTAACGTTGCCATACATTTAATAAGAATGCGAGATGAAAAAGAAATTATTACTAAACTAAATGAGTTTTCATCTCATTCTGATTTTCTAAAAGTCTTACTTTATTTAGTTGGAGAAAACCTTAATTGTTATACAGATCAATTAACAAACCGAGATTTTAGGGCTCTTTTAAACGAAAATGAAATAACCTTTTTATTTGGGCTTTGGCTAAAAAACGGCCATAAAAAAATATTTACCAAAGAACACTTTAAGACTAGGGCAAAAAGAGTTCATCAATTAATGGATGAATATCATCTAACTTTTTTGAAACATTTTCCTAATCCTAGAGAATATGAAAATTATCATTTGGCATTTAGGACAACTCCTGAATGTGTTAGAGAAACAGTCTTTTATGCACCTTCTGGTGCATACGACTATCAATTCATGAATTTTTTAGAAACCAAATATTCGAATGATAGAAAATGGTTATTGAATAATAAAAACTTCAACATTACGGATGCCAAAAAACTTTATGTCAGTTTAAAATCAATCATAAATCTCAAACTAAATGTAAAGGATTTCGGAGATAATTTTGCCGAACTCTACACTTTTAATTTCAATAATTACATTTTCAAGAAGAATCCAAATTTTATTAAAATATTAGATGCTCTATCATTTGAACAAACTGAAATCCTAAATCAAAATTTTAACGGAATTGGAGATTTAAACCAATTCAAAATTCGACCAGTAATCAAGACACAGAATAGCTATATTATTCCGTTGCCATATACGTTAGCCGAAGCAATTTACGACAGCCCCTTCTATTGGATGATAGAAGATAAAAAATATCGAAGTCAAGCTCTAGAAAATAGAGGAAATATTGCAGAATTAATTGTAGCAGAATTGCTGTCAAGAAAAATTAATCAGAAATTCATTCATTCAGAAGTCGAAGTAAAAGAAGTAAAGGCAAAGACTATAACTGATATTGATGTTTGTGTTGTAAAAGGTAATAAAATGTTGATTTTCCAGGTTAAATCAAAAAGATTAAGTCAACTATCTAAGAACGGCAATATCGAAACGTTCGAAAAAGATTTTAAACTTGCAGTTCAAGACGCATACAATCAAGCTATATTACCTTATGAACTAATTTTAGATGACAAGTGTTACTTTCAATATAAAATTAATGGGGAAAAGATCGAATTTCAAAAAATAGATGAAATTTATTCAGCTTCTATAGTGTTGGATAGTTATCCTTCAATTACAGCTCACACTAGGTTGTTTTTTCATAAAGAAGAAGTAACTCCGATTACAATGAGCATTTTTGACCTTGAAATTATAATGGAATACATACACAATTTTGAAACTTTATTCGATTATTTTAAAAAACGTACCCTTAATTCAAAATACTTTGTCGCTGAAAGTGAATTGGGGTTTTTTAGTGGTTATCTAAGAACAAAACTTCAAAAAAGATCCGACTCGGATCTTGTGGCATTTGATGCTGATTTTGCTCAAAAATTTGATCTAGATTATTATAGACCATTAATGCAAAAATATGAAATGAATTTTCCAGAAACCATTAAAAATATCGGTAGAAACGATTACTGTTTTTGTGGAAGTGGAATTAAATTCAAAAAATGTTGTGGATAAAAAACCTATAGCAACAATTTGTCTATTATATGTACTTCTTTAGGGAAGCAAACGGGACATACAAGAAACGTTGTAGTAAATTAAACAAACTACGCAAAAAGACTACGCACTTAGCTGATAAACTTACATAAGATTTAAAATCTTATTAAATGAAAGCATTAGAAGAACTACATAAAACTCTAAAACAAAGGAAACGTCCGGAGGATGTAGCTCAAATAATTTTTGAAGTTTTAGAAGATGACCTCTCTTCTTCAGAAAAAGACATTTTGAGAAAGGCGACTAAAGGTTCACTGAAAAAGACTCTTTTTGGATATACATCAATGATGCAAGAATTTGCAACAGCCGTGGGCGCAAAAAAGCAAATTGAAAAGACAATCGAAATCTTTAAATTAAATGACAAAGAATCTATTGATTACGATAGTATAGATGATATTAAAAAGTTTGTTGAAGAAGTTTCTCCCCTAATTAACAAAATAGTTGGTGCAAATAACTTTCTTACTGATAGATTAAATAAGGAACAGCGAAAAGAAAAAGGTCTTGATTTAAGCAAAAGGAGCTATAATAAGAAATGGAGGCTATTGAAACGATTAGAAAAAAAGCTTATCAAGTATAGTAGAGAAATTAAGAAAATTGAATTTCAAAAAGTTGGAAAGCACGGACTATCTCATACCATAGATTATGATGAATTTCAAAAAGATCTCAATTCTGCATGTTTTATAGCATATTTTAATTCAAGATGTAACCTTAGAAGTGTATTTACAAATACAAGTCAGGAAAGAGCTTTTGATGAAATCTCTGAAATGCTACTAAATCGTTGTAAAGGAATAAAGTCAAGTTCTGTTTTAGGGATATTCAAAAAAGAAACAAAACAAGAATCGAGTGTTTTGACTAATTGGTGGGCTATTTCGCATATTTATACCAGCCAAGAAGTTTTAAGTAAACTTTCTGATGAGCAAAAAGGAAAATTATTAGGGAAGTGGACAAGTATGCTTCAGGATATCTCTTATTTCCTAGGAGAAATATGGAAAAAAAGCGATATTAATAGGCAGACAATGATTGTGAAAAGAGGTAATGATTCAACAACGTGGAATAATACTGCTGGAGCTTGGAATAAAGCCAGAGACAATTGGATGAATCTTATTTATTCACTTGGTATGGAATATATACTCGATGAAATTTGTTTTGGAAAAGTATTAAGATTAATGGCTGCAGATGTCTTTGCTTGGCATCATTCAACTGGTGGTAAACTTGACCCAAATACAGATGTATGGAATAAATTACCATTACCTTGGCAAGTATTTCAAGGCTATGAAAATTGTAATAAAGAACTAGTTATAAAATATTGTAAAAATGCCGGAATAGATCCAGAAAAATCAGGATGGATATCACCAAGAATGCACGGAGTTGTAGAATTTAAACCTACTCCCGAACTTGTACACGGTGTAATAGTTTCAAATCCTTATTTAGCAACTATTCTTAAAAAACATAAATATTTTTCTGGAAAAGAAGCAGAAACATTTTTCCCAGAAAGAAATTAGATAGGTTAGTTCAGTGGTAGAACGTTCGGCTCTTCACCCGAATGGACGCAGGTTCGAGCCCTGCACCTATCTAAGTCTGATATAGCTCAGTGGTAGAGCGTCCGGCTCTTTAACCGGATGGACGTAGGTTCGAGCCCTACTATCAGACCGAAAAACAACCGGCTGCAATTAGGTATATGAAGCGATGCGTGTAATCTAAAATGAAAAAAGAATCAAAATATAATGATTTAATTCAATGGCATAATGCTATTGAATCCTTTGATTACAATCTAACAATAGATTGGGCTTTAGAGTTAATGAATAAAGGAATTATTTCGGATAATGTTCTTATGTTAGCCTCATTTTCTAAACCTGTAGAAAGCTACGAAATTAAACCTTATGTTTCAGCTGTATTAAGTGACTTGAATCTTGAAGAAAAGTACGGTGTATTTTCAACAATAGCTAAGGCGCATTTCCACCTGAACGAAATTCTGATTAATAGTTCATTAAGAAAAAACTTAAATGAACTTTATAAACTATATAATCGGATTGACCATGAACATGGATTAACAGTTTTTTATCTTATTTACCATGCTTGGGCACAACTTGAATATGAAGAAGA
This sequence comes from Aquimarina sp. AWH4_224, assembly GCF_056160245.1. Lineage (NCBI taxonomy): Bacteria > Pseudomonadati > Bacteroidota > Flavobacteriia > Flavobacteriales > Flavobacteriaceae > Aquimarina > Aquimarina sp. AWH4_224. The sequence goes on along the minus strand of NZ_JBSWWU010000004.1, from coordinate 12,632 downwards.
AAATTACTATTATCCAGAAGCTGATTTAAGCAACATTGAACAAATTCTTAAGGAACAAGCTAAACTATGGATCGATGAATACGTAAATTGTAATAGTTAAGACTTAACCATTACAAATCAAGGCTCACCCAAACGCTCAAACAAAAAACGCACCACTTCTGGTCTAAGAAGTTTGGTGCTTTTTTTATACCCATATTGTCTTAACTCTTCTATGTATATATGCATCCAGGATGCAAAAGTTTTTGTACATACATTATATAAAGCCGCCAATTCATATTTGTAGTAGGCCTTAATTTTTACTGGTTGTTCGCCCTCAAAATAGGTAGTATTTGTTTTTGTTACACTCATACTATCATCTTTTAATATTGTATTTTCTGTAAATACCACTGGCAACCTTTTTAGCCTCTGAAATTGTAGTATAGATCCCATAAATTCTCTTAGGTTGCAACCCTCCTCTGAATTGTAAATACAGATCATGTATAGAAGTAGGTCTATTACTAAATACATCTACTTTTTCAGCATGCTTTACAGGTTTGTATACGACATATAGTTTCTTAAGATTGATTTTCATTGTTTTCGTTTTTGGTATTATTATAGCCCTAGTTGATCTTCTTCTACTAATTCTTCTCCCAAACAATTTCCAATAAACCCTCCAATCAAAATAAAGGGATAGGTTTCTTTTGGAGAGTATCTTTTAGCAATGATAAATCCCAGCATACTTCCTATAAGGGCCAGTCCGGCTTTCTTTGTCGTTTTTGATAACCTCATTGTTAGTTTAATCGATTAATAAGTAGCATTGCTCCTCCAGCTAATAAGGATCCCCAAGCAATCTTTTGTAATCGCCTTCTTCTCTCATCCCTAAAATCTACAAGAGTTAGTGTAAACGAGTTCCCGTATCGTTTTTGATGTTCTTTAGTAATCCCTATGAAGCGGTCAAAATCTTTTGCATTTGCAAAAACCAAACAGCCTGCAGAGAATCCATCAATTACCTTGGTTGTTCCTTGTTTTCTAGCTCTATGTATATTGATACCAAATCTACCTGTGTGTTGAGTTCCACTTTCAAACCATTTAAATAATCCTTTTCGATTATAGTTTCTTACAATATTTACTGGTTTTGTTTGTACTAATGCTTGATATACTCCTCTGTGTAATCCCAAGCTATGAGAGTCGATATATTGTCCTTTCTTTAAAAATGCCGTTCCTTGCGGATGCATAGGATTTTCTAACCAATATTGTCCAGGATCTGTAGTTGCTTTAAATATATGATAAACCCACTTCCCTTTGTCTGTTGTATAAAACACATGGATCTCATCATCAAATGTATTACTTCGGACCTTACGACTTCTATACCCTACGATGTTTAATCGATAAGGTTCATGGTAAACCTTGTATTGTTTGCTTTTTAGTATTTGTAAACTTTTGGTCAACATCCATTTTTAAATCTATACTGTACTTAAATTCTGTGTTGGAGCAAAAACGGTTTCTCCAGATTGTGTAAGTATTCGTGTTACTCCATCCCTCATCCCTGTAATATATCCAACCACAGTCTTTGGTAACACCTCCGGAACAATAAAAGTTCCATCCTCAGATCGAAGTATAGTAGGCGTATTAGCTACTGCTAAATTCCATTCGTATGCTATCTGATCATCAACATCCATAAAATCTTCAACTCCACCTAAGGAGGGTATAAACCAAATTCCTCGACTGTTTTGTTTTAATCCCATTCGTCTAAACTCGGCACGGATTTTCACCTTCTCTAGTTCCTTTCTTACAAATGCTACACTTAAAAGCGCATTAACTAATGAGCTAACTCTTACTCCCAAGATTCTAATGTTTTGAAAAAAGTTGCTGACCTGGCTATACTGTTTTGTGGTACCGATTTTCTTTAACCCACCTAGAACTCCAAACAAATTTCGAGTATTGGCTGCTGCAATAATATCATTAGCTATCATTCCAGGATTAAAGGCCGAACCATCTTTGCTATTGCCTACCAATGACCTAAATATCGTTTGTGTGATTACTGAAGGGAATCCAGCGGCTCGTAACGCACGCTCCGTCCCTCTGCCAAATATACCATCAGGTTGTCCAGCTTTTAGACTGGTTTCTTTAATGATCAAAGCCGCTTGCCCTCCTTTACCTAACAATGCTTTTTGTAGTAATTGTACCAAAGATCCTCTGCTTCCTTTTCGTAATGGAAAATCTCCGGAAGGTGCAACTGGTAATATAGGTGTGGTAACAATATCTCTAGGTTTGGGCACTGCTATAGGTTCTTCTATTCCTCTTTGCCTGGCAGCTTTATTTCTAAAAAACTGAAAGGCTAAATACCCTCCACCGAGCAAGGCTGCAATACCTAAACCATACATTACATATTTCTTTGGAGGTTTATTCTCTGAATCTCTTTTAGGCTTAGGTTTTGATTTGGAAATTGTTCTTCTTTTCATCTATAAGTTTTTTTAAAGTTTAAAAGAAATTGCTCTTGCTTACCGCTTTGAGTTGATGATATCCAGGGCAATAGCATATTCTTGACTAGTCAGTTCATTTTTTAAATCTGCCGATAGGTTTTGATTGTATAAGTCTTTATATGCTCTTAATACTTTTCGCATCATAGAAGCAGATGGTATCTGCTCCAGCGCTATGTATACAGCTTCCTCATCTGTTCCCCATCCAAAAGCATTATCATTCTCAAAGGCCATCTTCAATCGGGTGGCATAGCTAGAAGGATTCCCATCATTCAATGCTTGTCGCTCTCTATGGTTTCTTTTTAGCTTTCGAACCAGCGATCGTACACCGAAGAACATTCCAAGTCCCAAACCTGTGGCTAAAAGGACTGTCGTCACTTTGGAATTGAAATTTATTTGTGGCTTTCTTTGAATTCCTCCCTTTGCCAATGCCACCAATGGTGCTGCCATTATCGTTTATTGATTTTCATTTTAACCAGATTTCTAATAAAGGCATCACTTAAAAAAAGCTGCTCCATTTTGATAATCCCTCTAGCTTTAAAATGTCTGTTCATGGTCTCAAAAGCCTTTCTGACTTGATGCGCTTCTGTCTTATCTTTTACCTCTATGGTTATGGTTATTGGTGTTCTCATATTCTATTCTTGATTGTTTCTTTTTTCTTTAAGTTGATCCATATAGTAACTTATCTTTTGTACGAGCTGTTGATCTTCTTCCATCTGCTCTCCTAACTTCATCATTAGCTGCACTACTTGTACAAACTGCTCTTCGGTAAATATTTCGCTCAAGTGATTTAATACTTCAAGCAGATAATCTTGATCTTGATCAGTATTTTCATTGGCTTCTTTAAGGCCCAAACTCCCTAGTGTGGTTGCTATACCTTTCATTTGTTGAGGATATTGTTTGGCTAATCCAGATATCGCACCAGGAAGCAGGGCCTTACCTAATTCTACTAAACCTAATTTCTTGACCAAAGCTTCTATCTCCTCCTGTTTAGTCTCAGTTTCTTTTCGCGATTTTTTTAGCTCCTCTTCTAACTTTTCTATTTGCTCTTCCTGTTTTGATGTAGTGGTTTTTAATGCTTCAAAGTCTCGTTTCATTAATTCCTCCTGCAGCATCGCATGTACCTTATGGTTTACTCCACTTAAGGTCTGCTGATTGTTCTCTGAGATCTCCTCTAGTTTGTTTTTTAAACTCTGGTTTTCAAGAACCAAACGCTGTATAGTGAGCTTGTCTTCAACCATAGTATTTTGAGCTATTTTTTCCTGAGCCACAGGAAGTGTCTTTATCGCTGGTTCTTCTTTTGAACCTTTCAACACTTCTAGTTTTCCCTGGGCCTGATCCAGTTTATACTTTACAAAGGCGCTTTCACTGCTTATACCCAATTGATACATCTCTTGGTATTGCTCATCTGTTAACCTCACCGATCCCGGTTTTTTCTTGCGTACTTCCATCTTCTTCCTTTTTAAGAATTACCTGTAAAAACCGAATCTTTCTTTGATACTTTCGGGTATTGATAATTTCTATTCGATCCGCATGCTCATGGGTGTTTTCTACAATCCCCTGGGTGTACCAATTGGTGTATCTCCCATAAGGAGATTTTACAATAAGTCCCCAGGAGATGTAGGTGACCAACCAAATCTCATTATACCCCTGAAACTTTAAAGCTCCATTAGGTGGAATAACAAATTCTCTATATACGATTCGATAATTCTCATATCCTCGTTCTTTTGCTCTTCTATCGGCATATGTAACTGCAAATTCTTCTCTCATTGACATCGTCAATTTTGACATCTCACTCAAATGGGTAAGATGTCGTATTATTATTTCAAATGGCCACTATGTGGCCTCTTCTATTAGTAGCCATACGGTAACTTCATAAGGATAGCTGGCTTGACCATTATCTTCAAAAGTGGCAGTGATATAATCTATATTTTCAGACTCATCTACCGGAGTAAGCCGGTATTGTTCTGGTAATTTTTCAAGCTTGGAAAACGTATTTGCCATTGTAGTTAGCTCCTCTTTCTCACTATTGGCAAAACTATCACTCACATGTAACTGATCTTCATGATAAAACAATCCTCTTGGTTGTCGTAATTGTAAGGTTCCTAATACCATTGTTCTTTCTTATTTAAGATTCAGGAAAAAAGGATAGAAATATAGTTCCCGATGCTGTTACTGGTCTACTCCATAAGGCATAGTATTCCGGCAGACATTGTCCTGGGTGATGTATCTCTAATTGCTTTGGGTTTTCTAAAGGGCGAAACCCTTGTGGACCTAACTGATAAGGATTTCTATCTAGCAAAGGGTGTACAAAATACCACCACTTACCTTCAGTGTTTTCAATTCGTATATCTGGAGGATATGGGCTATCATACGTATTTCCTGAATCAGTGGTTAAAAACTGATCATCTATCATCTCAGTATCAGAGATACCAAAATAATAAGTGGGTGGATACGGTGTTTCATTGCAAGGTTCTGCTTTACTTATAGTCAATAGCCCTACAAGCGTATTGAAAGTAAAAGGAAGTTTGGCAGTTGCGTTAACATATTGATTTTCCCTTGTTATTTGAAATCGTATAGGCACAAACTTCCTGCGCACAATAACAGAACTACTGCCCTCTTTATTGTATAACCTACTAAAACATTTCATATTAGCCTTTTATTATTCGTTCTAAATATGTTCATCAATAAGCAGCACCAAAGTCACCCTATATCCATCTTCAAAAGGAGCTTGCGTATGATCTTTATCTTCAAATCGAACCTTTACTAGTAGATCTCCCGGCAATACTTCTCCCAAGTCAAAGAACCGTTCTCTTGGAGCAACGCTTACAGAGGCCATCAGAATCTTACTATCAAATCCATCTGGAAAAAGTTCTTCTCCTCCAATCTCAATACGTTGACTCCCTCTGTAATACAACTTATCTGGCCTGTCCGAGAGCAACTGTATTCCCTTTACTATTTTCGTATGTTTAGGAAGCTCCAGATTATCTACCGATACTAGTTTATTTGCTTCTTTTACTGTAAAGGGAAAAGCAATACGGGTTTCTTTTACTTTTTGCTCCATTACCTCTTGAATTATGCAGGAATAGTTACGGTGCCCGCTAGTACTACTTTAAGCAAGGTTTTCTCTGGAGCATCTTCTCCCAATTCAATATTGAATTCAAATTCTTCATCATCTCGAATGAATCTTGGACTCTCCAGATAATACGTTCCTAAATTGGTCATCTGGTTGTTGTCTGTGATAAACTCCTGCATAGGGCGCTCATCGATAATTGTTTTCTTATTGGCTACAAGAGAGAATACACCATTCTGTAATCCTGCTACTTTCTTGATACTATCAAAGTCTGTTTGCTTCATTAATTTTTTAAGCTGCAGATCACTATCAGGAAGATCTCCTTCTATCTCTGCTCCCAAAAGAATGATCCGATTACACAAAAACAAGCGATCCTTTTGTAGTTTGGATTGAGTGACATTAGTAATACCGATCTCTTTGGCATCCTGGGTTTCGAACATGTCGATATTTGCTCTGTTACCCGCAAATTTGATCGAGTAATAGGCAGCATCTGCCAATTGTAACCGCCCTTCTTTGATATCCGTAGCAACTTTTACCATTGCCGGATCAAATTTCTTAGCTTGATCTCTAAGCGAAATATGTGCATTTACAATTTCTAGAAATTGACTTCTAGAGCTTTTTATCATGGGTTTCATAGTCTATTATGTTTGTTAAGAATTATTAGTTTGATTGAAATGATTCGTCTCTTATGCAATAGCGTTGAGTTCTCTGATATCTTCAGCCCCATCAAGGGCATCGATATCGATATTTCCAAAATCTTCGCTTGCCATATCTCCATCTACTCCTTCAATGACATTTTGGATATCAGCAGTAGGTAGAGGATCTCCAGCTTCAATACGCTGGATGATATCATCAACTTCTGAAGTATCAAAATCACCTTCGTCTACCACTTCAGAACCCATAAAAACCAAAGGTCTATCTTCTAGATTCCCAAGGGAGAGTTTTTGTGCTAGTGATGGAGATAACTTATCCAGATATAACTTCTTACCAATGGCTTTAAGCGAAGTCACAGCTCTATCTTTTGCTTCTTCTAAATCATCTTTAACTCCATCTATACCTTGGGTGGTTTGAGGATCACCTGACTTTGCCATTCCCGAAAATGCCATAGTAGCTCCTGCAGTTACGATCCAATCTTTTTGATAGTAGGCTCCCCCAAAAATGGTCAGCGCACCAAGAATGAGGGAATGCCTTCCTACATAAGATCCGGATACCATGCCTAATACCCCGGAACTTAAATGCTTGCCTACATCAAGTAGACTATCTTTTACGTTTGTTTTTGTCTTCATAATAATTTAATCTTTAGTTCACGCTTACGCTACAGAGTAGCTTTACTTTTGAATGTGTTTAGTTAGGGAGATTTTGAATTGGAATTAGCCGAGCATTAGTATTCTAAAAATCAAAATCATAACAGAGCCTTGGTTTACAGCAGTGCTTTTGGCACTAGTTTCTCCGAGGCTTTTTGTTGTACTCTTTTCTTTCTCTTAATCGAATGTCCTTTGGTGAATCTTCCTAAAGAATCCCTTCCTGTGTTTCTCTTTTTAGGAGTTCCTGATACTGGTTTTGAGCGTTTTGGTTTGTTTGATTTTACAGCAATTGCTATTGCGGATCCAGCTACCAAAACTCCAGCTCCTACTAGTAGTGCAGTTTTATTCTTTGCAAAAAATCCTCTTTTACCTTCAGTATTATTTGTTTTGGTTAAGGATTGATTTTGAGAGATTGTCTGCACTCGCGGTATTGTTCTTCTTGAAAAAGGAGAAGGGCGTATCACAGAACCAGAAGGAATAGATCTAGGTACCCCGTTGCGAATAGGTGTTCTTGAAGGAAGTCTTGGTAGCGATCTTGGTTTACGAAATAAGGTTTGTGCTTGTCGTCTAATCTCATTAGCCTGATCTTTTACCTTATTTGCCTGACCAAAGATGTTTCCAATCTTGTTTAATATAGTGGCCACACTTGCTACTGCTCCACTAGCTGTAGCCATAGCAGTTCCGGTGGCTACTGCACCTAATCCATCAATTGCTACTTCATTATTTAGAAAAGCTTCAAAAGTATCCAGATCAGATTCTACTACAAATTTCTCAAATGGATCATTAAAGATTTCAGGTTCGCTATCAATAGTCCCTAAGCTAAAACCACTAAGAGGTACCTTTCTGTCTTTATTCCCTTTACCTTTTAAAATTGCTTTTCTAAGGTTTCTACCTCTACCACCCGCCAAACGATAGATCTTTTCTGCCTTGGCTATGGCCTTTTTTAATTTTCGATGTTTACCAATATCAATGCCCATTTTCTTTGCTTGGGCTTCACTAAGGTATCCAAAGCGCAATCGACTCGCTACTTTCATCATATCCGCTTTCATCGCCAACAAAAATCCATTTCGCAATAGAATAGTGGCAGGGTTCAAAAAACGATTAAAGGTTCGAACTACAGGCTTGACTACTTTTTTACCTACATTCTTTACAAATTTTTTAAGTCCTCTTCCTATCTTTCTAAAAAAGCCATTCAAACCATCAATCACATAGATATTTTCTTCAGCATCAGCATACAGCACTACATTACCTTCTTCATCCAAAATTTCATAAGCGATCTCAGGGGGTTCTTCAATGCTACCCATAAAAGATGTAGTATCCTCTATTTCCATATGATCTATGCCTGTGGCATCTAATCCATCTAATCGGTGTAATTCCATAATTGTTTCATTTTTCTAATCCTTAAAGATCAGTTCTTAACTCTGGTTCTTGATGTTTGTCTTTTGGTTAATAATCGTATCACTCCTATCCCTAGTCCTACAGAAATTCCTGCTTTGATCAAAAAATCCAAGAGATCAAAACCTTCTTTATCTGTTCCTGAATCCATCATTTTTCCAGTTTCCAATCGAAAAGGAGATACCGATCTTCCTGTTTTTGTAGCTTTTGAGATAGGTGTTGGGGTAGTCTTGGAAGTACAATAAACATAAGGGAAAATCTTGGGCCTAATGATTTGATGTAAAGGGATCCTGGGTTGCTCCAGAGCATCTAAACTAATGTCAATTGTATCCACACCACTTAAACCAGAAGTGTTAATCTCAATATCTTTTTTTTGTGAATAAGGGACTTCATGATCAAAGCGATCTGTAACACAATCCATAATAATTGGTTTACCCTTTGTAAACACTACTGGATATACATGTTGAAAATGAGATTTCCCTCCATATTTGGTAATTCGGATCTTAAATGGAATATCCAAGTTCATCAAAATGCTTCCGATAAACACGGTATAGCAATCACAATCCACACCCGTTTTTCGATCTGCCCAGGTTCGAGAGGGTCTACGCACTTGCTCTATCCCTCTTTTATCCATTTTGTATTGGATATGCTGATATACAAAATACCAGATATTTTTACAGGTATTGAACAGCGAAGTACTTCGCAATTTGTGAGCTAGTAACCTGGTGTCCGACAGCGTTTCTACAATCATCCGCTTCATAAGCTCAAGAGTATCTTTAAGCTCTGCCTTTCCTGGTCCTTTGATCACGGTATCTTGTCGAATGCTCTTTGGAATTAAAGCTTCGTATTGCTTACCGGGATGAATATGTCTTGACTGCTGCGCCTGCATTATAATTGAACTATGATGTTATCTGTCTTTTCATAAGGGAGTCCATTTACTCGGGTAGTAACCTGGGTCTGTATGGGTAGCTCCACCGGATTTCCTGTTCGGATATCACTGGCAATTTTAGTCCCGAGAATTTGGATCAACGTCAACCATCCAGCAGATTTAATATTTAGGTCAAATCGCTTTTCACTGTTATCTTCCAGTTTGATGACTCGATTCTCGATGGTAGAAGTGCCCAACACTTTATCTTTGAATAAAATCTTTACAAAAGGATGTTGAATTCTCAAATTCACAGGATTTGGATTTTGTAACTGTACCTCTGCTTTTAATTCGATACCCGTTAGGTTGACCTTATGGATCTTTACCCGTATCCTGGATGTAATATTGGTACTTGCCCTTTGTAAACGGGACAAATACCTAATCGAGAAAAAAGCGGCCAATCCTCCGGCAATCCATTTGAACATGATCTACTGATTTTTAATCAAAGGAAAGCGATCAATCTATAGGTAACAAATGGGATTGTACAAGCCTGTTTTGGTTATGGTTTATTACAGAAACTATGGTAGTTTAGTGAGGTCTCTGAGCTATGTTTATATCCTAAGTATATACTTGGTTCTTTGATCTGAAAAAGACCTATATAACCTTAAATACAAAACAATGGAAATGAGATTTTGGAGCAAAGCTGAACTTGCTCAACAGTTTGGAATTAGTCGTGAAACACTGCGATTAAAATTAAAGGAAATTAAAGGATTGGATACAGGACGTAGGCAGTTATTATATCCTTATGAGGTAAGGATGGTTTTTAAGGCGTTTGGGGTTGAGGAGTAATTTCCAAGGTTTGGTAATTAAACTCATAACAGTCGTTGGCAACAGTACTATCAGGCACGAATCCAAATTCAACTTCGAAAGTGTTTTTCGGAACTTTTTCAAAAGGGATCTTTAGAAATTGATCCTGTGTGTCCTCCATGTTATACTGAAAAGCATGATTGTGTAATCTCAAAAAATTGTACTTAATATCGATTTTGTCCCTAGAAGGAATATTCTGAACCAAAACTAAGGTGCCATTTTTTGTAAAGATTGGTCCTCTAAAAAAGACATATTGATTTTCATAACCATAAACCAAACAATCCTCACCCTCTTTAGTTTGTGTTAAATCTCTATGTTTATAATCTATATCTGAATGCTGAAACTTTTTTAACCAATATTCATCCGTATTTATGACATTAAATGAGTCCATGAAATTATTTACAATCCTAACATACTTAAAATTTTCCTGGTATTCCGAAGGATAGCTCGCTACTAGCTTATATAAATAATCTTTCGAATACAACCAAGTATTCTTTTCCAAAATGTTATAACTAGTATCTTCGACCGTTGCGAATATCTTTATATCATCGTTGACATTAATTTTCTCAAATGACTTCAATTCAACATCATTATCCTCATAATACTCCTTGATGCTTTGTTCTATGTCATCGAATTCAGGAATCAGATATTGAAATGAAGTCAAAGACAACTCCATATCATATTTTTGCAATTCAAAATTTCTATAGCTACTCTCATTAATTGAATCCATACCATTTTGAAATTCAGGTTTTTGTGAAAAATATACCTGAGCACCTGAATAATAATCAGTTATAACACCTGTCTGATCTGAATATTGTTGTAATAAAGAATCAATTTTATACTCCCAAATCACTTGATTCACCCTAGAAATACTATGATCAGAATCTTGATCATATTGATCTTGCATTTCTTGCTCCTCAATCTTAAATAAAGAAAGCTGATCTTCATAAAACTGATAATCTTCGCCGGGATTCTCTTTAATAAAAGCATTCATTTTTCTTGCATAAACTTCTGCAATATTGAAATGGTATTGTTCATGATTTAATAAATCATCAGAGTCCTCATCTTGATCCTTTTTCCAAGATCTTTGATTATTTTGAGCCGCATATGCTCTAAACGTATTATTCAATGAATCCTGTTCTAAATATATGTCACTAAAAATGGCAGCGTCAAAATCTGTAAATGGGCTTGTAATTCCATTAAAGTCATTCCATTCCAAATTGCCCCATCTCTTATAAGTAGGAGTCTTGTAAAAGTTATTCTCGATCAGAGCAATACTCATTAACAATAAAATCGAGAAAACCGATATGATTATTTTGATCTTTAGAGTATTTCCCATCGTATGAATTTAAAAAATCGTCTTAACACCCCAATTAATAGCTCGGAAAAAGAAATAAAAATAATGAAGCCTAATAAATTCCAAACGTTATGTCCTCCGATAAATGAAATAAAACTCAAATCTACTAAAGAGTAAAACAAACTTTTTATCACAATAAAAAAAGCTAAAACCAATAAGCTATGAAGCACTCTACCCAAATAATTATTTGATCTATTGTGGTCCATTCGATAAATAACGTGGTTAACGGTAAAAACAAATAAGAATATTAGAAGGTTAATCCAAACTTCCAAACCGTCAAAATAGTCTTCACTTTTGAAAAATGCAAAACCTTCTTGCAAGGCAGTCCATAAAACAGCTGAAGAAAATGCAGTTAGTACATCCTTGCTGTTAAAAGTTCTCAAAAAAGGTTTCAGGTCAAAATGAGATATCTTTGCATCTTCTTCATGTAATTCTTCTGTTAAGGGTTCAGCAACTATCTCAATATTGATCCCTTTGCGCATCTCGAGTATGATATCAGCAGCCTGTACAGCATCTTTATTATAACTATCTGAATTTTCCAGAATGAAGTACAATTCTTCATCTGTTTTATTTTTAAATTTATCTTTAAAATGCTCCACCATTTTATTTAGAGATAATGTTTAGTTATACCAATCCTCTTGATCAAATATTAATCTTTTATTGACCCACTCTTTAAAACTTTGATATATTTCAATTCTTGGCCATCCATCTTTTTCTTTTTTACCACTCCATGTAAGATGAACCACATAATACTCACTATTTTTTAAGTTTTTGAATAAGCAATCATCGTTAGAACCATGTCTTGCAACCAGCTCAAGTTTATTGGTCTTGTTTGAAAGTGAATGTGTTAAACCTATTTCTTTCTTTAATTCTTTCAAAACGGTTTCTTTGGTGTCCTGATCAATATCAAAATCCCAAGGTTCAAACGATAGGTTGGAAGCAGGAATATCCCTGGTCAGCCATACGTTCTCTTCAGTTTTATAAAACTCCCACCCTTTATCTATAAGTTTTGGAGTATCTATCTCAATAATGACCGGCTTACCATATCGCTGCCCAACTTCCTTTGCCAAATACATATCCTCAGACAAATGCACATATTGTCTTTGCATAGACTTTAGACCTACTTCCAGGATTGCTTCCAGATTCTTGACACTGGTACCATGATATAAAACCTGAGGTGGAATAGTAGACACCAATTCCTGACATATGGAAATTGAATGCCCATGAGTAGCTTTTATTTTGTTTCCTGTAAGATCAATTTTCCATCTTACTTTATCAAAACTTTCAGATAGGCTTACTAAACCAGCTTTAT